>JAABPX010000002.1 GCA_011391745.1 Comamonadaceae bacterium
CGACTACGTCACCATCAACGCCGACTACCGATCATGAGCACCAATGGACCTTGGGACCGGTTGATTGACCGCATCGATGCGGTCCTCACCCGGTGGGAGGCGGTGATGCCCAAGCCCTTGGCCGAACCCGATTGGGGGGCGTCGGTGGCGTTTCGTTTTCGCCAACGGGGTCAAGCCCATGGTGTGTTGGAGCCG
The DNA here is from genome assembly GCA_011391745.1 of Comamonadaceae bacterium. GTDB lineage: Bacteria > Pseudomonadota > Gammaproteobacteria > Burkholderiales > Burkholderiaceae_C > Hydrogenophaga. The sequence continues at coordinate 196 of JAABPX010000002.1, forward strand.
GTGCGTCAAGTCAGCCACATCCGCTGGGACGACTTGCACGAGATCGACGGCCAAAAAGAAAAAATCCAACGCAACACCCAGCAATTTGTGCGTGGATTACCGGCCAACAACGTCTTGCTCACCGGCGCGCGGGGCACTGGCAAGTCGTCCTTGGTCAAAGCCTGTTTGAATGCGTATGCCGACCAAGGCTTGCGTTTGATCGAAGTCGACAAAGCCGACTTGGTGAACCTGCCCGACATCGTGGACATGGTCTCGTCGCGCCCCGAGCGCTTCATTGTGTTTTGTGACGACTTGAGTTTTGAGGACGGTGAATCGGGCTACAAGGCTTTGAAGTCCATGCTCGACGGCTCGGTCTCGGCCGCCAGCCCGAATGTGTTGATATACGCCACCAGCAACCGTCGCCATTTGCTGCCCGAATACCACAAGGAAAATTTGGCCTACACCCACACCGAAGACGGTGAAGTGCACCCAGGTGAAGCGGTTGAAGAAAAGATTTCCCTGTCCGAGCGCTTTGGTTTGTGGGTCAGTTTTTATCCATTCAGCCAGGACGAGTACCTTGCGGTCGTGAACGCTTGGTTGCAGGCCATGGGGCTGAGTGCGCAAGAGATTGAGGCGGCCAAGGCCCCGGCCTTGGTCTGGGCGCTTGAACGCGGCTCGCGCAGCGGCCGTGTGGCACACCAATTTGCCCGTGACCACATCGGGGCGCTTCGCGCAGCCCAATGAGTCAAGCCATGGTGGGCGATGTGCTGGTGGTTGATGGTGGCGGGGCCAACCCCCAAGCGCGCGCGGTGGTGGATGTGGCGGTGGGCATTTTGTGCCGTGCAGAAGGCCACTACTTGCTCACCACACGCCCACCCGGTAAGGCTTATGCGGGGTATTGGGAGTTTCCGGGCGGCAAGTTGGAGGCGGGCGAAACGGTCGAACAAGCGTTGCGTCGCGAATTGGAAGAAGAAATTGGCATCACCATTGCCGCCGCACCCCTGTGGCGAACCAGCGTGGTGGATTATCCGCACGCTTTGGTTCGTTTGCATTTTTGTCTTGTCACCGCGTGGGTGGGAGAACCCACCATGCGCGAAGGTCAATTGGCATCGTGGCAACGCCTGCCTGTTGAAGTGACACCGGTGTTGCCCGGCACCGTGCCGGTATTGGCTTGGTTGGCCGACGCGGCGCTTTGAACTCAACTGCGCTCAAGCGGCGGGTCTTGGTCGGACAGGATTTCGGGTAGCGCGAATTGTTCACTGGCCCAAGCGCCAAAATCCATCGACTTGCAGCGTTGACCACAAAACGGTCGGTGCACATTGTCTTGCGCATACAGGCTAGGGCCACCGCAAGCGGGGCACCGAACGGTGCGCGGCGGCAGTGGTGTTGTGGTGTTGGGCAAAGTCATGATGCGTCGCTCAAGCGCACAAGGTCAGTTCAAAGGCGGTGTCTTCTTGGGTGGCTTGCAAACGGTCGCCATCGATTTGGCGCATCATGCGCACCGTGAACAGCATGCGATTGCCACTGATTTCCGGAATCAGACCCTGGCTGTGTGGAATGTGCAAGCGCATGAGTTGGTATGTCCTGCCCAAGGGCAAAGACTGCTTGTACAAACCGTTGGTCGTCACCACTTTTTGGGGACAACCCGATTCGCGCATCAAGCGCATGACTTGCGCCACCGCATCGCCCAACGGCGTGATGGTGGCGGCCCATTGCCGCAAATCTTGTTTGCGTTGCTCAGGGCCGAGGTGACGCCAGTGGTGGTAGACCGGTAGATCAAACTCGCAAGTGCCACCCGGGATATTCATGCGGCCACGCAAACTGGTGAGCCAATCGATGTCGAGCAACCCTTGCCCGGTTTTGCCATGCACATGGCTGAGCGATTGAAAGCAGCCGTCCAAACGGGCAACGGCATCGTCCAGCAAGGATTCTGAAATGGCCGGATTGCCTCGGAAGGCGTTGAGTTGGGTTTTGTGTCGTTCGATGTCTTTGAGCACGTCGGATTTCATATCGGAGCGCGAGCCCACGTCCATGATTTCAAACATCGTTTGGAACGCGTGGTGGTGATCAATCGCTTCGTTGCGCGTGAGCAAGACAGCCAGCCGCTCGAACAAATGCTCAAGTTTGAGGTAGGTGCGGATACGCTCGTTGAAGGGGTATTCGTACAGAATCACAGGCGGGCAGGGAGTTGGGGAGGGCGCAACTGTCCAATCATAGCCCGAACCGGTTGAGCACGGACTCAACCGACTGGGTCAAGGCAGCAAAATCCACGCCTTCGTTGGGGATCACGGCATCGGCAATCGCCAGACGTTGTTGGCGGGTGCATTGGTGCTTCATGACGGCCAAGACCTGCTCGCGTGACCAACCGTTGCGTGCCATCACCCGTTGGATCTGGGTTTCTTCGTCGCAATCAACCACCCAAACCCAACGCAGTTGACGGCGCCAATCTTGAGACTCACACAGCAAGGGCAAGTCCAACAGAACCCAAGGCGCTTGACACGCTTGCGTTTGTTCGTCGATAAGTTGACGCACCCAAGGGTGGACAATGGCTTCAAGCGCCCGGCGCTCGGTTGCATCTTGAAAAACGCGTTGGCGAATGTGATCCCGGTCCATGGCGCCCGCCGCATCGATGCTCAGTGGGCCAAAACGCTCGCGAATGGCGGGCAATGCCGCACCACCCACGCCTGTCACTGAGCGCGCAATGGCATCGGCGTCGAACACGGGTACGCCCCGGTTGCGTATGAGTGAGGCCACGGTGGATTTACCGCTGCCAATGCCGCCCGTCAGGCCCACACGAAAAGGAATGTTTGCGTTCACCCTGTCAAGAATACGACAAATGCGTCGACCCCCCAGCCGCCGACGATGGGCACCGCCACAACCAAGAATGGGCCGAAGGCAAAGGGCGCGTTGGCGGGCCATCGGCCCAAACGCTGCATAGCGGCACCGACCAAAGCACCACACAAACTCGCCACCAGCAACACCGGGGCCACGGCGGTCCAGCCCATCCAAGCCCCAATGGCCGCCAAGAGCTTGGGGTCACCGCCGCCCAAACCTTCGCGGCCCGTGAATGCATAAAAGCCCCGTGCCGTGCACCACAAGACACCATAACCCCACACGGCACCCCACATGGCATCGCGCCAATCGGTGCTGTGAAGCTGCACCGATGCGGCGCAAAGCCCCAAGACCAACAAGCCCAAGGTGAACACGTCGGGCAACCAGCCGCTGAGCGCATCGATGCAGGCCAAGAGCCACAAACCGCTGCCAAAAACCGCCCAAGCCAAGGCGGCCGGTGTGCTCCAAAGCTGAGCGCAAACGCCCCACAGCGCTGCGGTGGTCAATGCCATGAAACACACACCACGAACGGACCAGTCAGGTGGCTCAGGTGTGGGTCCATCGCTGGCTTCGGCCCAACGGGCATGCATCCAAATGGGCGAGAGTTGCACCCAGCGCGCCAGCAAAGGCCCCAACAGCAAACCCACCACGGGCATCCACAGCTCAGCAGTCGCTGGCCAGGCCATCAAATCACCTGTCCCAATTCAAAAATAGGCCAGTACAAGGCCAGCACGATGGTGCCGATGACCAGGCCCAGCACGACAATGATGATTGGCTCCATGAGACCGGATAAACCTTGAAGTTGTGACTCCAGCTCACGTTCTTTCAGATGGGCCGCTTTCGATAAGCTGCTGCTGAGGGTGCCGCTGGCTTCTCCCATGGCGCTGAGTTGAATCACCAATGGGTCAAACAAGCCGCTGTGTTTCAAAGCCGTTGTCAACGTAAGACCCTCTTGAACCGATTGTGCCATGGCCAAACTGGCTTGCTCAAAGCGGTGGTGACCGCAGGCACCAGCGGCGGAAATCAGCGCGTGGTTCAGCGGCGTGCCAGCGTCCAGCAGGGTGCACAAGGTGCGCGTCCAGCGGGCGGTGGACGCCAGTTTTTTCAGCCGCCCCACCACCGGCCAATACAAGTTCCAACGGTCCCATGTGGTCAACACCCAAGGTGCGCGCCGCAGCCGAAGACTCAGTAAGCCGGTCAACAACAACAGCACGCCCACCAAGGGTGAGTGGTGAACCAAGCCCCGACTGAGACTCAGCAGGCCCTGAGTCAGTGCGGGCAGCGCCGCGCCAAAGCCGGCGTAAACCGATTCAAAGGTGGGCACCACCCAAAGCAAAATCACGACCACCACCGCCACGGCCACCAACACCACCGCCAATGGGTAAACCATGGCCGAGCGCAGTTGCGAAGTCAGGGCCTCGTGCCGCTCCCGTTGCGTGGCCAGCCGATCCAACAAAAGGCCCAATGTGCCCGACGCTTCGCCAGCGGCCACGACATGTCGGTACAGCGCGTTGAACGCAATGGGGTGTAAAGCCAAGGCTTGGGCGAGTGACAAACCGCCACGAATGTCGCGCAGCAGTTGTTCAAGCAAACGCAAGGCTGGGATTTGTGTGGTGGTTTGGGTCATCAAGGTCAGGGCGTTGAGCAAAGGCACATCGGCGTTCACCAAGGTGGCCAGTTGGCGTGTCAGCACGGTGATGTCGCGTTGGCTCATGGCGCGGCCATCACGCCAACGCTGACGGTTGGCGTGACGCACCTCAATACCCATCCAGCCTTGTTGTTGTAATTGCGCTCGGGCGTCTTTGGTGTGGCGAGCCATCAACTCGCCCTTGTGCGCCTGGCCCTCTAAGTCGTGCGCAGACCACAAAAATCGATGGGGCGGTGGCATGGGTGTCCTTCAGTCGGGCGTGTTCAACAACACCTCGCCCAGCGTGGTTTGACCGCGTTGCACCCAGATCAAGCCCAGCGTGCGCAAAGAGCGAATGCCTGCGGCCTGTGCGGCTTGGCGCAAGGCGAGTTCACCGCTGTTTTGCAAGACCAGGGCTTGCAAGTCATCGGTCATGGGCATGGTTTGGTAGAGCCCCAAACGCCCATGAAAGCCTTGGTGGCAACGTGCGCAACCCACGGCTTCGAAGACTTCAATCGGATCGTGCAAAGTGCTTGCAGGCGCACCTGCGGCCAATAGCTGTTCATGCGTCAGAGTCGATGGGCGTTTGCAATGTGGGCACAAGCGACGCAGCAATCGTTGCGCCACCACCAGCTTGACGCTGGCCACCACGTTGTAGGCCGCCACGCCCATGTTGAGTAAGCGCGTGAGCGTGGCGGGTGCGTCGTTGGTGTGCAAGGTTGACAGCACCAAATGCCCGGTTTGCGCGGCTTTGATGGCCACATCGGCGGTTTCCATGTCGCGAATCTCGCCAATCATCAGAATATCGGGGTCTTGACGCAAAAAAGCCCGAAGTGCCGTGGCAAACGTCAGGCCGGCTTTTTCGTGTACCTGCAGTTGGTTAATGCCGCTGACGTGAATTTCACAAGGGTCTTCCGCGGTGGCGATGTTCACATGCGCTTGGTTGAGTCGCTGCAGACAGGCGTAGAGAGTCACGGTCTTGCCCGAACCCGTGGGGCCGGTGACCAACACCATGCCCTGCGGCCTGGCCAAAGCATGGGCCAAGTTCGAGTGCTCAAGGGGCTCCATGCCCAGTTCTTCCAATTCACGGTGCACCGGGGTGTTGGGCAGTAGGCGAACAACCAATTTTTCACCAAACAAGGTTGGCAAACTGTTGACCCGACCGTGGACGGTTTCGCCGTTGAGTTGCAGTTGAATGCGCCCGTCTTGTGGCAAGCGTTTGTCTGCAATGTCGAGTCGGGCCAAGACTTTGAGACGAGAGGCCATGCCATCGCGCATGGACAGTGGGATGGTGCACATTTCGTGTAAGTGCCCGTCAATGCGCCAGCGAACCCGCACGTGGAGTTCGTAGGGTTCGATGTGAAGGTCCGATGCACGCATGCGGTGCGCTTTGCTCATCAGCTCGTGCAGCAGTTTGACCACGGGGACATCTTCGATGCCGTCTTCGTCGGGGTTGTGTGATGGCGGCGCTGGGTCGGACGAATCATCCATGGGTGTGCTTGGACGTTGCCACTCCCAGCGTTGTTGCCAATAGTGCAGGCCGCTTTCAAGTTCATCTTGAGCGGCCACCCACCAACGCACGGGATGATCCAGGCGCGCTTGTGCTTGTGTCATGACGCCGAGGTTGGTGGGATCGGCAGTGGCAATGTGGTGCCCACCTTCGCTGTCGCGCCAGGCCAACAGGCGATGCGCCATGCAAAACGCGGGATCCCACAGATCGAGCTCCAGCAACTCGGGGTCGGCAACGGACGTGGTCCATCGCGCATGACCCAAGACGCGACTCAAACCCAGGGCCAGGGCCTCTGTGGGCACGAGCGACATCGTCAGTGCAGCATGAACCCAACTGCAACCGTGGGTGTTGGCGTGTTCGGTGACCTTGTCCGCATCCCGGTCATCCAATGCCTTGTGTTCGATCAGGTCTAGTAGCAGGGTCTGTTCGGCGGGTGACATCGCGCCAATGTAGGGCGTGTCGTGCGCCGTTCAAGCGTGGCACGCACAAACGGTGGCGTGATACCCCAACTGCGTCACACCCCAGCGAAGGTGATGTGGTGAAAAAGCCCACAAGACCGGTCATTAAACCGTGCGGTTTTGCAGTCCCAAAGCCAAATCAAGCAAGGCTTGTTGGTGTGGGTTGTGCGGCAGCACAGCAATGGCGTCGAGTGCACGTTGCGCCTCGGCCATGGCGGTTTGTCGTGCCGCAGCCAGTGCGCCGGTGTTGAGGATGATGTGTTGAATCTCGGTGAGGTGGCTCATGTCACCCCCTTCGATGGCCTGCCGAATGAGGGCTTGTTCTTTGCTCGATGCCACGCGCAAAGCACCAATGATGGGCAGCGTGACCTTGCCTTCACGCAAGTCATCACCCAAATTTTTACCCAGGGTTTGCGCATCACCCTCGTAGTCAAGCACATCGTCGATGATTTGAAATGCACAACCCAAGGCTTGGCCGTAGGTGGCGCAGGCCGATTCGGTGGCGACATCGCTGTTGGCCAAAATGGCGGCTAAGCGAGCACTGGCTTCAAAGAGTTTGGCGGTTTTGGACCGAATCACGCGCATGTACGTGGCTTCGTCGAGCGACGCATCGTGTATGTTCATGAGCTGCAACACCTCACCCTCGGCGATGACGTTGGTGGCTTCCGAAAGCACGTCCATAACCCGCATCAAACCAACGTCAACCATCATTTGAAAGGCGCGGGAATACAAAAAATCGCCCACCAAAACACTGGCCGCGTTGCCAAAGCGTTGGTTTGCCGTTGTGCGCCCCCGGCGCAAAGTGGATTCATCGACCACATCGTCGTGCAGGAGTGTGGCGGTGTGTATGAACTCCACCACAGCCGCCAACGTGTGTCGATGCACAGAAGTGTCGCCCAGCGCACCGCTCATCAGGAGCAGCAATGCAGGTCGCAGCCGTTTACCCCCAGCGGCAATGATGTATTGGGCCACTTCCTTGACCAAGGGCACTTCTGAAATCAAGCGCTCGGCAATCACCCGATCCACCCGTTGCATGTCGCTTTGGATGAGGTCCAGCGGTGAGGGGGAGTGGCTCGAAGTGTTCAAAATCAACGGTGTGCAGAAGAATTGTTCCGAATTATAGGAAGCTTGTCTGGGGTTCGGCGGCTTGGTGCTTGATTGTCTGTGAGGTACCGTGTTAAAATTTCGAGTTCGGTTGATTTCGGTTAACTGAAATTCACGTGAAATTTTTCAAGAGGTTCATATGTACGCGGTCATAAAAACCGGTGGCAAACAGTATCGTGTTGCTGCTGGCGAAAAAATTAAAGTAGAACAGATTGCTGCGGAAGTGGGCCAGGAAATCGTGATTGACCAAGTGTTGGCTGTCGGTAACGGCGCTGAACTCAAGGTTGGCACGCCCCTGGTGTCCGGCGCAACTGTCACTGTCACTGTCTTGTCTCATGGTCGTCACGACAAGGTTCGTATCTTCAAGATGCGCCGTCGTAAGCACTACCAAAAGCGCCAAGGGCACCGTCAAAATTACACTGAGTTGCAGATCTCTGCAATCGCAGGCTAAGGAGTTTAAATACCATGGCACAGAAAAAAGGCGGCGGCTCAACGCGAAACGGGCGCGATTCCAAGCCCAAAATGCTCGGCGTGAAAGCGTTCGGTGGTGAGTTGGTCAGCGCAGGCGCCATCATCGTTCGCCAACGCGGCACCAAGTTCCACCCTGGCACCAACACGGGTTTGGGCAAAGATCACACGATTTTTGCGACCGTGGACGGTCATGTCAATTTCGCCGTCAAAGGTGAACTCAATCGCCAGTACGTCAGTATCACCCCCGTGTGATGTCGGCGATGTGGCCCCCATGTTTGACATGGGTTAACCACGTATCGCTTAAAAGATTGAGTGTTTGAAGTCAAAGGCCCGCCCAGCGGGCCTTTGGTGTTTTTCTTCAGAGGAAGTGTGTCATGAAGTTTGTGGACGAAGCCACGATTGAAGTCGCGGCGGGCGACGGGGGCAATGGCTGCGCTTCCTTTCGGCACGAAAAATACAAAGAATTCGGTGGCCCCGACGGCGGTGACGGCGGTCGTGGTGGGCACGTGTACGGCGTGGCCGACGACAGCCTCAACACCTTGGTGGACTTTCGGTACACCCGGCGTTTTGAAGCGCAGCGCGGTGAACACGGCAAGGGCTCGGACATGTTTGGTGTCAAGGGCGACGACATCGTCTTGAAGTTGCCCGTGGGCACCATCGTGGCCGACGCCGAGACTGGCGAGGTTGTGTTCGAGTTGCTCCAAGCGGGGGAGCAGATTTTGTTGGCAAAAGGCGGCGATGGTGGTTTTGGCAACATGCACTACAAAAGTTCGACCAACCGTGCGCCACGCCAAAAAACCCCGGGTTGGCCGGGCGAGCGTCGCACACTCAAACTTGAACTGAAGGTCTTGGCCGATGTGGGTTTGCTGGGCATGCCCAACGCGGGCAAGTCCACGTTGATCGCGGCCATATCGAATGCCCGTCCCAAAATTGCCGATTACCCTTTCACCACCTTGCATCCCAATTTGGGTGTGGTGCGTGTGGGGCCTGAAAAAAGTTTTGTGGTGGCCGATGTTCCCGGTTTGATTGAGGGTGCTTCGGAGGGCGCGGGTTTGGGGCATCAGTTTTTGCGTCATTTGCAGCGCACCCGCGTGTTGTTGCACTTGCTTGATGTGGCCCCCTTTGACGACACCATTGACCCTGTGGCGCAGGCCAAGGCGATTGCTTTGGAGTTGAAAAAATTCGACCCAGCGCTCTACGATAAGCCACGCTGGTTGGTGCTCAACAAGCTCGACATGGTTGCCGTTGAAGAGCGTGAGGCCTTGGTCAAAGACATCGTCAAACGCCTGCGTTACAAAGGCCCGGTGTTTGAAATTTCGGCCCTCACCCGCGAAGGTTGTGAGCGTTTGGTGCAAACGGTCTATCAACACTTGGCGGCGATTCACAAAGCGGCTCAGCCTGTGGTGGTTGATCCCCGTTTTGTTGATGGTCAAGCCCAATAAAACGCATGGATCCCAACGTCATGGTCGAAGCAAGCCTGCCGCATACCCAAGTGCTCAAGAATGCCCAACGCATCGTCGTGAAAGTGGGCTCCAGTTTGGTCACCAACGAAGGCCGTGGCTTGGATGAGCAGGCGATTGCTCAGTGGAGCGAGCAGCTGGCCGCTTTGGTGCGTCAAGGTCGCGAGCTGATCATGGTCAGCAGCGGTGCGGTGGCCGAGGGCATGAAGCGATTGGGTTGGTCTCAAAGACCCAAAGAAATCCACGAGCTCCAAGCTGCCGCAGCCGTCGGGCAAATGGGCTTGGTGCAGATGTACGAAACGAAGCTGCGCGGGTGTGGCGTGGGCAGCGCCCAAGTGCTGCTCACACACGCCGATTTGGCCGATCGCGAACGTTACCTCAATGCCCGTTCAACCTTGTTGACCTTACTCAGCTTGGGCGTGGTGCCGGTGATCAATGAAAACGACACGGTGGTCAACGACGAAATCAAATTTGGCGACAACGACACCTTGGGGGCTTTGGTGGCGAATTTGGTTGAGGCCGATGTGCTCATCATCCTCACCGACCAACCGGGTTTGTACAGCGAAGACCCACGCAAAAACCCCAACGCCCAGTTCATCCATGAGGCCCGTGCTGGCGATCCCGCCTTGGAGGCCATGGCCGGTGGTGCGGGTTCGGGCATCGGCAAAGGCGGCATGATCACCAAGATTCTTGCCGCCAAGCGTGCGGCCGGCTCGGGTGCCTCAACCGTGATTGCGTGGGGCCGTGAGCCCAGGGTTCTTGAGCGGCTGTGTACGGGCGAAGCCATCGGCACGTGCTTGGTGGCCCAAACCGCCAAGAGCCAGGCGCGCAAGCGTTGGATGTCGGACCACCTGCAGCTGCGTGGTGCCGTTTGGGTGGATGCTGGTGCGGTGCCCAAGCTGGTGGCCGAAGGCAAAAGCCTGCTGCCCGTGGGAATGACGGTGGTGCATGGCGAGTTTTCTCGCGGCGACGTGATCGCTGTGTGTGGGCCCGATGGACAAGAAGTGGCCCGTGGTTTGGCCAATTACGGCAGCGTCGAAGCCCGCTTGATTTGCCGCAAAAGTTCGGCCGATTTTGAGCGCCTATTGGGCTATGTGGGTGAGCCTGAGATGATTCACCGCGACAACCTGGTTTTGACCCGCGCTTGAGCTGTTTTCAGCCCTCGGCTTGGGTTTGTTCGCCGGGAGGTGTTGGGTCCGGATCGTATGTGGCACCCGGTGGCAGTTCCATGCCCAGCGGTATCGAATGCGATCGGTGCCCACGCTGAGGCTGACGCAAGAAGGGGCCGCGTTGATCGTGTCTGGGCAGGAATCGGGCCAGCTCCGTCAATGCCATTTCATAAACCCCGCGTTTGAATTCAATCACCACGTCCAAGGGCACCCAGTAATCGTTCCAACGCCATGCGTCGAATTCGGGGTGGCTGGTGGCGCGCAAATTCAAATGCCAGTCGGGCGTTTCCAGTCGGAGCAAATACCAAATTTGCTTCTGACCTTTGTAGTGACCACGGGCATCCCGTCGGATGAACCGATCCGGCACCTCATAGCGCAACCAGTCTCGCGTGCGGGCCACGATGCTCACGTGTTCGGGCTTGAGGCCGACTTCTTCGTGCAACTCGCGGTACATCGCTTGCTCGGGGGTTTCACCCCGGTCGATGCCCCCTTGCGGGAATTGCCAGGAGTGGGAACGGATGCGCTTGCCCCAAAACACCTGGTTTTTCTGGTTGAGCAGAATGATGCCGACATTGGGCCTAAAGCCTTCTCTGTCAAGCATAATCAACCTCAAATTTTTAAACTGTGTTCATTATGCATGCGTTGTGTGCGCTTGCGCCATGGGCACGATGACCCCGATCGATCCCCGACATGAAAGCATCCCATTTTTTGATATCCACCCTGCGTGAAGCCCCAGCCGATGCTGAGGTGGTGAGTCACCAACTCATGACCCGTGCGGGCATGATCAAGAAACTCGGCGCGGGCATCTACAACGTCATGCCCATGGGCTTGCGTGTGATTCGCAAGGTTGAGGCCATCGTGCGTGAAGAAATGAACCGTGCGGGGGCCATCGAGATGACCATGCCGGTGGTGCAACCCGCTGAGTTGTGGCACGAGACGGGCCGATTTGACAAAATGGGCCCCGAGTTGCTGCGCATTCAAGACCGCCATGGTCGCGACTTCGTGGTGCAACCCACCAGCGAAGAGGTGGTCACCGATGTGGCGCGGCAAGAATTCCGCAGTCACAAACAACTGCCCAAAAACCTCTACCAGATCCAGACCAAATTCCGCGATGAACGCCGTCCGCGTTTTGGCCTGATGCGTGGGCGCGAATTCATCATGAAGGACGCCTACAGTTTCGACAAAGACCAAGCCAGTGCCAAAGCCAGTTACCAAAACATGGCGCAGGCCTACCGCAAGATTTTCGATCGTTTTGGGCTGCGTTACCGGGCTGTGGCGGCCGACAGTGGGGCCATTGGCGGTGACTTGTCCGAAGAGTTTCAGGTGATCGCGGCCACGGGTGAAGACGCCATCGTCTATTGCCCGAACAGCAGTTACGCAGCCAATATCGAAAAGGCCGAGGCTTTGCCACCCACCGCCCCGCGTGGCCCGGTCAGTCAAACCATGGCCAAGACACCCACACCCGGCAAGAGCACCTGTGAAGACGTGGCGGCTTTGCTGAGCGTGCCACTGTCGACCACAGTCAAGTCCTTGGTGCTGGCCACGGACGAACTCGCCGAAGACGGCACCGTTAAAAAAAGCACCGTCTGGTTGCTGCTGCTGCGCGGCGATCACGACATGAACGAAGTCAAGGTGGGCAAGCTGCCGGGCATGGAGGGCGGCTTTCGTTTCGCCACTTTGATCGAGATCGACGAACACTTCGGCTGCAAGCCAGGTTACCTGGGCCCTGTGAACCTGAAAAAACCGCTCAGGTTGGTGGCCGATCGCGAAGTCGCGGTGATGAGCAACTGGATTTGCGGTGCCAACGAGGTGGATTTCCACATGACCGGCGTGAACTGGGGACGCGACCTGCCTGAGCCAGATCTTGTGGTCGATATCCGCAACGTGGTTGTGGGTGACGCTTCACCCGATGGGCAAGGCGAGTTGGCGATTGAACGTGGCATTGAAATTGGCCACGTGTTCTACCTGGGCACCAAATACGCCAAAGCCATGAACGCCACCTTCTTGGGTGAAGACGGCAAACCCCAATTCATGGAAATGGGCTGCTACGGCATTGGCATCACCCGCTTGCCCGCTGCCGCCATCGAGCAAAACCATGACGAGCGCGGCATCATCTGGCCCGACGCGATTGCGCCCTTCACTGTGGTGATTTGCCCAGTCAACATGGACCGCAGCGAAGCGGTGAAAGCCGAGGCCCATCGCTTGTACCAAGCGTTGTTGGACGCGGGCGTGGATGTGATTCTGGACGACCGGGGCGAGCGCCCTGGGGCCATGTTCGCCGATTGGGAACTCATCGGCGTGCCGCACCGCGTGACGGTGGGCGAGCGAGCGCTCAAAGACGCTGAGGTCGAGTATCAGCACCGCCGCGACACCGAGGCCCGTCGATTGGCCTTGGATGAGGTGGTGCCGTACCTGACGGCCGCCCTCAAGCCTGTGCGCTGATGACCTGTTTGAGTTCGCCGGACTCGTACATTTCCATCATGATGTCCGAGCCGCCGATGAACTCGCCCTTGACGTAGAGCTGGGGGATGGTGGGCCAGTTGCTGTAGTCCTTGATGCCTTGGCGAATGGCGTCGTCTTCCAGCACATTGACCGTTTTCACGGTTTTGGTGTCCACGCCACAAGCTTTCAAAATTTGAATGGCACGGCCCGAAAAGCCGCACATGGGAAAGCTGGCGCTGCCCTTCATGAACAGCACGATGTCGTTGGATTTGACCAGTTGGTCGATTTGTTGTTGTGTGTCGCTCATGGTTAGACGTCCTTTCAAAATCAATCGTTTGGCCAGCGGTGCTGGGCAGTGGGCGCGATTATGACGCGTTGGGCCAACGCCCGCCGCTGCAGCGTTCGATGCCCGCAAGGTCTTTGCGGCTGTTGACCTTGGTGAACCCGGCTTGGGTCAGCAACACCCGCACGGCTTGGGCTTGGTCATGCCCGTGTTCGAGCAGCAGCCAAGCACCCGCGTTGAGGTGCGCGGGGGCTTGCCCAATGAGGCTGCGCAGGTCGTCCAAGCCATCGACGCCCGCAGCCAAGGCCGAGAGGGGCTCGTGGCGCAAGGCGATCAAATGGGGGTCGCCTTCGGCGATGTAGGGCGGGTTGCTCACGATGAGATCAAAGCGTTCGCCTGGTAAGGCCGCCAACCAAGGCCCATGGGCCCAGCGCAGCCGCACACCCAATCGTTGGGCGTTGGCTTTGGCCACACCCAAAGCGTCGGCGCTCTGGTCGGTGGCGGTGATGGACCATTGGGGGCGTTCGTGGCACAGGGCCAAGGCGATGGCCCCGCTGCCAGTGCCCAAGTCGCAGCAGCGAAAATCGGCTTGGTCGGGTGCGGTCTCCAGCGCCCATTGAACCAAGGTTTCGGTGTCGGGGCGGGGCACCAGCACGGACGGGCCCACGTGCAGTGTCAAACCATAAAACGCCTGCTCACCCACGATGTACGCCACAGGCTCACCGCCTAGGCGGCGATGCAGCGCGGCTTGCCAACGTGCCGCCGCTGTCTCGGGCAACACCGCGTCGTCGTGGGCCAGCAGCCAGGCGCGGTCGTGTGGGTGACGGCCAAGCGCCCACATCAACAACACTTGCGCGTCCACCCGCGCCAAGCCCTGCGCGTGGGCGGTTTGCAGGCAATGGGCCAAGGTGTCAGCCAACGTGCGCTTGCTCCAAGTCCTGTAAGCGCTGGGCGCCATGGGCCACGTGCAAAGCGTGAATCACGTCTTCCAAATCGCCTTCCATGATGGACAACAGTTTGTACAAGGTCAGGTTGATGCGGTGATCGGTCAAGCGGCCCTGCGCGAAGTTGTAGGTGCGGATGCGGTCGCTGCGGTCGCCGCTGCCGATCAAACCCTTGCGGGTGGCGGCCTCTTGTGCCATGCGTTCGTTGCGCTCTTTGTCGTTCAGGCGTGCGGCGAGCACCTGCAAGGCCCGCGCTTTGTTGCTGTGTTGTGAACGTCCGTCTTGGCATTCGGCGGTCAAACCGGTGGGCAGGTGGGTGACGCGCACGGCCGAATCGGTTTTGTTGATGTGCTGGCCGCCCGCGCCGCTGGCGCGAAAGGTGTCGATGCGCAACTCCGAGGGGTTGAGTGCAATGGCTTGGGTTTCGTCGGCTTCGGGCATGACCGCCACCGTGGCCGCGCTGGTGTGTATACGGCCTTGGGTTTCCGTCACGGGCACGCGTTGCACGCGGTGACCGCCCGACTCAAAACGCAAGCGCCCGTACACCGCATCGTCGGGGCCGCGTCCCGCCACACGCAACACCACCTCTTTGTAGCCCCCGAGTTCGGCAGGCGACTCGCTCACCACCTCGACCTCCCAGCCTTTGCGCTCGGCGTGGCGGGAATACATGCGTGCCAAATCCCCAGCGAACAAAGCCGATTCGTCGCCGCCAGTGCCCGCGCGGATTTCAATGAAGGCGTTGCGCTCGTCGTCGGGGTCGCGCGGCAAGATCAGCCATTCCAAGTGTTCGTTGAGTTGGGTTAGTTCGCGCTCGCAGGCCGTGAGTTCCTCGCGTGCCAAGTCCGCCATGTCGGGATCGAGCAGCAGGGCTTGTGCGCTGAATTGGTCGGCTTCGCGTTGCTCAAAACGCACGTAGGCGTCCACCCGTTCCCGGGTCTGGGCGTGCTCTCGGCTGAGCAGGCGAAAACGCCCCATGTCCTGCACCACGTCGGGTGCACTGAGCAAAGCGTCGAGCTCTTGCAAGCGCACACGCTGGCGCAACAGGGTCTCTCGAACAAACGGCTTCATGGCGAACGGGGTCAGCCGGCGTCGCGGGTGCCGCGCAGGTAGAGGCGGGAAATCCAGCGCACCTTGTCCTCGCGCTCCCCAACACCACCGGTGTGTAACTCGGCCAAGGTGCCGTGCAACATCTTTTGCGTCACACCTTTGGACAGGGCTTGCAACACATCGTCGATGGGCTCACCCTTGGCCAAGCGTTTGCGGGCACGAACCAGTTCAGCTTCACGCCAGCGTTCGGTTTGTTCGTGGATGTGTTGAATCAAGCCGACCACGCCGTGATCGGGGTCGCGTTGGTCGAGCCAGTGCATAAAGCTTTGAACGCCCGCATCAATGATGACCTCGGCTTGAGCCACGGCCGCTTGCCGATGGGCCATGCCGCTTTGCACCACACTGGCCAAGTCGTCAACCGTGTAAAGATAGACATCGTCAAGGGATTGAACCTCGGCCTCAATGTCGCGCGGCACGGCCAAATCAACCATGAACATGGGCCGATGGCGGCGCTTTTTTAGGGCGCGTTCAACCGCGCCCAAGCCGATGATGGGCAAGGTGCTGGCGGTGCAACTGATCACCGCGTCGAATTCGTGCATGCGGTCGGGGACATCGGCCAAACGAATCACCTCGGCACCAAAGCGCTCCGCGAGTTGTTGTCCGCGCTCCAGTGTGCGGTTGGCGATGGCCATGCCCTTGGGGTTTTTGGCCGCGAAATGCGTCACCGCCAGCTCAATCATCTCGCCCGCACCAACAAACAGCACACGGATGTCACGCAAGTCTTCAAAAAGTTGACTCGCCAACCGAACGGCGGCGGCCGTCATGCTGATGGAGTGGGCACCAATATCGGTTGCGCTGCGCACTTCCTTGGCCACAGCGAAGGTGCGTTGAAACAGTTGGTGCAGGGTGCTGCCCAGGGCACCGGCGTCCTCGGCGGCGCGCACCGCATCTTTGAGTTGACCCAAAATTTGTGCTTCGCCCAACACCATACTGTCCAAGCCACTGGCCACACGAAAGGCGTGTCGCGCCACGGCGGCATCGTGCAGCACATAGGCGTGCTGGCGCAGGTCTTGAGGTGGAACACCGCCAGTGGCCGCCAACCAATTCAGGCTGTCTTGCAAGGCGGATTCGCCGCCCACGCCATAAAGCTCTGTGCGGTTGCAGGTGGAGAGCAAGGTGACCTCCGGTGATTGCGCCACCGACTGGCGCAATCGCAGCAACGTGGGCGGCACTTGGTCAATCGCAAATGCAAACCGGCCCCTCAAATCGAGGGGTGCGGTGTGGTGGTTGATGCCCAAAGCCCAGACGGTCATGTCTCAGATTATAAAATTTGACCATTTCACACTGTGCGGGCCTCGAACCATGACCTTCTTCGGATTTTTCTTTCACTTGCTGGGCTTTGCAGCACCGGCTTTGGTGGTGGCGGGGGTGTTGTGGCTGGCATTGCGCCGTGGCCGAGTGCGTGCGGGGTGGTCGTCGGCGCGGCAATACCGCGCGTTGGCCTTGTTGGGTTTGGTGGTCTTGGCTGCGGGTTGGGTTCTGACGGGAGCAGACGGCAGCATGGCGACTTACGCGGCCTTGGTGTTGGGACAGGGTGGTTTGGCCGCGTGGTTGCGTCAGCCTTGAGCCCTTGGGTGGGGGATCTCAGAAGCGCCAGCCGATTTTGGCACTGTAAGACGGGACATCACCGGTTTTGTCGTATTCCAAATTCACGTTGACCAGCAGCAGGTTGGTGCCAAGGCCCACAAAGGTTTTGCCCAAGGTCACGGATTCGCTCAGTGCCCCGGCACGGCCTTTGGCACGAACCACCCCAACACCCGCGTAGGGGGTAAAAAGTGCAAAACCTTTGGACACCAAGAGGTCCATGCCCTGGGTTTTAAGGGTGTAGTTTTGAATGCCCTTGAGTTCGGTGGCGTTGACGCGCAAGGCCAGTGCCGGGCTGAGGGTGCTGCCTTCAAGCAGCGCGTAACGCAATTCCACCCCCCGTTGGTCAATGCCATTGGGTTCGGCTTGGCTGTCCATGCCTTGGCTGATGAAAGCCCCAATGTCCCAACCGCCAGGCAGGCCTTTGTGGGCGTTGAGCGAAGCCCAGTACATGGAGCGGCGCAAGCCAACGGTGCCATGGGCGTAGCGATCGGTTTGCTGCAAATGCGCTTGGGACACCGAAAAGCCCAAATCAAAACCCGTCAACCCTTGCGCTTCGGCGGGCACTTGGCCTCGGTGGCTGGCCATGGCGCCGGTGTCTTCGACCAAGGCCTTAAAGGCCAAGGCATCGCTGAGTTGCGAGGCATTGACCGACTGGGCTTGGGCCGACGCGGTGGCCCAAGCGATGGCGAAAATCGCTGTGAATTTGTACAACATGAACACTCCAAAAGCGCACCCACATGGGTGCATGGCTGAGTGACAAAGAAGTATAGCCCCGCCTTCGTGCAGGCAGTAGGGCCATTGCCGCCGCCCATTGGGCCAATAGGCGCTTGCGGTACCATCATCGGTCCCAGTTTGTCTGCTGGACATTGCCCCAACCCATGAACGCTTCGACCCCCTTGAATTTGCTCTTGGCTCAAGCCGAGGATGCGCCACGTTTGCGCGAAATTCCTTATAACTACACCTCGTTTTCTGATCGAGAAATTGTCTTGCGTTTGTTGGGCGCGCCTGCGTGGTCCTTGTTGGACCAGTTGCGTGGCGAGCGCCGCACGGGCCGTTCCGCACGCATGCTTTATGAGGTCTTGGGGGACATCTGGGTTGTTCAGCGCAATCCGTATCTCCAAGACGATTTGCTGCAAACCCCCAAACGCCGCCAACAACTGGTGGAGGCCCTGCGCCACCGTTTGGCCGAGGTTCAAAAACGCCGCACCCCCGATGCCGACGCGCAACGCGATGCTGCGGTGGGCGAATTGTTGCTGGCCGCCCATGCAGCGGTCGAGCGTTTTGCCGTGGGTTTTGAGGACATGGCCCGTTTGCGCCAACAAGCGCAAAAGGTGTTGCGCAAACTCACCGCCAGCGACAACATCAAATTCGATGGTTTGTCTCGGGTCAGTCACGTGACCGATGCCACCGACTGGCGTGTGGAGTACCCGTTTGTGGTCCTCACGCCCGACACCGAGGCCGAAATGGCTTTGTTGGTCAAGGGCTGCGTTGAATTGGGTTTGACCATCATCCCACGGGGTGGCGGCACCGGTTACACGGGCGGCGCGATTCCGCTGACCTGGAAGAGCGTGGTGATCAACACCGAAAAGCTCGAAGCCATGACCGAAGTCGAGCACGTTCAAGCGCCGGGTCACGACAAGCCCTTGCCCACCATCTGGACTGAGGCTGGTGTGGTCACGCAGCGCGTGGCCGATGCCGCCGAGCGCGCGGGCTTTGTGTTTGCGGTGGACCCCACCAGCGCCGAAGCGTCGTGTGTGGGCGGCAACATCGCCATGAACGCGGGCGGTAAAAAAGCCGTTTTGTGGGGCACGGCTTTGGACAATTTGTTGAGTTGGCGCATGGTCACGCCCCAGGCCGAATGGCTGGAGGTGATGCGCACCGACCACAACTTGGGCAAGATCCACGACGCCCCGGTGGCCACGTTCGAACTGCGTTATTTCGCTGCCGATGGCAAAACGCCTCTGCGCACCGAGCAGTTGGTGATTCCCGGTAAGACCTTTCGCAAAGAAGGTTTGGGCAAGGACGTGACCGACAAGTTTTTGAGCGGTCTGCCCGGCATCCAAAAAGAAGGCTGTGATGGCCTCATCACCAGCGCGCGCTGGGTGGTTCACCGCATGCCGGCGCATGTGCGCACGGTGTGCTTGGAGTTTTTTGGCAATCCCAAAGACGGCGTGCCGTCCATCGTGGACATCAAGGACTTCATGTTTGCCGAACAAACCCGCACAGGCACGCTGCTGGCCGGTTTGGAGCATTTGGATGACCGCTACCTAAAGGCCGTGGGCTATTCCACCAAAAGCAAAAAAGGCAATGGTGGATTGCCCAAGATGGTGCTCATTGGCGACATCGTGGGTGACGACGAAGACGCGGTGGCCCGAGCCACCAGCGAGGTCATCCGCTTAGCCAACGGTCGCAGTGGCGAAGGTTTTGTGGCCATCAGCCCGGAGGCGCGAAAAAAATTCTGGCTCGACCGCAAACGCACCGCCGCCATCAGCAAACACACCAACGCCTTCAAGGTCAACGAGGATGTTGTCATCCCCTTGCCCCGCATGGGCGAGTACACCTTGGGCATTGAGCGCATCAACATCGAGTTGAGCTTGCGCAACAAACTCAAGCTGTGCGATGCGTTGGAATCGTTTTTTGCCAAAGGCCAATTGCCTTTGGGCAAAGCCGACGATGCCAACGACATCCCCAGCGCCGAGTGGCTCGAAGACCGGGTTCAACAGGCGCTGGTTTTGGTTCGGGAGGTCCGTGCCTTGTGGGCGGGATGGCTGGCCAATGTGGAAACGCACTTCCCCGAGTTGCAAGACCACACCTTGCGCGCCAGTTGGAAAACACAAATTCGTCAGCCGCTGCAGCAAATCTTCAGCGGCGTGGCGTTTGACCCCATCTTGGCGGAGTGCAACGCGTTGCACAAACGCGTGCTCAAGAGCCGTGTCTGGGTGGCCCTGCACATGCACGCCGGTGACGGCAATGTGCACACCAACATCCCCGTCAACAGCGATGACTACGAAATGCTGCAAACCGCGCATGAAGCGGTGGCGCGCATCATGGTGTTGGCACGCAGTCTGGACGGCGTGATTTCCGGCGAGCACGGCATTGGCATCACCAAGCTGGAATTTCTCACCGACGAAGAGTTGCAACCGTTTGCCGATTACAAGGCCAAGGTGGACCCTGAGGGCCGCTTCAACAAAGGCAAGCTCTTGCGTGGCACGGGTCACCAACATCTGTTTGATCGCGACGCTTCTTTGCGCAGCGCCGACCTGAGCAACGCCTACACGCCCAGCTTTGGCCTGATGGGGCACGAGTCGTTGATCATGCAACAAAGCGACATCGGTGCCATCGCCACCAGCGTCAAGGATTGCTTGCGTTGCGGCAAGTGCAAGCCGGTGTGCGCCACCCATGTGCCGCGCGCCAATTTGCTCTACAGCCCTCGCAACAAGATCTTGGCCACCTCCTTGTTGGTGGAGGCCTTTTTGTACGAAGAGCAAACCCGCCGTGGCATCTCGATCAAGCACTGGCAGGAATTCGAAGACGTGGCCGACCACTGCACGGTGTGTCACAAATGTTTGTCTCCGTGCCCGGTCAACATCGACTTTGGCGAGGTGTCCATGAACATGCGCAACCTCTTGCGCAAAATGGGCCAGAAGAGCTTCCGCCCCGGTAATGCTGCGGCCATGTTGATGCTCAACGCCACCAACCCCGAAACCATTCAATTGGTGCGGGGTTTGATGGTCGGCGTGGGCATGCGCGCTCAGCGCTGGGCGGTGGACCTGTTTAAGGCTTGGGGCCGCAAACAAACCTCGGCACCACCCGCTTCGCTGGGCACCGCGCCCATTAAGACGCAGGTGATTCACTTCATCAACAAAAAAATGCCTGGCAACCTGCCCAAAAAAACGGCCAGGGCTTTGCTCGACATCGAGGACAAGGACTACGTTCCCATCATCCGAGACCCGCAAGCCACCACGCCCGAGACCGAGGCGGTGTTTTACTTCCCGGGCTGCGGCTCCGAGCGTTTGTTCAGCCAAGTCGGCTTGGCCACACAAGCCATGTTGTGGCACGCTGGTGTGCAAACCGTGTTGCCGCCGGGTTATCTGTGCTGCGGCTACCCGCAGCGCGGCAGTGGGCAGTTCGACAAGGCCGACAAAATCATCACCGACAACCGGGTCCTGTTTCATCGCGTGGCCAACACGCTCAACTACTTGGACATCAAAACCGTGGTCGTGAGCTGCGGCACCTGCTTTGACCAGTTGCAGGGTTACAAATTTGAAGAGATTTTCCCCGGCTGCCGCATCGTGGACATTCACGAATACCTGCTGGAGAAAAACATCACCTTGCCCGCGGGTCAAGGCGGTTACCTCTACCACGACCCTTGCCACAGCCCCATGAAGCAGCAAGAGCCCATGAAAACCGTTAAAGCGCTGGTGGGCAACAACGTCATCGAGAGCAAGCGCTGCTGCGGTGAGTCGGGCACCTTGGGCGTGACGCGCCCCGACATCGCCACCCAGGTGCGTTTTCGCAAAGAGGCCGAATTGCAAAAGGATGAGCAAGCCCTGCGCCACTTAACGGGTCAAACCACGGGTGACTTAAAAATTCTCACCAGCTGCCCGAGTTGTTTGCAAGGCCTGTCCCGTTACCAAGACGACCTGAAGTCCGGTTTGCTGGAGGCCGACTACATCGTGGTGGAGATGGCCAAACAAATTTTGGGCGAGAACTGGTTGCCCGAGTACGTGGCGCGTGCCAACCAAGGCGGTATTGAACGGGTGCTGGTGTGAGCGACTGCGCTCTGTGCCAAGACGATGGTGGTTTGGTGCTGGTGCGTCACGCCGATTGGCGCTTGGTGCGCGCCCTGGACACGCCCGCGTTTCCCGCCACCTACCGCGTCATTTGGAACGCCCATGCGTGTGAATGGACCGACCTAAACCCCGAACAGCGCGAGCGTTGTATGGACGTGGTGGCGCGGGTGGAGGCGCTGATGCGTCAACACCTGCAGCCCACCAAAGTCAACTTGGCCTCTTTGGGCAACGTGGTGGCCCATGTGCATTGGCATGTGGTGGCCCGTTTCGATTGGGACAGCCATTTTCCCGCACCGGTTTGGGCGACGGCGTTGCGGCCCATCGATGAGCTGCGTTGGCAAGCCGCGCGACCGCGCTTGGCGCAACTCGATGCCGCGTTGACGGCCCATTGGGCCTAACGCCATGGCTGGCTTGAACAAACACAGCCCCACGCCCACCGCGATGACGGTGCACGGACAATCGCGCGAATTGGACATTGCGTTCAGCGACGGTGCGGTGTTTCGCATTCCCTTTGAACTCATGCGCGTGTTCTCGCCCTCGGCTGAGGTGCAAGGCCACTCACCCGAGCAAGCCGTGCTGCAAACCGGCAAACGCGAGGTGGGCGTTGTGGCCTTGGAGCCCGTGGGTTTGTATGCGGTTCAACCCACGTTCAGCGATGGGCACAACAGCGGCATTTTTTCTTGGGACTACCTGTATTTTTTGGGCTCGCAAGCCGACGCGCTGTGGGCTGATTACGAGGCGCGTTTGCGTTTGGCCGGGCGCGGTCGCGACGACCCCATGCCGACACGCGCCTCGGGCGCCTGCTCGAGCCAATGAACACAAAGGACGGACCCATGGCTTCTACCCATTTCGGATTCAAAACCGTTGACGAACGCGACAAAGCCCAACAGGTGCGTGGCGTGTTCGACTCGGTCGCCTCCAAATACGACCTCATGAACGACTTGATGTCTGGCGGGCTGCACCGCTGGTGGAAGCGCTACACCATGGCCGTGGCCAACCCTCAGCCGGGTCAACACGCTTTGGACATCGCGGGCGGCACGGGCGACCTGTCAATCGCCTTTGCCCGAAAGGTCGGACCCCAAGGCCGTGTGGTGCACACCGACATCAACGAAGCCATGCTGCGCGAAGGCCGAAACCGCATCTTGAATGAGGGTTTGGTCTTGGAGTCCATGGTCTGCGACGCTGAGCAGCTGCCCTTCCCCGATGCCTCGTTTGACTTTGTGTCGGTGGCCTTTGGTTTGCGCAACATGACGCACAAAGACCGCGCCCTGGCCGAGATGCACCGCGTGCTCAAGCCGGGCGGCAAATTGCTGGTGTTGGAGTTTTCCAAAGTCGCCCAGCCTTTGGAGAAAGCCTACGACTGGTATTCCTTCAACATCTTGCCCAAGCTGGGGCAGTGGGTGGCCAACGATGCCGAGAGTTACCGTTATTTGGCGGAGTCCATTCGCATGCACCCCGACCAAGCCACGCTGCGTGAGATGATGCGCAGCGCTGGCTTTGGTCATGTGGATGTGCACAACCTGACGGCGGGCGTGGTGGCCTTGCACCTCGGGGTGAAATGTTGAACTTTGTTTGGGTGACAATGTCGTACAGACATTTCATTGTTTGGAGGTGAATATGACGAAATTCTTGTCGGTGATGTTGGTGTGTGTCATGGTTTTGGGCTCAGCCGATGTGTGGGCCAAACGCATGGGCGGCGGCAAGTCGTTTGGTAAGCAGTCCAATCAGGTGACCCAGCGCGAAGCCGCGCCCCCGGCCAATAACGCCGCACCCGCTTCCCCAGCGGCCCAGCCGGGTGCTGCCAACCGACCCGCCAACGCCGCCCCTGCGGCACCCGCCAGCCGCCCATGGGGGGCCATGCTCGGCGGCTTGGCCGCTGGTTTGGGCTTGGCTTGGTTGGCCTCCAGTTTGGGCTTTGGTGAGGGCTTTGGGCAAGTGCTCTTGCTCTTGCTGGCCGGTGTGGCGATTTGGATGGTCATTCGGATGGTCATGCGTGGCCGCTCGCCATCGTCGGGTGGCATGGCTTACCAAGGTGCCACCGCCGCCCAAGCCCCGCGCAACTACAACAGCAGCAACGTTGGCAACGATGCCTCGGCCCGTCCGTGGGAGTCCAACCAAACCGCGTTCAGTGGCGCGACAGCCGCCGGTGCGGGCGGCTCCATGATCGGCTCGGCCTTGGGCGGGCAACAAACTTGGGGCATCCCAGCGGGTTTTGACGTGGACGGTTTCATCAGCGCATCCAAAACCAATTTCATGACCTTACAAGCCGCGTGGGACCGTGGCGACATCAGCAGTTTGCGGGCCATGATGACCGATGAAATGTTGGCCGAGATCAAAACCCAATTGGCCGAACGCGAGCATGCCAGCGACGGGCGGCCCAACGTGACCGAAATTTTGTCGCTCGACGCGCGCTTGCTGGGCATTGAAGAGACGGGCGATGTGTACATGGCCAGCGTGGAATACAACGGCCTGTCGCGCGAAGAGCCCTCAGCAGGGCCGAGCCCATTCCGCGAGGTTTGGAACATCACGCGCCCCAAAAACGGCCCTGGGGGTTGGTTGGTGGCGGGTGTCCAAGCCCTGAATTGATCTGCATGAACGCCGCCCATTCATTTCCCACGCCGTCCACCCTGTTGACGGCCCTCTCGGGTTTGCAGCCGCCAGCATGGCTGATCGATGAGGTGCAAAACCGTTGCGTCTTGTTGCTCAACCATGTGCTGGGTCAAGAGCCCGCTGCCATGGAGCGCTTGCGTCGTCAACGCGGCAAACCTTTGCTGGTGCAATGGGGGCGAGTGAATCTGTGTTTGCAGGCCACAGCGGCCGGTTTGTTGGAGCGCGCTGCGCCGAACGCCGAGCCCGAGTTGACCGTCACCCTGACCCAAACCGATCCCCGCGACCTGATCCCTGCGGTGCTCAAAGGTGGCCGTCCTGCCTTGGATGTGCGCGGTGATGTGCAGTTCGCGGCGGAAGTGGCGTGGCTGGCTGAGAACGTTCGCTGGGACTTGGAAGAAGACCTCTCGCGTTGGGTGGGTGATGCCCCCGCCCACGGCTTGGTGGGCATGGCGCGGCGTGTGCGGCAAGCCATAGAAGGCTTTTTGCCCAAAGCCAGCGCCGAACGGGGTGCCTGATGCGGTGGTTTCGGGGCCTGTTCATCCTGTGGGTGGTTTTTCGCTTTGGTCTGGATGAACTGGTACTGTCCAATTTCCGGCACCCTTTTTTACGCGGTTTAACGCGGGTCTTGACCCTCGGTAGGCGCCTGGATGCGCCGCGCGGCCAACGCTTGCGCCAAGCCTTGGAGCGACTGGGGCCGATTTTTGTGAAGTTCGGCCAGGTCTTGTCCACCCGACGCGATTTGCTGCCGACCGACATCGCCGACGAGTTGGCGCATCTGCAAGACCGTGTGCCACCGTTTGACAGCGCGGTGGCGGTGGCCACCATCGAGCGCGCCTTGGGCGTGCCGGTCGATGAGGTGTTCGCTGATTTTGAGCGTAAACCCGTGGCCAGTGCGTCCATTGCCCAAGTGCATTTCGCTACCCTTCGCCGCGGTCGCCACGCGGGGCGCGAAGTGGCCATCAAGGTGCTGCGCCCGAACATGCTGCCGGTCATTGAAAAAGACCTGAGCCTCATGCGCATGATGGCGGCGTGGTTGGAAAAACTCTCCACCGACGGCAAACGCCTCAAGCCGCGCGAAGTGGTGGCCGAATTCGACAAGCACCTGCACGACGAGCTCGATCTGTTGCGCGAAGCTTCGAGCGCGGCGCAATTGCGGCGCAACATGGCCGAATTGGATTTGGTGCTCATTCCCGAAATGTTTTGGGACTTTTGCCGCACCGATGTTTTGGTCATGGAGCGCATGCACGGTGTGCCCATCAACCAAGTGGAGGTGTTGCGCAAGGCCGGTGTGGACATCCCCAAGCTGGCCCGCGACGGCGTGACCCTTTTTTTCACCCAGGTGTTTCGCGACGGTTTTTTTCACGCCGACATGCACCCCGGCAACATTCAAGTCAGTTTGGCCCCAGCCACCTTTGGGCGATACATTTCCTTGGATTTCGGTATCGTGGGCACGCTCACCGAGTTCGATAAGGAATACTTGGCGCAGAACTTCACGGCTTTTTTCCGACGCGACTACAAACGCGTGGCCGAGCTGCACATTGAGTCGGGCTGGGTGCCCTCAAGCACCCGGGTGGACGAACTCGAAGGGGCTGTTCGTGCGGTATGCGAGCCGTATTTTGATCGGCCATTGAAAGAAATTTCGCTGGGCTTGGTGCTCATGCGTTTGTTCCAAACCTCGCGTCGCTTCAACGTCGAGATCCAGCCGCAACTGGTGCTGTTACAAAAAACCCTGCTCAATATTGAAGGCTTGGGGCGCCAACTCGATCCCGAACTCGATTTGTGGAGCACCGCCAAGCCCTTCTTGGAGCGCTGGATGGATCAGCAAGTGGGCCCCGCAAAGCTGTGGGCGCAACTCAAAGCCGAGGCACCGCAGTACGCCAAACTCTTGCCCATGCTGCCGCGCTTGTTACAAGGTTATTTGCAACAACGCACACCCGACTTGCAGCGCGAATTGGCCGAATTGCGCCATGAGCAACGCCGCACACACCGCTTGTTGCAGTCGGCCATTTTGGTGGTCTTGGGCTTTGCCTTGGGCGGCATGGTGACGGTGGGCTTGCTGCGTTGGCTGCACCCAATCCTATAATGATGGGCTTTGGTCCGTTTGCAAGTCAGCAAGCGGTTTTCAACGCCTTCCCAAGGTTCACGACATGCCCATTTATGCCTATCAGTGCGAGTCCTGTGGCCATGCCAAGGATGTGTTGCAAAAAATCGCCGACGCCCCGCTCACCGATTGCCCCGCGTGTGGAGCGCCCCGTTTCAAAAAACGGCTGACCGCCGCAGGCTTCCAGCTCAAAGGCTCGGGCTGGTACGCCACCGACTTT
This sequence comes from Comamonadaceae bacterium, assembly GCA_011391745.1. Lineage (GTDB taxonomy): Bacteria > Pseudomonadota > Gammaproteobacteria > Burkholderiales > Burkholderiaceae_C > Hydrogenophaga. The sequence goes on from JAABPX010000002.1 coordinate 26,893, forward strand.
CGCGGTGGTGCCTCGACGCCCGCTGAAGGGGCTGCCCCGGCCGCCAGCACCTCTGCTACCCCCGCTGCGCCCAGCACATCCACCTGAGCCCCCATGACCGCTCTTCGCAAATGGCTGCTCTCTGGCTTGTTGGTGTTGGTGCCCTTCATCATCACCCTGTGGGTGCTCGATTGGGTGGTGTCCACGCTGGACACCAGCTTGCAAGTTTTGCCCATCGATTGGCAACCCGATGCCCTGTTTGGTATGCACATTCCGGGTTTCGGCGTGTTGTTTGCGTTGGCGGTGGTTTTGTCGATTGGGGCGCTGGCGTCCAACATCATTGGCAACCGCTTGGTGAGTTGGTGGCACAGCCTGCTGCACCGCATTCCCGTTGTGCGATCAATTTATTCCGGCGTCAAGCAAATCTCCGACACGGTGTTCTCAGACAAGGGCAATGCCTTTCGCAAGTCCATGCTTGTGCAGTGGCCACACCCTGGCATGTGGAGCATCGGTTTTTTGACTGGCGCACCCGCAGGTGGTGTCTTGCACCACTTGCGCCAAACGCCGGGTGGCGAGCCCGACGATGACTTTGTCAGCGTGTTTGTGCCCACGACACCCAACCCGACCGGCGGCTATTTTGTGATGGTGCGCCGTCGCGATTGTGTTGAGTTGGCCATGAGCGTGGACGAAGCGCTGACCTATATTGTTTCCATGGGCGTGATTGCCCCCGGTGGCACTCGCAACGCCGCCCCCCATCCCCCCACGCCTTGAGCTTGTAAACCCTTGCGTTGAAAGAAAACCACCTATGGCCATGCGCTCCCACTATTGCGGTCTCGTGACCGAAGCCCTGTCCGGTCAAACCGTGAGCCTGTGCGGCTGGGTCAACCGTCGCCGCGACCACGGTGGCGTCATCTTCATCGACTTGCGCGACCGCGAAGGTTATGTGCAGGTGGTGTGCGATCCCGATCGTCCCGAGATGTTCAAAGTGGCCGAAGAGGTGCGCAACGAATACTGCGTGCAGGTCAAAGGCGTGGTGCGTGCACGTCCCGATGGCACCAGCAACGACGGCCTCAAGAGCGGCAACATCGAGGTGCTTTGCCATGAATTGATTGTCTTGAACGAATCCGTCACGCCGCCCTTCCAGATCGACGACGAGAACCTGTCGGAGACAACCCGCCTCACGCACCGTGTGCTCGACTTGCGCCGCCCCTACATGCAAAACAACCTCATGCTGCGCTACAAGGTGGCCATGGAGGTGCGCAAGTATTTGGACGAAAACGGCTTTGTGGACATCGAAACCCCCATGCTCACCAAGAGCACGCCCGAAGGCGCGCGCGACTACCTTGTGCCCAGCCGTGTCCACGATGGTCAGTTTTTTGCCTTGCCCCAATCGCCCCAGCTTTTCAAACAGCTGTTGATGGTGGCGGGTTACGACCGTTACTACCAGATCACCAAATGTTTCCGCGACGAAGACCTGCGAGCCGACCGTCAGCCTGAATTCACCCAGATCGATATTGAAACCTCGTTCTTGAGCGAGGAAGAAATTCGCGACATGTTCCAAGGCATGATCAAGCGCGTGTTCCAAAACACCATCGGCGTGGACCTGGGCGACTTCCCCGTCATGACCTATCAGGATGCGATGCACGTCTATGGCTCTGACAAGCCCGACTTGCGCGTGAAGCTGCGGTTTGCCGATGTCACCGATGTCATGGGCGACGTGGACTTTAAAGTGTTCTCGGGTGCCGCCAACATGAAGGGTGGCCGTGTGGTGGCCCTGCGCGTGCCCAATGGCTCCGTCGAAGGAGGCGGCATCAGCCGCGGCGAGATCGACGCATACACCGAGTTCGTCAAAATTTACGGGGCCAAAGGCTTGGCCTACATCCGGGTCAACGACCTGACCAAAGGCCGCGACGGTTTGCAGTCGCCCATCGTCAAGAACATCCACGACGCGGCACTCAAGGCGGTGCTGGAGCGCTCGGGTGCGCAAAACGGCGACTTGATCTTCTTCGGTGCCGACAAAGCCAAGATCGTCAACGACGCCATCGGTGCTTTGCGCATCAAGATCGGTCACAGCGAGTTCGGCAAGAAAAACGGTCTGTTCGAAGACCGTTGGGCCCCGCTGTGGGTGGTTGACTTTCCGATGTTCGAGCACGACGAAGAGAACGACCGCTGGACGGCCGTGCACCACCCCTTCACCGCGCCCAAAGACGGCCACGAAGACTGGATGGTCACCGCGCCCGAAAAGTGCATTTCCAAGGGCTACGACATGGTCTTGAACGGCTGGGAAATGGGCGGCGGCTCGGTGCGTATACACCGCGCCGACGTGCAGCAAAAAGTGTTTGACGCCTTGAAGATCACGCCCGAAGAAGCCCAGCTCAAATTTGGCTTCTTGCTCGATGCCCTGCAATACGGCGCGCCACCGCACGGCGGTTTGGCCTTCGGTTTGGACCGCATCGTCACGCTCATGACCGGTGCCGAATCGATCCGCGACGTGATCGCCTTCCCCAAGACCCAACGCGCTCAGTGTTTGCTCACCCAAGCGCCTAGCCCAGTGGACGAAAAACAATTGCGCGAATTGCACATCCGCTTGCGCAACGTGGACGCAGTCAAAACTTAAAGTATGGCCTCAGTGGGCGAATCATCGCGGTTCGTCCAAATTCAGCACGCTCACTAGGGGCACATCGTCAGGCGCGGTGTGGTCCGCCACCATCACTTTGCGACGGCTGCCGGCTGACAACATGTGCAGGCGCTTGTCGAGGTGTTGGCTCATACCGAGTTCTTCGGCCAAGTCTTGCAGTAGGTTTGGGTTCCAGCGCGGGTACTGCGCACGTAAAGCGTCCCAACTGGCTTGCACGGTGATGGCGTCGTGCGCAGCACCTCGCAAGTCCACCCAAAACACACCGCCCACGGCGGGTTACCTGCCCCGCCGTGGGCGGCACTTCGCCCGCGAGCAAGCGCAGCAGCGTGGTCTTACCACAAGCTTCACCACCACACACCCAATGCACCCCCGCGCGCCAGTTGGCGTTCAGGCCTTGAATAGGCCCGTGGCTCAGATCACGAACGTGCAGCACGGTCATGGAGTTTGCGGTACAGGGTTTGGCGGCTGATGCCGAGCTGACGTGCGGCGGCCGACACATTGCCACGCGTGTTTTCCAAGGCCATGTCGATGGCCTTGTGCGACAAGTCCGCCCAGTTTTGTGCTGGGGTGTCTTGGCGGACCGTGGGTTTGGCTTGAAGCTCTTGGGTGATGTCGTCGGGCATGTGCGCCCAGTCGATGACGCGTTCGTCGTCGTCGAGCAAGGCGATGGCGCAGCGCAAGACGTGGCTGAGCTGACGCAAATTGCCAGGCCAAGAAAAACGGCGCAGGTGTTCCATCACCTCGGGGGCAATGGCCACGTGGGTGTTGGGCGATATCTCAAGCAACAAGCGTTCACACAGAGCCAAAAAGTCGGTGCGTTCGCGCAAAGCTGGCAAGGTCAAACACAGACCATTGATGCGGTAATAAAGGTCCTGGCGGAATCGGCCTTGGGTCACGGCTTGTTTGAGGTCTTGGTGGCTGGCGCAGATCAGGTTGAAGTCGACCGGTGTGCTGGTGCCGCTGCCCACGGCGGTGACGCTTCTGTCTTGTAGGACACGAAGCAAACGTGTTTGGGCCGACAAGGGCATGTCGCCAATTTCATCCAAGAACAAGGTGCCGCCGTCGGCTTCACGAATACGACCCACGGATCCTTGTCGGGAAGCCCCGGTGAACGCGCCTGGTGCGTAGCCAAATAGCTCGGCTTCGATCAGCGACTCGGGCAGCGCAGCGCAGTTGACCGCCACCCAAGCACGATCGCGGCGTTGGCTGCATTGGTGCACCGCTTGGGCAAATCGGTCTTTGCCCACGCCCGATTCGCCGCCGATCAACAAAGGGATACCTTTGTCCATGATTTTGCGCGCCATGTCGGCGGCGCGTCGGGACGTGGCATCACCAGCGTCCAAACGCGACAAGGCATCGCCCGTCACCGCTGGGGTGGCTTGGGCTGCGTGCACCCGTTGGGTGTGTGGTCGTTGCCCTTGAGCGTAGAGCGCTGTGTTGTGGTGGGTGTGCAGCAAATGCCGGTGCGATGGACTCGAATGGTCGCCAGATTCCAAGGTGTGAAGGGGTTCGATGAACAACGCGCTCCAGTGCGTCTGGGTTGGTGGCAGGGTGGGCAAATCCATGAGCGACAGACCGGTGCGGTTGGCACCCACCAACCAACCGTCTTCATCGAACGCCAGCAGGCCTTGGGCCACCGACCCAACGCCTGCGGCTCGGGGGTGGAAACTCACGACCATGTATTGGCGGCACTCAGACAAGACCAAGCTGTTTTCAATCATTTGTGCGGCGGTCGACACCAAGCCCAAGGTGTGGGGGTGCCGGGCGCGTTGGTCACCCGAAATATCCAAGATTCCCATGAGCTGACCACGCGCCGACACGATGGGTGCAGCCGCACAGGTCAAGAAACCGTTGCGGTCCAAGTAGTGTTCTGAGCCATGGATCTCAATGGCTTGGGCCTCAGCGAGGGCGGTGCCGATGGCGTTGGTGCCGCGCTGGTGTTCGGCCCACGATGCGCCCAAGCGCAAGGCCACGCGGTCGGCTTTGCTCAAAAAATCCAAATCGCCCAAGGTGTGCATCAAAGTGCCCTGTGAATCGGCCAAGATCACCATGCTGTGGCTGTGCCGTACCTGTTCAAACAAATACTCCATGACGGGCTCGGAATGTCCGATGAGCGCCTGATTCAGGCCGCGGCAGCGCTGCAAGGCACTGCCCGTGAGGTTGTCGCTGCAATCGATTCGCCCCACGGGTGAGAGACCCGCGATCAAACTGCGTTGCCAAGATTGAACGACGCGGCGGTCGATGCTGGACGCAGGCGATATGCCTTGCTCGACGAGTTGCAAGCGGGCTTGCCTGACTTGCGGCGACGGCAGGATGACGTGGTGGTGCATGACGTGTCTCCGTTGGCGATTGGTCTCACCGTGTTGTGGTCAATCAGTCTAGATCGGGATTTTTTCTTTTGGGGTGAATCCACGCTGGACGTGTCACAACTGTTTCAAATTGGGACAGGTGTCACTGACACCGGGCGGACACCCGCGCTCAAATGGGCAGGGGTTAACCCTTGCGTTGGGGTTGTTTCGACGCTTCACCAAGACGGCCTCTGCGGACAAACCCTTGGAAAGGGTGCGAGCGCAAAGAAGTGGCCCTGCTCTTGCAAAGCGGGGTGGGTGCAGCGCACGGTGCGCCGCTCATGTCCTTTTCATCGATTCAGGAGACCCCATGATTTACGCCGCCCCCGGCGCCGCTGGCGCCAAGATCCAGTACAAGCCCCGTTACGACAACTTCATCGGTGGTCAGTTCGTGGCCCCGGTCAAAGGCCAATACTTTGACGTGATCACGCCCGTGAGCGGCAAGGTTTACACCCAAGCCGCTCGTTCGGATGCTGCCGATATCGAGTTGGCTTTGAACGCCGCCCACGCCGCCGCCGACGCTTGGGGCAAGACCGATGCGGCCACCCGCGCCAACATCCTGCTGAAAATTGCCGACCGCATTGAAGCCAATCTGGAAATGTTGGCCTACGCCGAAACCGTGGACAACGGCAAAGCGATTCGTGAAACGCTCAACGCCGACATTCCGCTGACGGTGGACCACTTCCGTTACTTTGCGGGTTGCCTGCGTGCGCAAGAAGGCGCACTGTCCAACATCGACGAAAACACCGTGGCCTATCACTTCCAGGAACCCCTGGGCGTGGTTGGTCAGATCATCCCTTGGAACTTTCCCATCTTGATGGCCGCTTGGAAACTGGCCCCCGCCATCGGCGCGGGCAATTGTGTGGTCTTGAAGCCCGCCGAGTCCACCCCCATCAGCATCTTGATCATGGCCGAGTTGATCGCCGACCTGCTGCCCCCCGGCGTGCTCAACATCGTCAACGGTTATGGCCGCGAAGCCGGCATGCCTTTGGCCACCAGCAAGCGCATCGCCAAGATCGCGTTCACCGGTTCGACCTCCACCGGTCGTGTGATCGCCCAAGCCGCGGCCAACAACCTGATTCCAGCCACGTTGGAACTCGGCGGCAAGTCGCCCAACATCTTCTTTGCCGACATCATGGACAAAGACGATGGTTTCCTCGACAAAGCCATCGAAGGTTTGGTCTTGTTCGCCTTCAACCAAGGCGAGGTGTGCACCTGCCCATCGCGCGCGTTGATCCAAGAAAGCATTTACGACAAGTTCATGGAGCGTGTGTTGAAGCGCGTGGCCGCCATCCAGCACAAAAACCCACTGGACACCGACAGCATGATGGGTGCACAAGCGTCCAAAGAGCAGCTGACCAAGATCTTGTCTTACCTGGACTTGGGCAAGCAAGAAGGCGCTGAAGTGTTGGCCGGTGGCGCGCAGGCCCATTTGGGTGGCGACCTCGAAGGTGGTTACTACGTGCAGCCCACCTTGTTCAAAGGTCACAACAAGATGCGAATCTTCCAAGAAGAAATCTTCGGCCCCGTGTTGGCCGTGACCACCTTCAAGGACGAAGCCGAAGCCTTGGCCATCGCCAACGACACCTTGTACGGTTTGGGTGCGGGCGTGTGGAGCCGCAACGGCAACGTGGCTTACCGCATGGGCCGCGCGATCAAGGCCGGTCGTGTGTGGACGAACTGCTACCACGCTTACCCCGCACACGCTGCATTCGGTGGTTACAAAGAGTCTGGCATCGGGCGCGAAACCCACAAGGTCATGCTTGACCACTACCAGCAAACCAAGAACCTCTTGGTCAGCTACAGCGAAAACAAACTTGGGTTTTTCTGAGTATGGTCGACCGTGTCGTGGCCACGCCTGAGGCGTTGGCCTTGATCGAGGAGCTCAAGGCCTTGCACGGGGCCTTGATGTTCCACCAGAGTGGTGGCTGCTGTGACAACAGCGCTGCCAACTGCTACTTACCGGGCGATCTCACCATCGGCCCGTACGACGTCAAGCTCGGTGAACTCGCCGGTGTGCCCTTCTATATCGGCAAGTCACAGTACGAATATTGGAAACACACCCAACTCATTTTGGATGTCATCGAAGGCTCGGGCGGTACCTTCTCGCTGGAGGGTAACACCGGCAAAGCCTTCCACACCCGGTCGCGTTTGTTTACCGATGGGGAGTGGGCCGAGATTGAGGCACAGGTTGCGCGCGACCTAGGGTAAACCCCTCCGTTGGTGGGCTATCGTGGCGATTAAAAACGCCATGCGCACATGCCCCCATTCCTTTTTACACTGGGTGTTCTTTCAACCCCAGCACAAAGGAATCGGGTCATGGACATCAACAAAAGCGCAACCTCGGGCTGCCCTGTTATGCACGGCGGCAACACCACATCGGGCACCTCCAACATGGCGTGGTGGCCCAAGTCGTTGAACCTGAACATCCTGCATCAGCACGACACCAAGACCAACCCGCTCAAGGGTTTTAACTACCGCGAAGAGGTCAAAAAACTCGACGTGGCTGCCTTGAAGAAAGACATGGTCCAGATCATGACCGACAGCCAAGACTGGTGGCCCGCCGACTGGGGGCACTACGGTGGTCTCATGATCCGTTTGGCTTGGCATTCGGCGGGTTCATACCGCGTGGCCGATGGCCGTGGCGGTGCTGGTGCGGGCAACATTCGGTTTGCGCCCCTGAACTCTTGGCCCGACAACGGCAACCTCGATAAGGCCCGCCGCCTGCTGTGGCCCATCAAGAAAAAATACGGCAACAAAATCAGTTGGGCCGACCTGATCATCTTGGCCGGCAACGTCGCTTACGAATCCATGGGCCTGAAAACCTACGGCTTCTCCTTTGGCCGCGAAGACATTTGGCACCCCGAAGAGGACGTGTATTGGGGCTCGGAAAAAGAGTGGCTGGCTTCGAGCCGCTACGACGGTGACAACCGCGAATCCTTGGAAAACCCCTTGGCCGCCGTGCAAATGGGTTTGATCTATGTGAACCCCGAAGGCGTCAACGGCAAGCCCGACCCCCTGCGCACCGCTCAAGACGTCCGCTTGACGTTCTTGCGCATGGCCATGAACGACGAAGAAACCTGCGCATTGACTGCCGGTGGCCACACCGTGGGTAAAGCCCACGGCAATGGCAAGGCCCAAAACCTCGGTCCCGCCCCCGAAGGGGCAGAGATCCACGAACAAGGCTTTGGTTGGATGAACCACACCAGCCGTGGCGTGGGCCGTGACACCGTGACCAGCGGCATCGAAGGCGCTTGGACGACTCACCCCACAAAGTGGGACAACGGTTACTTCCATCTGCTCTTGAATTACGAGTGGGAACTCACCAAGAGCCCGGCCGGTGCCAATCAATGGCGTCCCATCAACATCAAACCCGAAGACATGCCGGCCGACGTGGAAGACCCCTCGATCAAAGTCATGCCCATGATGACCGACGCCGACATGGCCATGAAGGTCGACCCCGAGTACCGCAAGATCTCGGAGCGCTTCTACAAAGACCCCGAGTACTTCTCCAAAGTCTTTGCCCGCGCTTGGTTCAAGTTGACCCACCGCGACATGGGTCCCAAGACCCGTTACATTGGCCCCGAAGTGCCCGGTGAAGACCTGATCTGGCAAGACCCCATCCCCGCTGGCAAAACTGGGTACGACGTGGCGGCTGTCAAAGCCAAAATCGCCGCCAGTGGTTTGAGCGTGAGTGAGATGGTGTCCACCGCTTGGGACAGCGCTCGCACCTTCCGCCAGTCGGACCTGCGCGGTGGTGCCAATGGTGCACGCATCCGTTTGGCTCCCCAGAAGGATTGGGAGGGCAACGAGCCCGCCCGTTTGGCCAAGGTCTTGGCGGTCTTGGAAGGCATCGCCAAAGACAGCGGTGCGAGCGTCGCCGACGTGATCGTCTTGGCCGGTAACGTGGGCTTGGAGCAAGCCATCAAGGCCGCCGGTTTGAACGTGCCCGTGCCCTTCAACCCAGGTCGCGGTGACGCCACCCAAGACATGACCGATGCCGAGTCCTTCGCCGTGCTAGAGCCTGTGAGCGACGGGTTCCGCAACTGGACCAAAAAAGACTACGTCGTCAGCCCCGAGGAAATGCTCTTGGACCGTGCACAACTCTTGGGCCTGAGCGCCCATGAGATGACCTGCCTGATCGGCGGCATGCGCGTTTTGGGCACCAACCACGGTGGCTCCAAGCACGGTGTGTTCACCGACCGCGTGGGTGCCTTGACGAACGACTTCTTTGTCAACCTGACCGACATGTCTTACCAGTGGAAGCCCACCGGCAAAAACTCGTACGACATCGTGGAGCGCAAGAGCGGCAAAGCCAAGTGGACCGCCACCCGCGCCGACCTGGTCTTTGGGTCGAACTCGATCCTGCGCGCCTACGCCGAGGTCTACGCCCAAGACGACAACCAAGAGAAGTTCGTCAAAGACTTTGTCGCCGCTTGGACCAAGGTCATGAACGCCGACCGCTTCTGACCGGCGCTGCCTAGAATGCGGGCATGAATCCCGCATTTGCCGACCACCCCCTGCTGCGCATCGCCACCTACAACATTCACAAAGGCGTGCAAGGCTTGGGGCTGGTCAAACGCTTGGAGATCCAGAACCTGGGCCATGCGGTGGAGCAGCTCGATGCCGACGTGGTGTGTTTGCAAGAGGTGCGCCACCACAACCGCCGTGAGCAACGACGCTTTGCGCATTGGCCCGATGTGCCACAAGCCGAGTTTTTGGCCCCCCAAGGCTACGAAGCGGTGTACCGAACCAACGCCGTCACCCGCGACGGCGAACACGGCAACGCCGTCCTGTCGCGCTGGCCGGTGTTGGGCCATCGGCACGAAGACATCTCGGACCACCGTTTTGAGCAGCGCGGGCTGCTGCACACCGAGGTCCACATCGCGGGCATGACCGTGCACGTGGTGGTGGTTCATTTGGGTTTGGTGCCCGCCAGCCGGGTGCGACAAGTTGAGCAACTGGGCCGCTACATTGAGCGCGAGATCGACCCGCAGGCGCCGGTCTTGGTGGCGGGTGACTTCAACGACTGGGGCCAACGCCTCACCCGCATGATGGCCGCCTTGGGCCTGCAAGAACACGGCGCACGCACACCCACCTTTCCCGCCCGCTTGCCCTTGACACAACTCGACCACATCTACGCCCGGGGCCTCAAGCCCGTGAGCACCTGGGTGCCTCGGGGGCGCATTTGGCACCAAATGTCCGACCACCTGCCCTTGGTGGCCGACTTCACTTGGCAGGACTAGCCCGTGCGCCAACCCCCCACCATACAAGGCGGACACCAACTGCATTTGCTCGAAGGTGCGCAAGCGCTGTTTCCAGCGCTCATCGAGGCCCTGGACCAGGCCCGCACCGACGTCTACATCGAAACCTATATTTTTGATGTCACCGGCGCGGGCAGCGCGGTGGCGCAGGCGCTGGAGCGCACCGCCCTGCGCGGCGTGCGCGTCTGGCTGGTGGTGGATGGGGCGGGCACCGGCGATCTGCCCGCCGAATGGGTCGAGCGTTTTGCGCGGGCTGGTGTGGTCTGGCGTGTGTTCGCACCCTTTGGCCCTTGGGGGTGGTTTGTGCCCAGCCGCTGGCGGCGCTTGCACCGCAAGCTGTGTGTGGTGGACAAGCGCGTGGCGTTTTGTGGCGGCATCAACCTGCTGGACGACTGGCACGACCCCAACCACGGGGCGCTCGATCGCCCACGCTTGGACTTTGCCGTGCAGGTGCAAGGCCCGGTGGTGCAAGACATTCACCAAACCATGAGCCAACTCTGGCGGGCATGGCCCCAGCGCCGCCCCCCACCACACCTGGCAGCGCACGGGGTCCAAGTGGGCTTGCTGTTGCGCGACAACCTCACGCACCGGGGCGACATCGAACGGGCCTACCTCAAGGCCATTGCCTCGGCGCGTCAAGAAATCGTCATCGCCAACGCCTATTTTTTGCCCGGTCGGCGCTTGCGCCGAGCGTTGGCGCTGGCCGCGGCCCGTGGGGTGCGCGTGCGGGTGTTGCTGCAAGGGCGCTACGAATACTTCATGCAGTACCACGCCGCACGCGCCGTGTACGCGCAACTGCTGGCTGCGGGCATTGAGATTCACGAATACCAACCCAGTTTTTTGCACGCCAAGGTGGCGGTGATCGACCCCGAGCACGCCCGTTCCTGGGCCACCGTGGGCTCGTCCAACCTGGACCCCTTAAGCCTGTTGCTGGCCCGTGAGGCCAACCTGTTGGTGCTCGACGCCGAATTCGCCCGCGCCCTTCACCAGCGCTTGCAGCGGGCCATGAACGAAGGCGGGCAAGTGGTCGTTGCCGAGCGCTTCGCTCAGCGCGGTCGGCGCGAGCGCCTGCGTGAATGGCTGGCCTTGGCCCTGATGCGACTGGCCTTGTGGTTGACGGGGCGGCGGTATTGATCTGCAGAGTGCAATGCCCCGTTCGGCGGGGGGCGATTGACGTCGGTGTTAGGATGCTTTGAAGCCATTTAAGCCAACCGAACATGACCCTTTCCACCCCAACCGACGACGACCACGGCACGCCCGTCTCGGTCAAGATCCGTGAGCGCATTCAGGCCAGCCGCCGACGCTTTCATTCCAACGACAACATCGCCGACTTCATCGAGCCCGGCGAGTTGGACCAACTGCTCGACGAAGTCGCCAGCAAGATGCAGGGCGTGCTCGACAGCTTGGTGATTGACCTTGACCACGACCACAACACCGCCGACACCGCGCGGCGCGTGGCCAAGATGTACATCAAAGAGGTGTTTAATGGCCGCTACGTCAAAGCGCCCAACATCACCGAGTTCCCCAACGCCGAGCACCTCAACGAGCTCATGATCGTGGGGCCGATCACCGTGCGCAGCGCGTGCAGCCACCATTTTTGCCCCGTCATTGGCAAGATTTGGATCGGCATCATGCCCAACGAGCGCACCAACGTCATTGGCCTGTCCAAATACGCGCGTCTGGCTGAGTGGATCATGGGCCGCCCCCAAATTCAAGAAGAGGCGGTGGTGCAGCTGGCCGACCTCATTCAGCAAAAAACCCAACCCGATGGCCTGGCCATCGTTATGGAAGCGAGCCACTACTGCATGTCTTGGCGCGGCGTGAAAGACATGGACAGCAAGATGATCAACTCGGTCATGCGCGGGGCTTTCTTAAAAGACCCCAACCTGCGTCGCGAATTTTTGTCCCTGATTCCCAAGAAGGATTGAAGCCATGTTGGTGCGTTTGTTGTATGTCAGCCGTGCGGTCCATGCCCATGCGGAAGAAGCCACCGAGTCCATTCTCAACAGCGCCAAGGCGCACAACTTGAGCAACGGCATCACCGGTGTGTTGTGCTACGGCGGCGGCATTTTTTTGCAGGCGCTCGAAGGCGGGCGCAAGCAGGTCAATGAGCTGTACACCCACATCGTCAAAGACCCGCGCCACCAAGACGTGATGTTGCTGGCGTACGAGGAAATTGAAGAGCGCCGATTCGGCGGCTGGACCATGGGCCAAGTGCGCTTGGACAAACTCAACCCCTCGGTGGTGCTGAAGTATTCCGAAACCGCCGAGCTCGACCCCTACGCGGTGTCGGGCCGGGTGTCGTTTGCCTTGCTCGAAGAGCTCATGGCCACCGCCGCCATAATTGGCCGCGCCTGATGCGTTAATCGGGGTCAGTTAATCGGGGTCAGATCCCAATTGTTGATCGGCTGCGACTTCACCAGCCGCCCCACGCGGCGCAAGCCCATTGTGGTGGCCACGGGCGTGGCGCGGGCCACGCGTGTGCAGTTGCAGGCCTTGCACACCTTTGAAACCCCCGAGGCCTTTGGCCAATGGCTCTCGCAAGACGGTGATTGGGTGGGGGGCTTTGATTTGCCGTTTGGCTTGCCGCGAGAGTTGGTCCAAACCTTGGGTTGGCCCACCGATTGGGCGGCGTGTATGGACCATTACGCTGCCTTGTCGCGCGTCGAAATCCGCGAGCGATTCGTCGCCTTTTGTGCCGCCCGGCCCGTGGGTGCCAAGTTTGCCCACCGCACCACCGACGCGCCAGCGGGCTCCAGCCCTTCCATGAAGTGGGTCAACCCGCCCGTGGCTTTTATGCTGCACGCCGGTGTGCCGCTGTTGCGCCAAGCGGGTGTGCACCTGCCGGGTTTGAGCGCGGGCGACCAGCGCCGCGTGGCCTTGGAGGCTTACCCCGGCTTGCTGGCGCGGGAGGTGTTGGGTTCGCGCAGCTACAAAAGCGACGACAAAACCAAACAAACCCCCGAGCGGCTCTTGGCCCGGCGCGAACTCATCGGCGCATTGGAGCGCGGCCAAACCCGCTTGGGCCTGCGCTTGGTGGCCAGCAATGCTTTGATGGGCCGCTTGGCCGACGACCCCAGCGGCGACGCCCTCGATGCCGCGCTGTGCCTGATGCAAGCCGCATGGGCCCAAACCCAACACGAGGCCGGTCACCCACAATACGGCCTGCCGCCATTTGACCCGCTGGAGGGTTGGATCGTCACCGCTGAACCCCTGCCATTGAAAGACAAACCATGACCATCGCCGAAATCTGCATTTTGATTGCCTGCCTCTTGCCCATCGTTTGTGCGGGCATCGCCAAATGGAAAGGTTTTGGTGTGCCGCGCCGTGAAGGCGGTTTTGACAACCACAACCCGCGTCTGTGGTTGGCGCGCTTGGAGGGCTGGCAAGCCCGGGCCAACGCCGCGCAACACAACAGCTTTGAAGCCTTGCCCTTGTTCATTGCCGGCGTCTTGATCGCCCAAGCCCATGGCGCAGCGGCATTCACCATCGACACTTTGGCCGTGGTGTTTGTGCTGGCCCGTGTGGCTTACATCGCCACCTACTTGGCCGACCGCGCCAACCTGCGCAGCCTGAGCTGGGTCGTCGCTTTGGGCTGCGCCATCGCTTTGTTTTTTGTGTGAGGCCCAGCCCATGGATTCTTTGACGCAAATCGCCTTGGGGGCTTCCATCGGGGTGGCGGTCATGGGCCGTCGCACGGCTGCTTGGAAGGCCGCGCTGTGGGGTGGCGTGGCCGGTTTGTTGCCCGACCTCGACGTGCTTTTGGACCACGGCGACCCGGTGCTCAACATGGTGCTGCACCGCGCGGAGACACACGCTTTGTTTTGGCTGGCGTGGGCGTCTGGGCCTTTGGCTTGGCTGGTGGCGCGCATCGGTGGCGAGCCAGGCTTGTGGCGGCGCTGGTGGCTGGCCATCGCTTTGGCCTTGATGACGCACCCGGTGTTGGACTGGTTCACGATTTACGGCACGCAATTGTTCTTGCCTTTCATCGACGAAGCCTTGGGCTTGGGCAGCTTGTTCATCATCGACCCGCTCTACAGTTTGCCGCTCATGGCCGGCGTGGTGTGGGCCTTGCGCGGCTCCAATCGGGGTTGGCGCGCCAACACCTGGGGCTTGGCTTGGAGCAGCGCATACATCGTCTGGAGCGTGGTCGCTCAGCAGCACGTGTTGGGCCACGCACAGGCGTCGCTGCGCAGCGCGGGGCTGTCCAGCGCGCAGGTATTCGTCACCCCCGCACCGTTCAACACCGTGTTGTGGCGCGTGGTGGCGGTGGACGGCGATCAATTGCACGAAGGCTTTTATTCGCTGATGGATGGCGGACGCGCCGTGCGGTTTGATGCCTTTGAGCGCGGCAACGCGCTCATGGCCGCGCAAGCCGATCACCCGCAATTGCAGCGCTTGCTGCGCTTTGCCGATGGGTTCGTCAGCCTGCGCCAAGCGGCCAACGGGGATATGGTGGTGAGCGACTGGCGCATGGGCCAATACCCCAACTTCGTTTTCAGCTTCAACATCGGCCCACCCTTGGCCCCGGGCCAAACGCCGCCGGTGGCCACGCAAGAACGGGGCACCATGGACGTGGCGGCTGGCTTGACGTGGGTGTGGCGGCGCTTGTGGGGCGAGGACATCGACCCGCCGCGTTGATTGGACCCAGTCGCCTTGCGGCGTTTAAGCCCAGCGCGCTCGGTGGCGGGCAATTTGCAAACGCACTTGCGCCGGTGCGGTGCCGCCCAAGGTGTTGCGGGCGTTCAGTGACCCTTGCAGACTCAGCGGCCCGAACACATCGGCTTCGATGCGGCTGTCGAACTTTTGCAGGGTTTCGAGCGGCAGCTCTGACAAGTCCACGCCCAAGCCTTGGGCGGTTTTGACGGCGTGGGCCACCACCTCGTGCGCGTCGCGAAACGGCAGTCCTTTTTTCACCAAGTAGTCGGCCAAGTCGGTGGCGGTGGCGTAGCCTTTTTTCACAGCCGCTTCCATGGCCGCAGCGTTGACGGTGATGCCGCCTTCTTTTTGGCCTGTGGCGGGGTTCACTTGGCCGGCCACCATCTCGCTGAAGATGCGCAGCGTGTCTTTGAGCGTGTCCACCGTGTCGAACAGCGGCTCTTTGTCTTCTTGGTTGTCTTTGTTGTAGGCCAGGGGCTGGCCCTTCATCAGGGTGATGAGGCCCATCAAATGCCCCACCACACGCCCCGTTTTGCCGCGTGCGAGTTCGGGCACGTCGGGGTTTTTCTTCTGGGGCATGATGGACGAGCCGGTGGTGAAACGGTCGGCAATGCGCACAAAACCGAAGTTCTGGCTCATCCACAAAATCAACTCTTCCGAGAAGCGGCTGATGTGCACCATGCACAGCGAAGCGGCGGCGGTGAATTCGATGGCAAAGTCCCGGTCGCTCACGCCGTCCAAGCTGTTTTGGCAAACCTGCGGGTGGCCCGCTTCGTCGACCATGCCCAGCGTGCGGGCCACGCGCTCGCGGTCCAGTGGGTAGGTGGTGCCGGCCAGGGCCGCGCTGCCCAGCGGCAGGCGGTTGGTGCGGCGGCGCACGTCGCTCATGCGCTCGGCGTCCCGGCTGAACATCTCCACGTACGCCAGCAGGTGGTGCGCAAAGCTCACCGGCTGCGCCACTTGCAGGTGCGTGAAGCCGGGCATGATCACCTCGACGTTGCGTTCGGCCACATCCACGAGTGACTTTTGCAGGTCGGCCAGCAAGCCAATGATCAGGTCCATTTCGCTGCGCAACCACAGGCGCACGTCGGTGGCCACTTGGTCGTTTCGGCTGCGCCCGGTGTGCAGGCGCTTGCCCGCATCGCCCACGAGCTGCGTCAGGCGCGCCTCAATGTTCAGGTGCACGTCTTCGAGGTCCAGCTTCCACTCAAACGCGCCGGATTCGATCTCTTGTGTGATCTGTGCCATGCCGCGCTGAATGTCGGCCCAGTCTTGCGCGGCGATGATGTTTTGCGCGGCCAGCATCTCGGCGTGGGCCAAGGAGCCTTGGATGTCGGCCTGCCACAAGCGCTTGTCAAAGAACACGCTGGCGGTGTAGCGCTTGACCAACTCGCTCATGGGCTCAGAAAACAGCGCCGACCACGCTTGGGATTTGGTGTCGAGTTGGTTTGTTGTCATGGGTGGGGATTTTATCGGGCCGCCCAAGACGGTCGTTTCAGGTTTGCGCCGCTTCAATCAAAAAGCGCACCCGGCGCTGGCCTTGCCAAGCGTCGGCGTCCAAGCGAAAGGCCAAGGTGACGCGCCCGGGCAGGGGTTCGGTGTGGCCAAACCAAATGCCGTCCACCGGTTCGCCCCGGTGTTTGAGTTTGACGGCCAAGTGCTTTTCGCCGACCAAGCGCTGCGAGACCACCTCGACTTCTTCGCTGAAGACGGGCGGTGCAAAGCCCTGGCCCCACACGGCTTCGTGCAAGGTGTCGACCACATCGGGGCGGCGGTATTGGGGCTCCAGCGGGCCGTCGGCTTCTAGGCGGCGCTCCAAGGTGTGGGCGTCGAGCCACTCGTGGGCCACTTGTTGCAGGGCTTGCTCGAAGGTGTCGAGCTGGTCTTCGTCGATGGTGCAGCCCGCAGCCATGGCGTGGCCACCGAAGCGCAGCAAGACGCCGGGGTGGCGCTTGGCCACCAGATCAAGTGCGTCACGCAAATGAAAACCGGGAATCGAACGCCCCGAGCCCTTGAGTTCGTTTTCTTTGCCATCGGCGGCGCTGGGCGCGAAGACAAAGGTGGGGCGGTGCAGTTTTTCTTTCAGGCGCGAGGCCACGATGCCGACCACGCCTTCGTGAAAGTCCGGGTCAAAAACCACCATAGCCGGTGGTGGCGTGTCGTCTTCGTCGAACATGGCCTCGGCGAGTTGCAAGGCCTGTTCGCGCATATCGCCCTCAATGGCCTTGCGTTCGCGGTTGATGCCGTCCAAGGTGCGGGCGAGTTCGTCGGCGCGTTGGGCGTCGTCGGTGATCAGGCATTCAATGCCCAAGCGCATGTCGGACAAACGGCCAGCGGCGTTGATGCGTGGACCCAGCGCAAAGCCAAAGTCAAAGCTGGTGGCCGCCGCCGCTTGGCGGCCCGCCACCTGCAAAAGCGCCGCCATGCCCGCAGGCATCGCCCCGGCACGCACGCGCTTGAGCCCTTGGGCCACGAGGCAGCGGTTGTTGGCGTCGAGTTTGACCACGTCGGCCACGGTGCCCAGCGCGACCAAGGGCAAGAGCCCATCGAGCTTGGGTTGGGTGGCTTCGGTGAACACACCGCGCTGGCGCAGTTCGCTGCGCAAGGCCAACAACACATAAAACATCACCCCCACGCCCGCGATGGCCTTGCTTTGAAAGCCGCAGCCGGGCTGGTTGGGGTTGACGATGACGCAGTCGCGCGGCAGGGTGATTTGCCCGTTGACGCTGGCCGGTAGGTGGTGGTCGGTGATGAGCACGCTCAGCCCCAAGGCGTGGGCGGCTTCAACCCCGTCGACGCTGGCGATGCCGTTGTCCACGGTGATGAGCACGTCGGCCCCGCTGGCCTTGACGCGCTCGGCGATGCTGCGCGTCAGGCCGTAGCCGTCTTGCACGCGGTCGGGCACCAGGTAGCTCACCGCGTCAAAACCCAAGGGCGCGCCCAGCAGGCGTAGGCCGCGCACGCCCACGGCGCAGGCGGTGGCGCCGTCGCAGTCGTAATCGGCCACGATGCACAGGCGCTGGCCGGCTTGTATGGCGTTGGCCAGTTGCACGGCGGCGTCGGCACAACCGAGCAGGGTGTCGGGCGGCAGCAAGCGCTTGAGCGCGGTGTCGATCTCGTCGGCGTGTTGAATGCCACGGGCGGCAAACAGCCGCGCCAGCAGGGGGTGAATGCCGCTTTGTTCCAGCGCCCAAGCGGCGCGGGGCGGGGTGGGGCGGTTGATGATGTGCATGGTATTACAGGGCTTTTAAAACGGCGCTCAGCGTGGGCGCACGGCGCCACAGGCCTTGCCAACGCTCGCGCCAAGGCGAGGCGGATGGGTTTGGGGTCTGCCAGGTCTGGCTGTGACGTTCGCCGCACAGGGTCAGGCTCAGGGCTTGTCCTGCTTGCACGCGGGCCAAAGGTTCGGCCAAGGTCGCGTCGAGATCGCGCCACGCTTGCGCCCACCCAGCCCAGTCGCCACGCAGCGCGAAGGTGCGCAGCCCATCGAGCACCACCGGCTTTGGCCAAGCCGCGAGCGGGGGTGCACAGGCGCCGGCGGCGCTGAGCCAAAACCCGTTGATGGGCAACAGGCCTTGGGCCACGCGCTCGTCGTGCGCGGCGTGGGTGTAGAACAGCATTTGCGCTTCGTTGTGCAAGCGCTTGAGGCCGGGGCTTTGGTGCAGGTGATGCGTTTGAATGCTGCGCCCGCTCACCCGGTCCAAGCTGAGGCTGGCCACACCGCGCAGCGCCTCGCCGCGGGCCAACCAGCGGTTGGCGCTGAGCCAACGCAAGTCGATGCCGTCTTCGTGGCACAGCGCAGCCAAAGCCAGGCACAGGGCTTGTGAGTGTTCGGCGTTCAGCGCCAAGTCGGTGGCCGGTATCAGGCGCACATGGTCCATGCCGATTTGGTAGTGGCAAGGCGTGAACCACGCGTGCGGCTCGCTGGGGGCGTTGCTGTGCGCGGCGGCCCATGGCAGGCCGCACTCGGCGGCATGGGCGTCGGTGCGTTGCACGCCCATCGCTTGGGCCAAGGCCCATTCGTGTGGCAGGTGGGGGCTGTCCTCGTCCAGTGCGGGGTCAGACAAGGGCTGCGGCTGCAAACGCCCCAACAAAGCCTGTAGGTGTGGCAGGTGCAGGTCGGGAAGTCGGGACAGGGCATCCGGGTCTTGGCTGCTGGCAAAGGGCACGATCATGAGCGCCATTGTCGGGGATGCCACAATGGCGGCAGGAAAACGGCATGCAAACCCCTTACGAACTCATTTTGGGCTGGCGCTACACCCGCGCGGGCCGCGCCACCCGCCGCAACGGCTTCATTTCTTTCATCTCGGGCGTGTCCATGGTGGGCATTGCGCTGGGCGTGGCTGCGCTCATCATTGTGTTGTCGGTGATGAACGGCTTTCAAAAAGAGGTGCGCGACCGCATGCTCAGTGTGCTCTCACACATCGAGGTGTTTGACCCCGATGGTTTGGGCATTCCCGATCTGCCCGCCACCTTGACTGCTGTGCGCCAACACCCCGAGGTGCTGGGTGTGGCACCCTTTGTGTCCGCACAGGCGTTGCTGGCCAGGGGTGAGGACATGAAGGGCGTGCTGGTGCGTGGCATCGACCCGGCGCTGGAGCCTTCGGTGACCGATTTGGCCAGCCCCGCTGTGGCTGAGACCTTGGCGCGTTTGGTGCCCGGCGAATTTGGTGTGGTGCTGGGGGTTGAGCTGGCCCGCAGTATGGGGGTGATCGCGGGCGACCCCATCACGCTGATTGCGCCCAGTGGGCAAGTCACCCCGGCGGGTGTGTTGCCCCGCATTCGGCAAATGACGGTGGTGGGTACTTTTGACTCGGGGCATTTTGAATACGACTCGTCTTTGGCCATGCTGCACCAAGACGACGCGGTGCGCATTTTTCGCTTAGAGGGACCGACCGGCGTTCGCGTCAAGGTCAAAGACCTGCACCGCGCCCGCGAAGTCGCGTTGGAAATGGCGCCCAGCCTGCCAGCGGGTTTGGCCTTGCGCGACTGGACACGCCAAAACCGCACCTGGTTCGCGGCGGTGCAGTTGGAAAAACGCATGATGTTCATCATCCTGACCCTGATCGTGGCCGTGGCCGCGTTCAACTTGGTGTCCACCTTGGTCATGACGGTGACGGACAAGAGCGCCGACATCGCCATTCTGCGCACCTTGGGCGCGAGCCCCGGCAGCATTATGGCCATCTTTGTGGTGCAAGGCGCCATGGTGGGTGTGATCGGCACCGGCTTGGGGCTGTTGCTCGGTTTGGGGGTGGCCTTCAACATCGACACCTTGGTGCCCGCGCTCGAATCGCTCTTGGGGGCGAGCTTCTTGCCCCAAGAGATTTACCTCATCAACCGCATGCCCAGCGACCCGCAGCAAGCCGACATCGTGCCCATCACCGTGATCGCTTTGGTCTTGGCGTTCGTTGCCACCATCTACCCCAGTTGGCGCGCCAGCCGCGTCAACCCCGCGGAGGCGCTGCGCTATGAATAAACCCGAAACCGGCACCGTGCTGCAAGCGCATGGTTTGACCAAACGCTTTTCTGAAGGCCGCTTGGACGTGACGGTGTTGCAAGGCGTGGATTTGTCTGTGCAAGCGGGCCAAACACTGGCCATCGTGGGGGCTTCGGGCTCGGGCAAAAGCACCTTGCTGCACCTCTTGGGCGGTTTGGACGCGCCCACCAGCGGGCAGGTACAGCTCAAGGGCCAAACCCTCGCGGGCTTGAGCGCATCGGCCCAAGGCGACTTGCGCAACCGACACTTGGGCTTTGTGTACCAGTTTCACCACCTGCTGCCCGAGTTCAGCGCCCGCGACAACGTGGCCATGCCGCTGTGGATCCGCCGCCAAGCGCGCGCCGACGCCGCCAAGTGCGCCGAAGCCATGCTGCGCCGCGTGGGCTTGGGCGACCGTTTGCACCACCGCCCGGCCGAACTCTCGGGCGGCGAGCGCCAGCGCGTGGCGATTGCGCGGGCCTTGGTGACCGAACCCGCGTGTGTGTTGGCCGACGAGCCCACCGGCAACCTGGACCGCCAAACGGCCAGTGACGTGTTCGCGTTGATGATGGGCTTGGCCCGCGACCAAGGCACGGCGTTTGTGGTGGTCACCCACGACGAGGCGCTGGCCCGGCGCTGCGACCGTTTGTTGCGCTTGACCGCTGGGGTGCTCACCGAGGACCCGGCCCAAGCCTGATGCCCACCGTTTGGATCGACACCCATTGCCACCTCGACGCCCCCGAGTGTCAAGGGGTGCCCGGTGGTGTGGCGGCAGAGCGCGAAGCCGCACGCGCCCAAGGCGTGGGGCTGTGTGTGATCCCGAGCGTCAACCGCGCGGGGTTTGAGGCGGTCCGCGCCCTGGCGCACGCGGGCGGCGACGCTTATGCCTTGGGCATTCACCCCTTATTTGTGCCCCAAGCCGATGAGGCCGATTTGTTGGCCTTGGACGAGGCCTTGCAGGCCCACCGCGACGACCCACGGTTGGTGGCGGTGGGCGAAATCGGTTTGGATTATTTTGTGCCCACGCTGTGTTCACCCGAGATGCGCGAACGCCAATGGCGCTTTTACCGCGCCCAATTGGCTTTGGCCAAACGCCACGGTTTGCCGGTGATTCTGCATGTGCGGCGCAGCGCCGACGGGCTGCTTAAGGGGTTGCGTCAATGCCCGGTGGTGGGTGGTATTGCACACGCCTTCAACGGCAGCGATGTGCAAGCCCAAGCCATGCTCAAGCAAGGCTTGAAGCTGGGGTTTGGTGGTGCGATGACGTTTGAGGCGGCGCGCCAACTGCGCCGCTTGGCGCAGTCGCTACCCGCATCGGCCCTGGTGTTGGAGACCGACGCACCCGACATCCCGCCGCAGTGGCTCTACGTCACCGCAGCTGAGCGCGCCGCCGGTCGAGCGCAAGGCATCAACGGCCCGAGCCAGTTGCCGCGCATGGGCGCGGTGTTGGCCGCGCTGCGCGGCAGCACACTGGCCGATGTGCAGCGTCAAACCACGGCCAATGCGCTGCAGGCTTTGCCCCGCTTGCAGGCCTTGGTGCAGCCGCTGGGTTGATAATCGAACTTTTGAGCATCCTTCATGGCCCAGCGCAAAACCTCCGCCCCCGCCGCCTTGCCCGAGGTCACCATCTCCGAAGACTCGGCGGTTCGTTTTCTGCACCTGGGCACCGAGTGGATCCAAGGCTCCATGCTCTTGGATGCACCGTTTGACATTGAGCTGGATTACGTTCAGCGCATGATGGCGTGGTTGCTGTTTGTGTCCCCCGATGGCGTGCCGCAGCGCCGCGCCATGCAACTCGGTTTGGGCTCTGCTGCCGCGACCAAATTTTGTTTTAAGCGTTTGCGCATGGCCACCACCGCCATCGAAATCAACCCGCAGGTTTTGGCCGTGTGCCGCACCTGGTTTAAGTTACCCGCCGACACCGCGCGTTTGCAAGTGGTCATTGCCGACGCCGCCGAGGCCATTCGCCGGGCCGAGTACACCGGCACCATCGACGCCTTGCAAGTGGACCTGTATGACCACGAAGCCGCCGCCCCCGTGCTCGACAGCCCGAGCTTTTACGCCGACTGCCGCTCGGCCCTGAGCGACGACGGCTGCATGACCGTCAACCTCTTTGGGCGCGACGCAAGTTATGACCGCTCGGTGGAAAGCATCGTGGCGGCTTTTGGTGCCGACGCCGTGTGGGCCTTCAAACCCACCCGCGAAGGCAACGCCATTGTGTTGGCTCAGCGCACCGCGAGCCGACCCAGTCGCATGGAACTCTTGGCGCGGGCCGAGGTCATTCAAGCGCGTTGGGGCTTGCCGGCGCTTAAATGGTTGCGCATCTTCAAACCCGTTAGCCCATGATGATCCCCATCAAAACCGAATCCGCTTGGCGCGGCACCTCCGACTGCCGCAGTTGTGGCATCCGCGACATGGTGCTGTTTGCCGACCTCAAAGAAGAAGACTTCGCCCTCATCCACGCCCCCATCGACGACCTCGAATACGAAGCCGGGCACACCGTGGCCCACACCGGCGACAGCGCCACGGCCCTCTTCACGGTGCGTGCGGGCATGGTCAAGCTCGTGCGCAACACCGCCGATGGCCGACAGCGCATTGTGCGTGTGCTGCGTTCGGGCGATGTGGTTGGGCTTGAAGCCCTGATGTCCAACAGCTACGACTCCGATGCGGTGGCGCTCACCGCCATCAAGGTGTGTCGTTTGCCGCTGCAAGTGATTCAACGCCTGAACCGGGAAACCCCGCGCTTGCATCAGCGGCTTTTGGGCAAATGGCACCAAAGCCTCAAAGAAGCCGACGACTGGTTGGCCGAACTCAACTTTGGCAACGCCCGTCAGCGGGTGGCCGGGCTGATATTAAAAATGCGTTCGGGCTTTGACACCTCGGTGGTGACCTTGTTTTCGCGCGAAGACATGGGCGCCATGCTCGACCTCAAACTCGAAACCGTTAGCCGAACGCTCAACGCCTTTGTTCGCGAAGGCTTGGTGGAGCCGCTGGACAAACACGGGCGTATTTACCGCGTGCTCGACGTGGACCGTTTGCTCGCGCCCAGCGATTGAGCGCTTCGGTGCAAACCCCAACCGTTCCCACACCCAGCCACTTGGTCAGCGGTTTGCTGCTGGCCGCGTCGGGCTCGATCGCGTTTTCCGGCAAGGCCATCATCGTGAAGTTGGCCTATCGCCACGGCGTGGACGCGGTCACGCTCATCATGTACCGCATGCTGTTTGCGCTCCCGCTGTTTTTGGCCTTGGCGTGGTGGGCCACTCACCGACAGCACGGCGCACAGGCGGCTCCTTTGACGCGCCGCGACTGGCTGGGCATTCTGGGTTTGGGCTTCACCGGTTATTACTTAGCAAGCTTTCTGGACTTCTGGGGGCTGGCCTACATCAGCGCCAGCCTGGAGCGGCTGATCCTCTACCTCAACCCCACCATCGTGTTGGTGTTGGGCTGGGTGTTGTACCAGCGGCGCATCACCGCGCGGCAGGCGCTGGCCATGGCGGTGAGTTACGCCGGGGTGTTGCTGGTGTTTGGCCACGAAGCCGATCTCAGCGGCCCCGACGCCGCGTGGGGCGCGGCCTTGGTGTTTGGCAGCGCCATCAGCTACGCCGTGTATTTGGTTTACAGCGGCGAGATGGTCAAGCGTTTGGGGGCCATGCGTTTGGTGGGTTTGGCCACCACGGTGGCTTGCGTGTTGTGCCTGTTGCAGTTTGTGCTGTTGCGCCCCTTGTCCGCCGCCGTGGTGGCGCCCGAGGTGGTGTGGCTGTCGGTGCTCAACGCCACTTTGTGCACGTTTGCGCCCGTGCTCATGGTGATGATGGCCATTGAGCGCATTGGTGCGGGCTTGGCCTCACAAACGGGCATGATCGGGCCCATGTCCACCATCGCCATGGGGGTGTGGTGGCTCGACGAGCCGTTCAACGGCTGGATTGTGGCCGGCACCGCCTTGGTGGTGACGGGGGTTTTTTTGGTGACGAGAGCGCGAGCAGCGGGCGCATAAAACGGTTGGGGAGACCAAGATGGATTTGGGCATTGCAGGCAAATGGGCGCTGGTGGGCGGCGCGAGCAAAGGCTTGGGGTGGGGCTGCGCGGCGGCCTTGGCTGCTGAGGGCGTGAACGTGGTCATGGTGGCGCGTGGGGCCGAGGCACTGCAAGCGGCGGCACACGCCTTGGCCCAGCAGCACCCCGGCGTGTGCATCGTGCCCGTGGCCGCCGACATCACCACCGAGGCCGGTCGCCAAGCCATTTGGGCGGCCCCCGGCGGCCCAGGCCAAGCCTTTGACATCGTGGTCACCAACGCGGGCGGCCCACCCCCCGGCGACTTCCGCAGCTGGGACCGCAACGCATGGCTCGCCGCCATCGACGCCAACATGCTCACCCCCATCGAACTCATCAAAGCCACGGTGGACGGCATGGCCAGCCGGGGTTTTGGGCGTGTGGTGAACATCACCAGCAGCGCCGTCAAAGCGCCCATCGACATCTTGGGCTTGTCCAACGGTGCGCGCAGCGGCTTGACCGGCTTTGTGGCGGGCTTGGCCCGCAGCCCCTTGGCGGCCAAGGGCGTGACCTTCAACAACCTCTTGCCCGGCAAGTTCGACACCGACCGCCTCAAAACCACGCACGCCAGTGCGGCGGCCAAAGCGGGTCAAGCGCTGGAGGACATTCGTGCGGCGCAGCAAGCGCAAATTCCGGCCCAGCGCTTCGGCACGCCGCAAGAATTTGGGGCCATTTGCGCCTTTCTGTGCAGCGTGCAAGGCGGTTACCTCAACGGCCAGAACATCTTGCCCGACGGGGGCTTGTACCCCGGCACGTTTTGAGTGGCGAGGCCATTTTTTGGTCAACCGCGCGGTAGCGCGCTTGCGCCCATCCGGGGCGTTGCCCTGCAAGCGGAGCTGATTGCTGGTGACATATACCAAAACAACCCTGCCATGGGCTATGTGGCGCATGCGGGTGTGGGGTGTGTGAGCAGCGTGGCCGGTGGGGGGCAGTGTGGACAGGGGGCGGCATCGGCGGTGTTTGGCAAGTACACGACGGTGCAAATTGGGGCCAGCTTGGGGGTGCAAAGCGGGGAGTTCAACGGATACCAATTTGCGGCGACGGTGGTTGCGGGTGGTGTAGGATCTGTTATCGCTGGGGGCAAGTTTGAGAATGGGGCGCAGACGGCGGCGTTTGGGTACCTCTTTAATTTCCTGAGTCATGCAACGTTTGATCGGAAGTCTGGTGTTCTGGATGTTCAGGACGGTGACAAGCAAGCCTCGGGCCTATTCTTCTCGGGTACAGGTACTGACGATCAAATCACTCCGGGCAAGTATGCAATTCTGGATCGGGGCGGTAAGGACGGATTCCGTCTTGAAGCGATTGACTCGGCATTCGGTGATGACATGAATCAGAACGGACAGTCGCTACTCAGGCTGCACGGTCCAGGTCGCTCAATTGGTTGCGTTACAGCGTGTGATGGCACAAATTGGGGCGCGGTCAGAAACCTGATTCAAAACACGGCCCCAAGTGAAATCATGGTCAATACGTATAAGACAGTTTCCGTAGGCGGGTACTTGTTGTTTCGGGTGTGGACTGGGACTGAGACGGTAAAGTACTACGGCAATTTGACGGTGAAATGATGTCCACTACCTTTAGTCGCTGGCTAGTTGTGTTGGCGTTGATTGCGTCTGTCATTGTTTGGCTGGGTGTGTCAGTAGTCACCGACGATGCAGTTCACACACTTGCAAAATCCAATTTCGACTTTGCACGCACATACGGCTCGGTTTCTTTAACGACGCTTCTGATTGCGCTTGCTTGGTCGTTGGTTGTTGGGGGGTGGATGATGGTGAGCACTCCTGTTGGCACAAAGAATCTTGTCTTTGGACTATGTGCCGTGACTATCTCGGCGGTCGTGTTGACCTTTGTGGCTGCTGTCGGAAGCGATCTGCTGTGGAGCTTTCGATGGGCATCTATCGCCTTTGGGATTGCCATTTGGAGTTTGGAAATTGTTATTGCTGTGTGGCTTTTGCGGCGCACCAGTCAACCGTTGTCATACGGTATTGGTTTGAATGGTTCGCTGTGGACCGTCACTACTGCACTAGCATGGCTGATGGCGGCAAAGGCGGCACTTCTTTGTGTAAGCCCAGGGGTGGCAATCCGGTTTTAGTCTGCTTCTCTCCCTCCTAATTCCCAAAACAAAAAGCCACCCGCACCCCCTCAGCCGCTAAGTGGCCGGGGGTTCCAGGTGGCTT
>JAABPX010000038.1 GCA_011391745.1 Comamonadaceae bacterium
GGTGTGGCTGGCGCGCAGTATCTCCAGCTCCAGCAAGCGCAGTTCGCGGTAGCTGATCACCAAAAAATTGCCGCAGCCGCAGGCGGGGTCAAAAAACGTGAGGGTGCGCAGGCGTTTGTGAAACTCAAACAAGCGGCTGGGCTGGTGTTTGACCTTGTGAAACTCGGCCCACAGTTCGTCCAAAAACAGCGGCTTGATGTTTTTGAGGATGTTCTCTTCCGACGTGTAGTGCGCCCCCAGGTTGCGGCGCGCTTGGTCGTCCATGATGCTTTGAAACAAGCTGCCAAAAATGGCGGGGCTGATGGCCGACCAGTCCAACACACACGCGTCCAGAAAGGCTTCGCGCATGGCGCGGCTGAAGTCGGCCATGGGCAGGGGCTCTTCAAACAGCTTGCCGTTGACGTAGGGGAAGGCGGCGAGTTGTTCGTCCAGCGCGGTGCTGCGTTTGCCCTCGGGGGTGTTGAGCACTTGGAAGAGTTGGCCCAAGCGTGGCCCAAGGTCGGAGCCGTCTTCGCTGGTGCGCTCTTCCACAAAGCTGCGCATGATTTGCGCGGGTTGAAAAATGCCGGTGTCGTCGGCAAACAAACAAAACAGCAAGCGCACCAGCAGCACTTCGAGCGCGTGGCCGCTGTAGCCGCTGGCTTTGAGCGCGTCGTGCAGTTTGCCCATGCGTTCGGCGGCGCGGATGTTCACCGGGTCTTGCGGCGCAATGGTTTGCGCTTTGTAACCCGCCACAAAGCCAAAGAGTTTGACGTTTTTGTGCAGGTCGGCCAGTGCAAATTCCACCGTTTCGCCGGTGGCCAACTGGCGCACGCGAAAGCGCGCAAAGTCGCACACGATCACGATTTGCGGCAATTCGCGCTCGGCAATGCCGTCCAGGTAGGTCAGCGCTTGGTCCATGGCGCGGTCCAGGTCTTTGCCGCGCGATTTGTGTTCCACCAACAGCATGCCGCGCCAGAACAAATCCACAAAGCCGTCGGTTTTGGCGTTGGCACCGGGCAGCTTTTTGACGGCGTGCTCGAAGGTGGCCACGCGGCGGTCGGTCACGCCGAAGATGTCGAAGAAGTCGATCCAAAAGGGTTTGGCTTCGGAGTCTTCGCGCTCGGCGTCGGCCCAGGTTTTGGAAAACTTCAGCGCCTTGGTTTTGATTTCATTCCACGACAGCGGCATAACAGCTCAATTCTTAATGCGCACGCGCCAAGTCAATACGGCTTTGCCCTCGGCGGGCACCGGCACTTCCCAAACGCTGGTGTGCGCCGATTCTTTTTGGTGCGGCAGGCTTTGCGACACGATCTGCCAGTCGCCCGGCATGGGTTCAACCACCTTAACCTTCACGGCTTCTTTTTTGGCGTTGCGAATCTCCAGCTGGTAGGCCGCCTCGACTGTTTGCCCCGGACGGCCTGCGGCGCTGCTGATGACTTGGTAATCGGTTTGTTTTCGGTCGGCGTTGATGTCAAAGGCGTCGCCCAGTTTTAAGCGCACGCGCTCGCCTTTGGCGGTGTGGTCTATGCCGTCTTCGCCAATGAATTGGGCACGCCCGGCGGCGTCTTTTTTGTACACCCGCACCACCCCTTTGGGCAGGGGCAGGCCGAGTTGACGCCCGTCGTTGGTGAACCCCAAAAACACCCCCACCTTGGGCTGGCCGCCGCGCAGCACGTATTCCTTGGTGACCGGCACTTGGCTGGCTGAGAGCAAGGCGACTTGTTTGGTTTGGTTGTTGTCGATGCTGGTTGGGCGGTTGAGGGTGTAGAGGTGGTACTCAAACAAGGCCTCTTCTTGCATGGCGGGCGCGTTGTCGGCCATCGCGGTCAAGGCGCGCATTTGGGGGCGAATTTTGGGCTCGGTTTCGACTCGGTTCACGTCGCCCGCAATCAGTTGCAGCTGCGCGTTGGGGTAAGCGATGCCGCTGGTGTTGGTCAGGGTGACCCAGCCGTTGAGGTCCAAGCGGTCTTCGTTGCCGGTGAGTTCGGCCACGTAATCGGCCTTCCAGCCCAAGCCGCTGGTGAGGTAGGTCAGCTCCACCTCGCGCTCGCCGCCTTGCTCGGCGTTGAATTGCAGGCTCAGGGTGGGCCGATCGCGCAAGCCTTTGGGCACCGCAGCAAAGGCCAGGCGTGCGTTGCTCGGCCACTGGGTTTCAATGCGGTCGCTGTATTTCAAAACCACGCCTTCGTTGGCGGACAAGACGGTGGCCTGCTGCGTTTGTTCGGCACCGGTGGTGGGGTGGGTGGTGATGACCCGCACCGTTTGGCCCACGGCCTTTTCCAAGAGTTTTTGCGGCGTGAGCAAATCGAAATCGAAGTTTTGCTCCAGCAGGCTCAGGCCGCTGCCGCTGGTGCTGCGCAGCAAGGCGGTTTCGGCTTGCACCAGCGCCGACACCTCGCGCCAAGCCACGCGGTTCTCGCCGTTGCGCAGCGTGAGCCGACGGGCGTCTTTGACCAAGGCCAGGTCGTTGTTGTAAATGGTCACCGCCAAGGCGGTTTGTTGGCTTTGTTGGGCCGATTGTTCGTCCACCGCCCCAGCCGCCGTGGCCAAGCCCAGCATCACCCAAACCCATGCGCGTTGTTTCATGTTGGTGCTCCTTCAACGCTGGAAGTCTAACGCCGGGTTGAAGGGCCGCTTGGCCCGGCGTGGGTCAGGGCGGCGGCATGTCCACCCAAGCGAGCAAAACGCCAGACTCCAAGGGGTTGGCGCGGGCGGCGGCGCACACGCGGCGGTCGGCTTGGCCCGGCACGCGCAACACCAAGGCCATCGACACCGCCGTGGTGCTGCACTGCGCTTGGCTCAGCCACACCTGTGCGCCCTGCGCTTGCTCGGGCGTGAGCCATTGCGTCAGCGCTTGCCCTGTGCAGGTGGCCAGGGTTTGCTTCAAACAGGCCATGGCGTGGGCGTTGCATTCGAGCACGCGGTGCTGGGGGTCGAGCACCAGTTGGGCGCTGGGTGACGCTTCGAGCAGTTGGAGCTGCCGCTCCGAAGCGGCCTCCAGCTCGGCCCGAGAGGACTGCAGTTCTTCGTTTTGCAGGTCCAGCTCCACTTGGTGCACCTGCAGTTCGTGCAACAGGGTGATGGCGTCCACGGCGGTGTCGGGCGATGAGGCCAGGTCGAACAACACGCGCAAGGCCACGCTGGCGTCTTTGGCCATGTTGAAGCCCGCGCCCTTGACCCGAATGAGGGTTTGGGCGCGCTCGCGCAGGCTCGATTGTTGGTGCATGGTGGGGGGGGTTGGGTGGGTCATGATGGGGTGTTGCCGGGTTCGATGGTGAGGTTGGCTTCGCGCAAACGAAACTCCAGGGCTTTGGCGTTGCTGATGTCGATGAAGGTCAGCACCGCGCCGTTGACGACGTTGGCCAAGGTGCGGTAGGGCATGATGCGCACCGAAAACCAACGCCCATCGGCGGCCACGACCGACTTGGTGCACGGCGTCAAACTGCGCAGGGTGTCTTTGACATCGTCTTGCAATTGCGGGTAGTCCAGCGTGTTGGCCAAGTCGCTCAAGGGGCGGCCCACGTCGGCTTCGCGCAAATGGAACAGGCCCACCGCTTGCTCGGTGTAGCGGCGCACGTTGAGGTCGTTGTCCAAATACAGCGTGGCGATGTCGGTGCTGTTGAGCAGGTTTTGCATGTCGCTTTGGGCCAAGGCCAGGTCGTCTAAGCGGGTTTGCAATTCGGTGTTGATGGTTTGCAGTTCTTCGTTCATGGACTGCGCCTCTTCTTTGGAGGTGGTCATTTCTTCGTTGGTCATTTGCAGCTCTTCGTTGCTGACCTTGAGGGATTCGTTGAGCGCGAGCATGTGGTCTTTG
Source organism: Comamonadaceae bacterium (assembly GCA_011391745.1). Lineage (GTDB taxonomy): Bacteria > Pseudomonadota > Gammaproteobacteria > Burkholderiales > Burkholderiaceae_C > Hydrogenophaga. Next base: position 3,797 of record JAABPX010000038.1, read on the forward strand.
GACGACTGCATTTCGTGGCGCAAGGTTTGCAAGGTGGTGTTGGCGCTGTGCAGCTTGGCGTGTAGGTTGGCGTGCGGGTGGGCCAGGTCATCGGGGGCCACGTTGGGCACGTCCCACTCGTTGAAGATGACCATGGCCATGCCAGCCAAGGAGGCTGGGGTGTGCAAGGGGTGAACGGTGACTTGCAGCAAGCGGTGTTCGTTGTCCGCCACGGGCAAACCATTGAGCACCACCGCTTGCCCGGTTTGCAAGGCTTGCGCCAGCCCCAGGGCAATGGGGGCGCGGATGTCGGGGCGCAACATCACGTGAACGTTCCAATTGGCCTTGCCCGCGGCGGGCTCCAGGTATTGGCCGGTGCGGCCACTGATGTAGAGGATGTCGCCCAGCGGGTTGACCATGACGGCGGCGGGCGAGAAGCTTTGCAGCAGCAGTTGGTCGGCCAGCGATTGCAGGTTGTGCGGGGGCGCGGCGGTGGATGAGGGCATGGGCGGCTCCTGGTGGGGGTTGCGTGCGGGGGCGCGGCGGGCAATGGGGAAGACCATGGCACCGGGCACTGCGGTGGGCTCGATGCGGCGGTAGAGGCGCGACTTGGACGACAAAGACTTGAACAGGTGCGGCGTGCGCCCCGCCGTTTCTGCGCTGCCCAAGACCAACACGCCGCTGCCGCGCAGGCTGAAGTGAAACAGGGGAATCAAGCGGCGTTGCAGCGTGGCGTTGAAATAAATCAAGACGTTGCGGCACAGCAGCAAGTCCAGCCGCGTGAACGGTGGGTCGTTGATCACGTCGTGGCGGGCAAACATCACCAAGCCGCGAATGTCGGGGTGAATGGTGAAGCCGCCTTCGTGGGGCGTGAAAAAGCGCGCCCGCCGCGCTTGGCTGACCCCGGCCATGGCGTGTGCGCTGTACCAGCCTTTGCGGGCCACCGCGATGGCGGCGGGGTTGAGGTCGGTGGCGTAAATTTGCACCGCCGCTGGGCCTGCGCCGCTGTTGCCTTGGGCTTCTTGCAAGGCCATGGCCAGGCTGTAGACCTCTTCGCCGGTGGAGCAGCCCACCACCCAAGCACGCAAAGGGCCGGGCCGCTTCGCCGCCACCAAGGCAGGCAAGACCTGATCGGCCAGGTCTTGCCACACGGCGTCGTCGCGGAAAAACGAGGTCACGCCAATGAGCATTTCCGAAAACAACAGGTTTTGTTCTTGGGTGTTGTGCGCCAGGTACTGCGCGTAATCGGCCATGCTCGCCAATTGGTGCACGTGCATGCGCCGCTCCACCCGGCGCTGCAAGGTGCTGGGTTTGTAGAGCGAGAAATCGTGTTGCAGGTGTTGGTGCAACAGGTCCACGATGTTGTGCAAACCGTCCGCACTGGCGGGCTGTGACGCCAAAATGTGCGGCACCATTGCTGACGGCGGGGCCACCACATCGACCACCTCGGCATCCATGGCGCTTTGCGGCATGGAGTCAAACGCAGCGCTGTCGGGTTGCTGGGCCAAACACAGGCCCCCGGCTTGGTGAATGGCTTGCAGGCCCACGGTGCCGTCTTGGCCCATGCCCGACAACACCACGCCCACCGCGCGCGCGCCTTGGTCTTGCGCCAAGGACAAGAAAAACGCGTCGATGGGCTGGTGGGTGTGCTCGCTGGCCGGTGCGGCGCGAAATTGCAGCACCCCATGCGCCACGCGCAAGTCGCCGCCGGTGGGCATGACGTAGATGTGGTTGGGCAACAGCACCGTGCCGTTGTGGGCGTCCCGCACGGGCAGCGCGGTGACGCGTTGCAACAAGGAGCCCAACAGGGTTTTGTGTTCGGGGCTGGTGTGTTGCACCACCACAAAGGCCATGCCCGTGTCCAAGGGCATGTGTTCAAAGAATTGTTCCAAGGCCGCCAAACCGCCCGCCGACGCGCCCAAGCCCACGGTGCGGGGGCTCAGGGCAAGGGGTGCCGGGGTGGGGGAATCAGACAAACAAGGCAATCATGGCGGGCGTTTCGGTGGCGCAAACGGTCAAACGGCCTGTTGCATGGGTAGCAGGCGATCGTATTCTGTTTTGATGACTTGGTAACACTCGCAAGCGCAGGCCTCCATGCCCGCGCGGTCCAACACTTGAATGTGACCGCGCGAATAGCTGATCAAGCCTTGGCGCTGCAAACGCATGGCGGCCTCACTCACGCCCTCGCGGCGCACGCCCAACAGATTGGCCACGTGCTCGTGCGTGAGGTCCAGTGTGGTGCCGTTTGAGCGGTCCAAACACAAGAGCAACAGGCGGCTGAATGCGTGTTGAACGGTGTGGTGTCGGTTGCACACCGAGGTTTGTGCCATTTGGGTGATCAGCGCTTGGGTGTACCGAAGCAGCAGGTGCAGCAGCGGCAGCGAGCGTTCAAACTCGCGCAAAAAGTCGGCGCTGCGCATGCGCATAAAGGCCCCGGCCAAAAACACCGTGGCGTGGCTGGTGGTGGTGGATTGGCCGCCCATAAAACTGGACACGCCCACAAAACCCTCACGCCCCACCAAGGACAACACCGACGAATTGCCGTTTTCCACCAAGCCGTGCAACACCACCAAACCGTTGAGTGGAAAGTACACGTGGCCAAACGCCGAGCCCGCCACATGCAAGGACTCGCCTGCGGGCAGCTCCACTCGGCTCAGCAAGGGCTGCAACCGAGCCCATTCCATTTCGGGCAAACACGCCAGCAGTTGGTTCAGCGGGCGGTTAATGGGGTTGGTCATGGGCTTTCCGTTCAAACGAAGCCCATCATGGACCCAACGCAGGGCCTTGGGTTGACTTGGCGCAAACAAATCCGCGTTGTGCGGCTTTGGTGCGCCAGCCCACAGACACCGGGCCAGCAGATCCCTACATTGGTTTGGGTCAACCGAGGCATCCCGCCTTAATGGAGTACTTGATATGAAAAAACCGAATCTGCAACCCCAATGGATGGCCGTGACCTTGGCCGTGTTGTTCAGCCCGATGGTGTATGCGCAGGGTGGCGCGGAGCACACGGGCATGTACGTCGGCATCAGCGCTGGCGAATCCAAAGACACGTTTGAGAACGAACGCAGCGCCAACGCCTTGGTCGGCGCTGGGGTCAATGCGCAAGTGCTCAGTGAAGACCGTCGCGGCAACGCTTACAAGGCGTTTGTGGGTTTTCCGTTGTCGCCCACCTGGGCGGTTGAAACCGGTTACTTCGATTTGGGCCGCACCCGTTTTGATGCCAGCACCACCCCCAGCGGCACGGTGTCGAGCCAATCGCGCATTCAAGGTTTGAACGTGGACTTGGTGGGCACCATGCCCATCACCGATCGCTGGAGCTTGCTGGGCCGTGTGGGTGCCGCGTATGCGCAAAACAAGAGCACGTTCGGTGGCACGGGCGGCGCCGCCGCTGTTGCGGGCTCGACCAGTGAGCGCGACACCCATTACAAGTACGGTTTGGGCACCTCGTTTGCCTTTACACCGGCGCTGTCGATGCGCTTGGAGGGTGAGCGCTACCGGGTGAAGGACGTGGTGGGTAAGAAGGCCGATGTGGACCTGGTGTCGTTGGGTTTGGTTTACCGCTTTGGCGGCCCCATGCCCCAAGCCAAAGGCATGCGCATGGGTTATGTGCCACCGGTCTACAGCACGCCCCAGCCGGTGGTGCAAGCCCCCGCAGTGGCCCCAGAACCCGCCCGCGTGGTGCTGGTGGTGCCGGTGATGCCTGCGGCACCCGAACCCAAACCGCTGATGCAAGTCAAGCTGCAAGCCGATTCGCTGTTTGGTTTTGACCAAGCCACCCTGCAGTCCGACGGTAAGCGTGCGCTGGACAAGTTGGTGTTGGAACTCAAGGAGGTCAATGTGCAGTCCATTCAAGTGACCGGGCACACCGACCGTTTGGGCACCCAAGCCTACAACGCCGCCCTCTCCACCCGCCGTGCTGAATCGGTGCGCGATTATTTGGTGCAAGTCGGTGGTGTGGCCGGTGCGCTGGTGACGGTGTCGGGGGCGGGTTCTACCCAGCCCGAAACGCCGTTTGATGCGTGTCAAGGCCTCAAGGCCAGCCAAGCGCTGATCACCTGCTTGCGCGTGGACCGCCGCGTGGAAGTGGATGTCATGGGCACACAGCTCGCACGCTGAGGGTCACGCACCATGTCCGCACTCTCGATTGAACACAGTTCGGCAGCGTACCGGCTCGATTACGCCGTCTATGGCGTGGCCGTGGTTGGGGTGTCGGTGGGCTTGGTGCTGGGCGCTCCGCCCAGCATGGCCGGGGCACTGGCGGGCATGGCGCTCGCCGGTGTGCTGGCTTGGAGTGCCATGGAATACGGCCTGCACCGTTTTGTGCTGCACGGCCTGCAACCCTTTGCGCGCTGGCACGCCGAACACCACCGCCGCCCCACGGCCTTGATTGGCACACCCACCTTGGTCAGTGCGCCGTTGTTTGGGCTGTTGGTGGCGTTGCCTGCGGTGTGGCTGTGGGGCTGGTTGGGTGCGGCGCTCACGCTGGGGGTGCTCAGCGGTTATTTGGCTTATGCCGTTGTGCACCACGGCCTGCACCATTGGAAATCAAACAGCCCATGGTGGAAGCGCCGCATGCGCTCGCATGCTCGCCACCACCATGGGCTGTACCCGGTTTGTTACGGCGTCACCACCGGTTTTTGGGATGCCGTGATGCGCACCAACCCATAGGCTGCGGCCAGCCCCACCAAGCCCAGCGCCAACACCACCGTTTTGGGGTGTTGGCGCACTTGCGTGAGCGCGAAGTCGAGCGGCGTCGAATCGGTGGATGCGTCGGGGGTGACGGCGGGGCGGCTTTGGGTTCGACGCCACGACTTTGACAACGCGCCCAACAACATGGCCGTGGCGGGGTGGCCCCACACCGCACTCAAAAAGGGCCAGGTGCCGCGCACCGCTTCACCCATGGGTGTGCCGTTGGGGTGTTGGCGGTCGTTCGCCAGCCATTGACCGATGCGTGCGCGGCTGATGGCCAATGCGTCGGGGGGGGTCTTGGGTGTGTCGGTCATCCGGTGTACCGCCCCAACAAGGCGCTGTCGAGCATCAGCTGCTCGCGCAAGCGTGTCAAAGGCTCACATGGCAACGGCTGACTCGCCCGCCGCCAAGCCCATGCGCCCAAGGCCAGGGGCAGCAGGGGCGTGAGCACCAGCCACCACCACGCGTCGGTGGGCATGGCCAACGATGATGCCCACAGCATCACGGACACACCACCGAGCACCGCAGCGATGCCCAGACAGACGGCGGCGAAGAGTTGCCACATCCAACGGCGCTTGAGCGCCATCCCCATGAGCAACAACTCTTCAGACGCCAAACCCGCGTATGCGCCCACGTGACTGGCCAGCAGCATGGGCTGCGTGGCCGCCAAGCGAAACACGGGGTGGATCATTGACCCAAACCTCGGTGGCCGTGGCCGGCACCCTTGAGGTTGGCGACCATGGTGAGCAAGCCCATCAAGCCCGCGCCCACGGCAGCGGCAATCAGCACCGATTTGATGGGGTCGTGGCGAATGTGTTCGGTGGTGTATTGGCGGGCGTGGTCGGTGGTGTCGCGCAAGCGCTGCCCGGCACTGTCCAAACCATCCAAGCCTTGTTGGGCCAATCGGGTGGCGTCGTCGCTCAGGGATTTAACGGTGGTGTTCATGGTGATCTTTCAAAAGGGAGGGAAGGAGGGAGGGTTGCGCGGTTTACTTCACGCGCATGTCGTTGCGCACGGCACGAACGCCGCTGACGCCTTGCACCAGCTTGACCGCGCGGTCGATGTGTTCCGTCGATTGCACAAAGCCGCTGAGCTGCACCGTGCCTTTGAAGGTTTCGACATTGATTTCGGCCGAACTGATGGTGGGGTCGTTAAAAATGGCGGCCTTCACTTTGGCGGTGATGGCGGTGTCGTCTAGGTACTGTCCGGTGCTTTCTCGGCTGGGGCTGGACGAGCAACCCACAAAGCCAAACAGAACAGAGGTGCAGAGCAAAACGCTCGCGATACGGGCTTGCATATTGGGCATGGTGATCTTTCGGTGCGTGGTGAACAGTGGCTCAACGCCTTGTGCGTCGACACCACAAGGTCACGCTGATTCGTGACCCATGCCCTCACCGTACCAAGCGCGACCGCCCGTGTCTGTTCGCTGTCGCACGCACCCCAATTCGGTTTACTGGGTGGGTATCCAAATTTCGTTGCGCCGAAAAAACCACGGCACAAAAGGCGCGTTGTAGCGGGCGTAGATGGGTGCGCCGGTGGCGGGCAGCGATTGCTCGGCCATCAGCGTTTGCAGCTTGTTCAGGTGCTCGTTGTAATTGGCGTCGGTCCAAAAGCCGCTGAAGCGAATGACCGCGACGCGGGCCGCGGGCCTGGCCACCAAACGGATCTGCTCGTCCAGCGGGCGGGGCAAGGTATCCAAGGTGTAGGCGGCGGGCATGGTGAACTGCACCACAAACCCCGTGGCGCTGGCGCTTTGTGTGACGGGTGCGGTCATGGCGATCTTCACCGGCTCGGCGGCCTGGGTGACCGGTGCCGTCATGGCGATGCTCTGCTGCCCGGCGTTCTTGCCAAAAATATAGGCCGCCAAAATGCGAAAGCCTTGGTTGCCGGCCTCGGCCTCGGGGCCTGGCACGGTGACTTCGGCCACCACGTAGGGCGCATAGTCGCGCACCTCAAAACCGCTGTGCGTGCGCACGACGCTGAACGCGGGTTCTTCAATGGCCTGCACGTTTGAAGCGCCGAAGAGGGTGCCGAACAAGGCCAGCCAAGACAAGAGGTGTTTCATCGACCCATTGTGGCACGCTAAGGGTTGAACTGCAGTTTGGCCAAGCGAGCGTACAGGCCGCCTTGCTGCACCAGGTCTTGGTGTGTGCCTTGCTCGACCACACGGCCGTGGTCGAGCACCACGATGCGATCGGCGCGTTGCACGGTGGCCAGCCGGTGGGCAATGACGAGCGTGGTGCGCCCGCGCATGGCGGTGCTGAGCGCGGCTTGCACCATGCGTTCGCTTTCGGCGTCGAGCGCACTGGTGGCTTCGTCGAGCAGCAGCAAGGGCGCGTCTTTGAGCATGGCCCGCGCGATGGCGATGCGTTGGCGCTGCCCGCCCGACAAGCGCACGCCGCGCTCGCCCAAAAAGGTGTCGTAGCCATCGGGCAAGGCGCTGATGAAGCCATCGGCAAAGGCCGCCTGGGCGGCGGCTTGCACCTCGGCATCGCTGGCGTCGGGGCGGCCATAGCGGATGTTGTCGCGCGCACTGCTGGAGAAAATCACCGCGTCTTGCGGCACGATGGCCATGCGCTCGCGCAGCGTGTGCAGGTGCATGTCGGTGATGGGCACACCGTCCATGACGATGCGCCCGAGCTGCGGGTCGTAAAAGCGCATCAGCAACTGAAACACGGTGCTTTTGCCAGCGCCGCTGGGGCCAACCAGGGCCACGGTTTGGCCGGGGGCGATGTGCAGGTCAAGGTCGATCAACGACGGCTGATCGGGGCGCGAGGGGTAAGAAAAGCCCAGCCGCTCAAAGCGCAGCGCGCTGCCGCCAGCGGGTAGGGGCGGTGTTGTGGCGTGCGCGGGTGACACGATGGGCGACTGCGTGTGCAAAAGCTGCATGAGCCGCTCGGTGGCCCCGGCCGCACGCAGCAAGTCGCCATACACCTCGCCCAGCACCGCAAAGGCACCGGCCAAGATGATCACGTAGAGCACGGTTTGGCCCAACGCACCCGCGCTCAAGTCGCCGCGCACCACGGCTTGGGTGCCTTGGTAGAGGCCCCAAAGCAACGCGGCTGAGGTGGCGATGATGACAAACGCCACCAAGGACGAACGCGCCGCCGTGCGGCGCACCGCCACCGCAAACGCGGCTTGGGTGGCGTCGTCAAAGCGCTGGCGTTCGCGCGCTTCGGCGGTGTGGCTTTGCACCACCGACATGGCGTTGAGCACCTCGGCGGCAATGCCACTGGTGTCGGCCACGCGGTCTTGGCTGGCCCGAGAGAGTTGGCGAATGCGCCGCCCAAACGCCAGCGTGGGCAGAACCACCAACAGCAGCACACCCAAGACCTGCACCATCACGATGGGGTTGGTGTAGACCAACATGCCCAGCGCACCCAAGCCCACCACCGCGTTGCGCAAGCCCATGCTCAGCGACGAGCCCACCACGGCTTGCACCAAGGTGGTGTCGGTGGTGAGCCGCGAGAGCACTTCGCCGGTTTTGGTGGTTTCAAAAAACGCGGGGCTTTGCTGCAACACATGGGCGTACACGGCGTTGCGCAGATCGGCGGTGATGCGTTCGCCCAACCAAGTCACCACATAAAACCGCGCCGCCGAAAACAAGCCCAAGGCCGCCGCCACCGCAAACAACACACCGAACTGTTGGCGCATCGCCATCAGGCGCTCGCCCGGGTCGGTGGGCGTCAAGCCGCTGTCGATCAGGCCACGCAAGGCCAGCGGAAACAGCAGCGTGGCCCCGGCGGCCAGCACCAAGAACAACAAACCCAAGGCGATGCGGCCACGGTAAGGCCGCAAAAACGGCCACAGGCCACTGAGCGATGGGGTGTTCATTTATTCGTGCCGCAAGGCATCAATGGGGTTGAGACGCGCCGCCCGCCGCGCGGGCACAAAACCAAACAGCACACCGATGGCGGCAGAAAACGCAAAGGCCATGAGGTTGATGCCCCAGCCAAACACAAAGGGAATGTTCATCAGCGTCGACAAGCCCACGCTGGCCAACAACGCCAAGACCAAGCCCACCACGCCGCCCAAGGCGGCGAGCACCACGGCCTCGATCAAAAACTGCAGCAACACCTCGCGCTCCAGCGCCCCAATGGCCAAACGCAAACCGATTTCTCGGGTGCGTTCGGTCACGCTGACCAGCATGATGTTCATGATGCCAATGCCGCCCACCAACAAGCTCACCGCCGCCACCGCGCCGAGCAGCAGGGTCATGATGCGCGTGGTGCCCGAGAGGGTTTCGCCCAACTGGCGGGTGTCCAAGATGTTGAAGTTGTCTTCGTCGGTGTCCGAGAGCTTGCGGCGTTCGCGCAAGATGTCGCGCAGCGCGGACTTGACCACTTCCGGGTCCGCGCCGTCTTGCATGGAGACTTGCAAGGTGTTGACGCGGGTGTGCCCGGCCACGCGGCGCTGAAAGGTGTTGAGGGGCATCCACACCAAATCGTCTTGGTCGTTGCCAAACGCGCCTTGGCCTTTGCTGCCGAGCACACCCACCACCTCACACGGCACTTGGCGAATGCGGACGTTGGCCCCCAAGGGCGAGACGGGGCCAAACAATTCGCGGCGCACCGTCTCACCGATGATGCACACGGCAGCCCCCGCGCGCTGCTCGTCGTCGCTGAAGGCGCGGCCATCGGCCAGCGTCCAGTTGTTGGTCAATGCCCAGTCGTTGGTGCTGCCCACGACGCTGCTCGACCAATTGCGCCCATTGGCCACCACAACCGCGCCGGTGCGCGCTTCGGGTGCCACGGCTTGCACCCCAGGTGTTTGCTGCGCCAAGGCGGTGGCATCGGCGGCGGCAAACGCGGGCGACACGCCCCCGCTGCTCGGGCCCAAGCGTTGCCCCGCCCGCACTTGCAGCAAGTTGGTGCCCAAGCCGGTGATTTGGTTTTGAATGGCCAATGTGGCGCCGTTGCCCACCGTGACCATGGTCACCACCGCGGCCACACCGATCACCACCCCCAGCACGGTGAGCGATGAGCGCAACCAGTTGCGCGTGATGGATCGCCAAGCCAGCAACAACGCGTTAAGCCACATGGGGTTCCTTGTCGATGCGCCCGTCGACAAAGCGAACGGTGCGTTGGGCGTAGGCGGCGATGTCGCTTTCGTGGGTCACCATCAACACGGTGATGCCCTGCTCGCGGTTGAGGCGCTGGATGAGTTCCATGATTTCGTGGCTGCGCTGGGTGTCCAAATTACCGGTGGGCTCATCGGCCAGCAGCACTTGGGGGCGCGTGACCATGGCGCGCGCAATCGCCACGCGCTGTTGTTGACCGCCAGACAACTCGCCCGGGGTACGGTGCTCCCACCCCGTGAGGCCCACGTCGGCCAAGGCCTTGAGTGCTTGGGCGCGGCGCTCAGAAGCGGGCAGGCCGCGGTAAATCAAGGGCAACTCCACGTTTTCCAAGGCACTGGTGCGGGCCAACAGATGGAAGCCTTGAAACACAAAACCAAAGAACTGTCGCCGAATCAAAGCCCGCTCGTCTCGGCTGAGGCCCTGTACGGGCACGCCCTTGAACGCATACGTGCCCGCGCTGGGTGTGTCCAACAAACCCAGCATGTTCATGGCGGTGGACTTGCCCGAACCACTCGGCCCCATGATGGCCACAAATTCGCCCGCGCCAATGTCCAAGTCCACGCCAGCGAGGGCTTGGAAGGCGGTGTCGCCCTGCCCATAGACCTTGGTCAGGCCGCGCAGGGACAGCAATGGCGCGAGGCTTTCTGCCATGTTCACTGAGCCGCCCGCTGTTCGGTGATGAGCAGCAAACCTTCGCTCAAACCCTCGCCGCTGACCTCGGTCATGCGCCCGTCGCTGATGCCGGTGACCACCGCAATGGCGCGGGGCTCACCTTGGTCCAACACCCACACCTGACGGGCACCGGCGCGGCGGTCGAGGCGCGCGGTCTTTGGGGCCGAAGCGGGCGGGCGCGGCATCATTTGGCTCATGAGCGAAGGCGCGGCGCGGTTGGTGCTGGCGGTGGGCATAAAACGCAGGGCGGCGTTGGGCACGCGCCAGACGTTGTTGCGCTCCACCGCCACGATGCTGGCGGTGGCCGTCATGCCGGGGCGCAGCGTGAGGTCGCTGTTGTCCACGTCCAAGGTGGTGGTGTAGGTGACCACGTTGTCGGTTTTGGTGGAGCCGTAAGCCACGCGCTGCACGGTGCCAGGGTAGCGCCGGGCCGGGTAACTGCTGACGGTGAAGGTGGCGGCTTGGCCGGTTTGCAACACACCCACATCGGCCTCGTCCACGTTGACCGCCAGCGTCATGCGGCGCAGGTCTTGGGCGATGGTCAACAGCGTGACGGCTTGCAGCGACGCGGCCACGGCGTTGCCGGGGTCCACTTGGCGACTCAAGACCACGCCGTCCATGGGCGAGACGATGGCCGCTTTGCTGAGGTTGGTGGTGTTGGTGGCCAGCGTGGCGCGGGCTTGGTCGACCAGCGCTTTGGCGCTGAGCACCGCAGCTTGGCTGCGCGCAGCGGTGGCGCGGGCGGCGTCCATGTCGGTCTTGGAAGGGATGCCGCCTTCGGAGCGTTCAAACAGGGCCTCCAAGCGAACGAGTTGGGCTTGGGTTTCGCGGGCCGTGGCTTCGGCTTGCGTTTGCTGGGCTTGCGCGGCGGCCAAAGCGGCGCGGGCGTGTTGCACTTGGTCTTTGAGTTTGGCGGGGTCCAACTCAATGAGCACTTGGCCGCGCTGGACGCGTTCGTTCACATCCACACGCACCGCCTGCACCGTGCCCGACAACTCGCTGCCCACGTTGACTTGCCGCACCGGCTGCAAGGTGCCGTTGGCGGTGACGGTCAGGGTGATGTCGCCCCGCGCCAAGGGCTCGGTGATGTACGTCGGCTTCTTGGGCTGCGCGTTCAAACCCCAAACCCACCAAGCCAAGGGCAGCAAAAGCGCCACCAAGACCAAGGCCCAAACCCACCGCCGCCTTGGGGCTTGGGTCGAGAGATTGGCGAGCAAGGGCTTGGGGGTGTTGGGCGGTGGTGACATGGGGGTCCTGGATTCAACGGGGTGCACTGATCTTGACACGCAATCCGCCTTCGGGGCGATTGGCCAAGACCAAAGCCCCGCCCATGGCGGTCATGAGGTTGAGCGCAATCGACAAGCCCAAACCGGTGCCGCCGGTTTGGCGGTTGCGCGAAGTTTCTTGCCGCACAAAGGGCTCCAACACCGTTTGCAATTCGGATTCGGGCAAACCGGGGCCTTCATCTTCCACCACGATGCACCAATGCGCGGGGTGAGCCGGGTCTTGGCAAGACAGGCGCACCGTGGCGCGGTGGCCGTAGGTGATGGCGTTGTGCACCACATTGCCCAACACGCGGCGCAACGCGGGCACATCGGTGTGAACCAAACAATCGACCTCCAAGCCCGGCGCTTGAACGGCCCAGCCCAGGTCTTCCCATTCGCTGAGTTGGGTTTGCAACAACTGGTTGAGGTGCACCGGCTGGCGCTGCGGCTTGGCGTGCCAACTGCGGGCCAGTGCCAAGCCGTCTTGCACCAGGTCTTGCATTTCGCTCAAGTCGGCTTGCATGCGCTGGCGCAAGGACTCGTCGCTGACCCATTCGGTTTTGAGGCGCAAGCGCGTCATGGGGGTTTGCAGGTCGTGCGCAATGGCGGCGAGCGTGTGGGTTTGTTGCGCCATGTGGCGTTGCAACTGCGCTTGCATGTGGTTGAAGGCGCGGGCGGCTTGACGCACTTCGGTGGGTCCGCTGTCGGGCAAGGGCGCACGGTTGGGGTGGTCGGCCAAATCCAGCGCGGCCTGTGTCATGCGCTTGAGCGGACGCGTGGCGTAGATGACCGCCAACCAAGTCAGCAGCGCCAAGCCCACCAGCACGGTCAAGCCCAGCAAGCCCCACGGCGTGTTGCCGCCGCTGGGTCCGGGCAAGCCCATGGCCTCGGGCGTTGGCCAACGCACGGGCAGTCGTGTGTACACGGTGCTGCCGTCGCTCAAGCGCAGGGAAACCCAGCTTTGTGGGCGCTCGCGTGGGTTGTGGTGTTCGTCTTCATCGTCGTCACCCCGCAGCGGGGCCATGAAGTGCTGCACCCGCGGCTGGCGGTGCGGCAGTTCCTGTGCTAGGTACTGCGCAAACGCCCGCAGGTGCGGCGGCAGTGGCCTGGCGTTGGACGACCACGCCTCGGGCGGGGCCAAACGCCAACGCGAACGCCGCTTGCTCGCCTCTTGCACCCACTGTTCGCGCTGGGCCGGGTTGAGGGTATCGAGCCAATCGGCGGAGGCCGCCCATTCTTGGGTCAGCTTGGCGTGCAACACCACTTGGCCGCGCACCATGCGCTCGTCCAGCGCCAGCCACGCCGCAGCGGCCAGCACCAAGGCCAAGCCCAGCAACCACACCCACAACAAGCGAGCAAACAGGCTTTGCGGCCACAGATGGGACAGCCCTTGTTTCATTCGGTCACGACCTCGGTGGCGAGCACATAACCCTCGCTGCGCACGGTTTTGATCAGCCCCAAGGCACGGGCGGGCTCGCCCAAGCGCACACGCAAACGGCTGATGAGCAAGTCGATGGAGCGGTCAAACGCCTCGGCCGCACGGCCTTGGGTGAGTTCGAGCAACTGGTCACGAGAAAGCACTTTGTTGGCGTGGCTCAACAGAACCTGCAGCACGCGGTATTCGCCCGAAGTCAACACCAGCAACACGCCCTCGGGGTTGCGCACTTGGCGCGTGACCGTGTCCAGCGTGTAGCCGGAAAACCGCCACCGGCTTGGGCTGGCGGCGCTTTGCAAATTGGTGGGCAAGGCCCGCGAGCGGCGCAAAATGGCGCGGATGCGGGCCAGCAACTCACGCGGCACAAAGGGTTTGCCCAAGTAGTCATCGGCCCCCATCTCCAGGCCCAAGATGCGGTCGGTGTCTTCGGTTCGGGCCGTGAGCATGAGAATGGGCAGGGCGGCGTGCGCACCGCCGGGGGCTCGCAGGTCGCGGCAAATCGTCAGGCCATCTTCGCCCGGCATCATCACATCGAGCACCAACAAGTCGACGCGCTGCGACTGCAGCTGCTGTCGCATCTCGCGGCCATTGGCGGCGGTGCTGCAACGGATGCCGTTTTGTTCAAGGTATTGCGCCGTCAATTGACGGATCTCGGGGTCGTCATCGACCAGCAACACATGGTCTGTGGTGGGGCTCATGTCGGAATGATACGGGTGCTGTGCGGCTTTTTTGTATCCAAACGTGTCTGAAGACGGCACAGACACAAGCGCTTGCAAAAAGGCCCGCTTCAGACACGTCGATGGGTGTTGTTTGCCATTCAATAGAGCCATCTGACGCCCGTCAGAGACCGCCACCGGCGGGGTTTACCTCTTTATTTTGGAGTTTCAAATGAACAAACGATTGATCTGGGTTTTGTCGGCGGCCTTGCTGGGTGGTGTGAGTGTGGCGGCCATTGCGTCCAACCACGGCATGGACAAGCACCAAGCGCAACGCAGCCAAGGCCAGCACGACAGCGTCGCCCGTGCCGAAGCACGGTTGGCCAAACTCGAAACGGCGCTGAAATTGCAAGACGCTCAGCGCCCCGCTTGGAACGCCTTCACCAAGGACATGAAGGATCTGGCCCAAGCCCACGAGAAACGGCACAGCGACATGCAAAAAACCAAGGGTGCGGTTGAACACATGGACGCCATGGGCCAAATGATGCAGGCCAAACAAGCGGATTTGGCCAAAATGAAAGCCGCCACCCAAACGCTGATGGCCCAACTCAAGCCCGAACAGCAAACGGTGCTCAACACCGAGCTGTCGAAAATGATGCAGCACGGCGGTCGCAAAGGCCATGATCGCGGCGGCAAACACGGCCACCGCGAAGGCGGCAAAGGCTGACTCAGTCGTCTTTGTTGACGATGTCGGGTGTGATGGCGTCGACGGTGTTGACCACCGTTTTGACGCCATACACCGCCAAAGTGCCCACGCCATCGGCCACCGCCAAGAGGGTTCCGCAGCCGCTGAGCAGCGAGGCCAACATGATCGGCAACAGGGTTTTCATCGTCGTGTCCTTTTGAGGTTGTGGACGAAGTTTACCGGTTCGCCGATCACCCCCCCCCCCCACACACACACGTCACACCGTGGTTGGCGTGTGGCGATGGGCCAGCCGCAGCGCATTCCCAATCACCAAGACCGAACTCAAACTCATGGCCAGGGCCGCGATCATGGGGAACAACAACGCGATAGGACAAGGCAACGCGATGCCGTATGTTGGGCAATCGCCTGAGGTCGACGCCCTGGGTTCGCCACCGCACAGACATTGGCTTGCGCTGAAATTACCTTAGCGCATTCATCACCGCTTGGAGCGCACATGTCGTTACCCCAACCCACCAACATCGACCGTGCGCCACTCAACCCATCCAACGCTTCTGGGTCCAAGGCCGCACCGGCCAAACTGGGCTTGGGCCTGCTGGTGGCGCTGGTGGTCGGCTCCATCATTGGCAGCGGCATCTTCGGCCTGCCACAAAACATGGCGGCGGGGGCCGGGGCGGGGGCCATCCTCATTGGTTTGACCGTCACCGGCATCGGCATGCTGTTGCTGGTTCGGGTGTACCAGATGCTGTCGCTGCGCAAGCCCGAGCTTGACAACGGCGTGTATGCCTACGCCCGTGCGCTGTCGGGTGAATACGTGGGCTTCAACGCCGCTTGGGGCTACTGGGTCAGCGCCTGGGTTGGCAATGTGGGCTACTTGGTGGCGGCCTTTGGTGCGCTGGGCTACTTCTTTCCGGTGTTCGGCAACGGCAATTCACCAGCGGCCATCGCCGGCGCCTCGCTGGTGCTGTGGGCCATCCACTTCATGGTGCTGCGCGGCATTCAGGGCGCGGCGGTGCTTAATGCCGTGGTGACGGCGGCCAAGGTCGTGCCGCTGCTGCTGTTCATTGCGCTGGTGGCCATGGCGTTCCAGATCGACACCTTTCGACTCAACTTCTGGGGCGATGCCCAGCTCGGTTCGGTGCTCGACCAAGTCAAGAGCACGATGCTGGTGACGGTGTGGGTGTTCATTGGCATCGAAGGTGCCAGCGTGTATTCGGCGCGCGCCCAGCGGCGCGAAGACGTGGGCCGCGCCACCGTCATTGGCTTCCTGATCTGCCTGCTGCTGTTGATGTCGGTGTCGCTGTTGTCGTTGGGCGTGTTCAACCAGCCTGCACTGGCCGACTTAAAGAACCCATCGATGGCCGGGGTGCTGGAAAGCGCCGTCGGCACCTGGGGTGCGGTGCTGATTTATGTGGGCCTGATCGTTTCGGTGGGCGGTGGCTTTTTGGCTTGGATGTTGCTGGCCGCCGAGTCGCTGTTCACCCCCGCCGGCGGTGGCGTGATGCCTGCGGGGCTGAGCAAAACCAACACTCGGGGCGTGCCCGCCAACGCGCTGTGGCTGACCAACGGCATGGTGCAACTCTTTCTGATCCTGACGCTGTTTTCGCAGGCGTCTTACTTGGCGTTGATCTCGCTGTCCACCGCCATGATCTTGGTGCCTTACCTGTTCAGCGCCGCCTACGGCCTGGCATTGACGTGGCGCGGCGAGGGTGTGCGGGCCGCTCATCACCGCAGCGACACGCCTGTCGCCGCCTTGGCCACGGTGTACTGCGTGTGGTTGCTTTACGCCGCTGGGTTCAAGTATTTGCTGCTCAGCGCCTTGCTTTACGCACCGGGCGTGCTGCTGTACGGCTGGGCCAAACGCCAACGCCACGAACGTGTGTTCACGGTGTGGGAGTGGGCCATCTTGTTGGCGCTGCTGGCGCTGGCGGGCACAGCGGCCACGATGCTGGCCACCGGAAGGCTGGGCCTGTGATCACGCTGTTCATTCAACCCCACCGAAAGCCAAACCCATGACCTTAGGCCTGAATTCCGAAGTCGGCCGTCTGCGCCGCGTGCTGGTGTGCCGCCCCGGGCTGGCGCAACGGCGACTGACGCCCGCCAATTGCCACGAGCTGCTGTTCGACGACGTCTTGTGGGTGCAACAGGCACGCAACGACCACGATGCCTTCACCAACGCAATGCAGGACCGGGGTGTCGAGGTACTGGAGCTGCACAAACTCTTGGCCAGCGTGGTGGCCGACCCGATTGCCCGCACATGGTTGCTCGACCGAAAACTCGGCCCTGGAACCATCGACGCCGAACTGGCGCAAACCCTGCGCCCCTGGCTTGAGGGCCTGCCCCCCATGCATTTGGCCGAGCACCTGATCGGCGGTCTGGCGCACGCCGAACTGATGTTTGAGGCCAAAGGCTTGTTGGCTTGCACCGCCTCGGCCACCGACTTCCTGTTGCCGCCCTTGCCCAACACCCTGTTCAGTCGCGACAGCAGTTGCTGGATCGGTGAGGGCGTGGTGTTGTGCCCGATGTACTGGCCCGCGCGGCGGCAAGAAACGCTGATCACCGCCGCCGTCTACCGATTCCACCCGCTGTTTGCGGGCAAGGTCAAGACCTGGTGGGGTGACCCCGATCAAGACCACGGCGGCGCCACGCTGGAGGGCGGCGACGTGATGCCGCTGGGCCAAGGCGTGGTGCTGGTGGGCATGGGCGAGCGCACGTCGCCCCAAGCGGTGAGTCAGCTGGCCCGTGCGCTGTTTGCGCAAGGCGCGGCCACCCGGGTGCTGGCCGCGCAGATTCCGAAATCGCGCGGGGCCATGCACTTGGACACCGTGTTCACCTTCTGCGACGTGGACTTGGTGACCACCTTCCCCGACATGGTTGACGCCATCCGCGTGCACAGCCTGCGCCCGGGCGAGCGGGAGGGCAGCCTGGACGTGCGCACCGAATCGGCACCGTTTCTGGACGTGGTGGCCGCTGCGATGGGCTTGCCCCACTTGCGTTCGGTGGCCACCGGCGGTGATGCGTGGCAGTTGGAGCGGGAACAGTGGGACGACGGCAACAACCTGCTGGCGCTCGCGCCGGGCGTGGTGATGGGCTACGCCCGCAACACCCACACCAACACCCTGCTGCGCAAGGCGGGGGTTGAGGTCATCACCGTCTCGGGGGCCGAGTTGGGGCGCGGACGCGGCGGCAGCCACTGCATGTCGTGCCCCATCGAACGCGATGCCTTGTGAGAGCACCCATGAAACGCATCCAATGGGCCTTTATTGGCTTGCTGATTCTGCTGACCGCGCTGTGGTGGGCGGCCAACCCGTTGCTGTGGGCCACCCAAGGCGTTCTGCCGTGGCGGGCCGCGTTGCTGGACTGGACGGGTGTCGTCGCCATGGGCGTGATGGGCGTGGCCCTGATATTGGCCGTGCGCCCGGTGCTGTTTGAGCCTTGGCTGGGCGGGCTCGACAAAATGTACCGGCTGCACAAGTGGCTGGGCATCACCGCCTTGGTGGCGGCCATTGTGCATTGGCTCGGTGCACAGGCGCCCCAATGGCTGGTGGAACTGGGTTGGATGGAGCGCCCGGTTCGCGTGCGCTCTGGCGACGCTCCCGGCGTGGTGCAACAACTGCTGGGCAGCCAACGCGGCCTGGCCGAATCGGTCGGCGAAGTGGCGTTTTATGCGCTGGTGCTCCTGACCGTGCTGGCGCTGATCAAGCGTTTCCCTTACCGCTGGTTTTTCAAAACCCACCGCTGGCTGGCGGTGGTGTATCTGGTGCTGGTCTTTCACACGGTGGTGCTGCTGCGGTGGCGCGAATGGTCAACGCCGCTGGGCTGGGTGGTGGCGATGCTGATGGTGGTGGCCAGTGCTGCGGCGGTGCATATTTTGCTGCGCCGCGTCGGCCAACACCGCCAGGCGGTGGGGGAGGTGGCCCGTGTTGATCGCTTGCCCACCGTGGGTGTGCTGGACATCACCATTGAGCTCAAGGACCGTTGGGTGGGACACGAAGCGGGCCAGTTTGTCTTTGTGACCTTCGACACGCGGGAGGGCGCTCACCCCTTCACCTTGACCTCGGCTTGGCGCGGCGATGGTCGGCTCGGCTTGCTGATCAAGGGCTTGGGCGATCACACCAACTCGCTCATGACCCACTTGCAGGTGGGGCAACGGGTCACCGTTGAGGGGCCGTATGGCCAATTCAACTTCCATGGCCAAAGGGCCCACCAGATCTGGATCGGCGGGGGCATCGGCATCACCCCGTTTGTGGCGCGCATGAAGTCGCTGGCGCTGCAGCCCGACGGCCGGTCGATTGACCTGTTTCACACCACCACCGAGCGCGACGAAGAAGCGCTGGCTTTGCTGCGCCGCGATGCAGCCCATGCCAAGGTGCGCCTGCACCTGCTCGTGGATGCCCAGGACGGTCTGTTGGACATGCAAGGCATTGCCGCCGCGGTGCCCAACTGGCAACACTGCGACGTCTGGTTCTGCGGACCCGCTGCCTTTGGCCAAACACTGCGGCGCGATTTTCTGGCGCAGGGCCTGCCCGCCGATGCCTTCCATCAAGAATTGTTCGACATACGCTGAAACACCAGCGCCCCCTTGGAACCCCCATGAGCTTTAACCTTCGCAACCGCAGCCTGCTGGCGCTGAAAGACTTCACGCCGCAGGACATCCGTTTTCTGCTTGACTTGGCCGCTGAGCTCAAACGCTCAAAAGCGGTGGGCAACGAACTGCCGCGCCTCAAGGGCAAAAACATCGCGCTGATTTTCGAGAAGCCCTCAACGCGCACACGCTGCGCCTTCGAGGTGGCGGTGCACGATCAGGGCGGGCACGTCACCTACCTTGATGCGGGCGGTTCACAGCTCGGTCACAAAGAATCGCTCAAAGACACGGCCCGCGTGCTCGGGCGTTTCTACGACGGCATCGAATACCGGGGATTCCACCAGAGCGTGGTGGAGGCGTTGGCCCGCTTTGCCCAAGTGCCGGTCTGGAACGGCTTGACCGACGAAGCCCACCCGACACAAATCCTCGCCGACCTGATGACCATGGAGGAGTTTGGCGAGAAGCCCCTTCACGACTTGAGTTTCTGTTACGTGGGCGACGCCCGCTTCAACATGGGCAGTTCGCTGCTCGTGGGCGGCACGCAGATGGGCATGGACGTGCGCATCTGCTCGCCCGCCGCGCTGCAACCCCCACCCGATCTGGTGGCGCAGATGCGCACGCTCGCCCACCGCACCGGCGCGCGCATCACGCTGGAGACCGATCCACTCAAAGCCGTGCTTGGTGCGGACTTTATCCACACCGACGTTTGGGTGTCGATGGGCGAAGACGAATCGGTGTGGCGCCAGCGCATTGAGCAGTTGTTGCCTTACCAAGTGACCACCGCGTTGATGCAGGCCACCGGCAAGGCGCGCACAAAATTCATGCATTGCCTGCCGGCCTTTCACAGCCTGGACACCGAGGTTGGCCGCCAGGTGCATGAAAAGTACGGTCTCAGCGAGCTGGAGGTCACCGACGCGGTTTTTGAGTCCGACGCGTCGATTGTCTTCACACAGGCGGAAAACCGACTGCACACCATCAAGGCCGTGCTGGTGGCCACGCTCGGATGAGCGCCGGTGGCGCACCGTCATGAAGGTCGTGATTGCTTTGGGCGGCAACGCGCTCTTGCGGCGCGACCAGCCGCCCACGGCCGAAAACCAACGCGACAACATCCGCCGCGCGGCGGCGCAATTGGCCCGCGTGGCCAGGCAGCACGACTTGGTGCTGACACACGGCAACGGTCCTCAGGTGGGCCTGCTGGCGCTGCAAGCCGCCGCCTATAAGGCGGTGGAGGCCTACCCGCTGGACGTGCTCGGGGCGCAGACCGACGGGATGATCGGCTACCTGCTGGAGCAAGAACTGGCCAACCTGCTGCCCACCACACGCACGGTCACAACGCTGATCACGCGTGTGGAGGTGAGTCTGCAAGACCCCGCCTTTCAGCACCCCACCAAGCCCATCGGCCCGGTGTACAGCCGGGCCGAATCCGAACGCGTGGCCGCCGACAAAGGCTGGGTCATGGCCCCCGACGGGGCGGCCTTTCGGCGCGTCGTCGCATCGCCACGGCCGGTGCGCGTGCTGGGCTTGCAGGCGATACGCTGGTTGATGGAGCACGGCGCACTCGTCATCGCCGCCGGTGGCGGCGGCATCCCGGTAGCGCGTATCGGGGAGGGCAGCGATCAGCGCATGCAAGGGGTGGCCGCCGTGATCGACAAAGACCTCTGCGCTTGCCTGCTCGCACGGGAGTTGAACGCCGATGTGCTGGTCATCGCCACCGATGTGGCGGCGGTCTTCCTCGATTGGGGCGGACCCACGCCACGCGCCATCGGCCATGTGACGCCGCAAGCGCTGGCCGAACACCACTTTGCGACGGGCTCAATGGGCCCAAAGGTCGAAGCGGCAAGGGCCTTCGCGCTCGCCACCGGTCGCCGCGCCGCCATCGGTTCGCTTGAGCACATTGAGGATTTGCTCGCGGGCAGCGCGGGCACCCAAGTGTCGTGCGGTCAGCACAAATAAAAACGCCCAACTGAGAACAGTTGGGCGCTGAATTTTGGTGGCCTGGACTGGAATCGAACCAGTGACACGCGGATTTTCAATCCGCTGCTCTACCAACTGAGCTACCGGGCCTTAACGAAGGCAAGAGTATAGCACCACCCGGCGTGCGCTTTTTAAGGCCGCTTTACTGCGCGGACGCCCGTTTGCTGCGCGAAAGGTCCACCCCCAGTTGCTTAAGTTTGCGGTAGAGGTGGGTGCGCTCCAGGCCAGTTTTTTCGGCCACGCGGGTCATGGAGCCTTGCTCTTTGACCAGGTGGTATTCAAAGTAGGCTTTTTCAAAACCGTCGCGAACTTCGCGCAAAGGGCCTTCGAGGTTAAACGCTTGCTGGGCCTGCGGCCCCAAGTCCACCCTCGGCGCGGCGACCATGTGGCCGCCGGTCATGGCTTGCTCAACGGTTAAAACCGCAGGAGACGACACCGCCGCCAGTGTCGGCGTGGCGGGTCCGTGGGTTTTGGCCACGGGTCTGCTCAAGCCCTTTTCCACGGCTTTGAGCAGCTTTTGCAGGGTGATGGGCTTTTCGAGAAAGTCCATGGCCCCAATGCGCGTGGCTTCGGCCGCGGTTTCAACGGTGGCGTGCCCGCTCATCATGATGACCGGCATGGTCAACTGCCCGGTGCTGGCCCATTCTTTGAGCAAGGTCACACCATCGGTGTCGGGCATCCAGATGTCCAACAAGACCAAGTCGGGGCGGTATTGGGCGCGGGCCTGTCGAGCCTGCGCTGCGTTTTCGGCCAGCTCCACGGCGTGGCCTTCGTCGTTCAATATTTCCGAGAGCAAGTCGCGTATGCCCAGCTCGTCGTCCACCACCAAGATATTTGCCATTCGGTTCTTCGCCTCCTGCCCTATGTGTGCTGTGTCACTTGGCCACAACGAATGATAACGACACTTTTGCACCCAAGATTCGGCCCTCTTTTTCGATGTTGCCGATGTCCAGGGCGCCGCCGTGCTCTTCCATGATTTTGTGAACCACCGCCAGCCCAAGCCCTGTGCCTTTGGGTTTGGTGGTGACGTAGGGCTCAATGGCCCGCTGGGCAATGGACGGGAGGAAACCCATGCCGTTGTCGGTGATCTCCAAGCGCACCCACCGACCCGACCCCGGCCAACGCGTGCGCACCTTGACCAGCGGCGCAGGCGCTTGGGCGCAGGCGTCTTGGGCATTTTGGATGACGTTGTGAAGCACTTGGCGCAACTGTTGGGCATCGGCACTGATGGGGGGCACTTCCACATCCAAGTCGAACACCACCGGCACCGCGCTGTTTTCGTACAGGGTGGCCATGTCGCGCAGCCAAGGGTTGAGTGCCATCGGCACCAGCACGGCCGAAGGCAATCGGCCAAAGTCGCGAAATTCATTGACCATGTGCTTCATGGCGTCAACCTGCTCAACGATGGTGCGCACCGATTTGTTCAGCAACGCTTGCCCGCCGTCGGACAATTGCGGCGCCAATTTGATGGCCATGCGCTCGGCGGAGAGCTGGATGGGGGTGAGGGGGTTTTTGATCTCGTGCGCCAAACGGCGGGCCACCTCCGCCCACGCTTTGGTGCGCTGCGCTGAGACCACATCGGTGACGTCGTCGAGCACCAACAGCCAGTCACCATACGGCAACCACGCGCCACGCGCCACCAGGGTACGGTGACCCGCGCCATCGGCGGGGTGCTCACTGGCTTGGCCCAATTCAAACGTGTGCTGCCAATGACGGCCCGCGCCCTGGTCGGCTTCCACGTTCTCGGCTTCAAAGCGCGACTGCACGGCGTCCCCAAAATCCGCCAAACCGGGCAAATCGCGCAAGGGCTGGCCTGGGTGAGCGCTCAGGCGCGTGCGCAACACGTGCTCGGCCCCAGGGTTGGCGCTTTGCACAGTGCCGTCGCGGCGCAACACCACCACACCGGCGGTGAGGTTGTCCAAAATGGTCTGAACGTGGGCGCGGGCGGCATCGAGTTGGCCCATGCTGCGGTTGGCGTCGGCGCGCGCTTGCGCCAAGTCGTCGGTCATGCGGGCAAACGCGCGGGTGAGGCCACCGAGTTCATCGCGGTGGTTCAGCGCGAGTTTGGGGCTGAGGTTGCCCGCGGCCACTTCGCGCATGCCCTCGGCCAACACCAGCAACGGTCGCATCAACTGCTGACCCAGCACCACCGCCAGCATGGCCGCGCCAAACACGGCCAAAAACAAGGCCAAGGTGAGTGTGCCGATGTACATGCGACGCAGGCCCTCACGGCCCAGCGCACGCTCTTGGTATTCTCGGTTGGCGTCTTGCACCGCCCAAGCATCGGCCACCAACACCTCGGGCAAGGGGCTGACCACCTGCAAAAACCGGGGGGCGACATCCAAACCCAAGCGCGGTGGCTCTACCGTGGCCAGCACCAGCATGCGCCCTGCGGGCGCAGCGTTGCCGTCCTCACCATCGTCCAGGCCCTCAACACTGACCAACACCCCTTGCTCACGCACCAAACGCAAGGCGGTGTTGGCGGGCCGTGCTGGATTGAGTGCAAAACGCGACTCGCCTGCGCTGGCCAGCAAGCGGCCGTTGCTGTCCCACAGCATCGCATCGGTGGCCCCCAACCGATCGCGCCAATTTTCCAAGGCCAGTCCCAAGGAGCGCTCGGGCACTTTGCCCAACTCATTGGCCGCCTGCCGAACCTGGTGGCTGAGGTCTTTGCTCAGCACATTCAAGGTGGTGCGCCCCAAATTCAAACCGGCGGCCAGTGCCGATTCGACACGCACGTCAAACCAACTCTCGATGGATCGGGAGACAAATTGGTAAGACACCGTGTAAATCAACAGGCCCGGCAACAAACCCACCAAACCAAACACCCCGGCGAGTTTGAGCAGCAAACGGCTGCCCAATTTGCCTTGGTACAAACGAAAACCCAAACGCACACCGAACCACACGATGACCGACAACAACAGCGCCGCCACCGCCAGATTCACGCGAAACAGCGTGGCGTAATGGGCGTCGTAAACGCCTCGGTTGCCGGTGGCCAAGGTCAGCATAAAGAGCAACACCAAGCCCGCCCCGAGCATGACCACGGCGCCAACCAGCAAGGTCCAGCGCAGCGTTCGGCTGGATCGCTGGGCTTGTTCAGCGCCCATACCGCGACTCCAAGACCATGCCCACCTCGGGCACAGGCAAGCGGTAACTGTGCTGCAACAACCAATCCGCTTGGTTGGCCAAGCCCATTTGGAATGGGCGCGGCAACAAACCCAGATCCATTTCAAAGGTGACGTTTAACCACGCCCCTTGGTCTGGCAGGTCTTTGGCGCTGGCCACAGGCCAGTTGATCATGCGACCCACCGCCATCCAAGCCTCGTCCAAGTTGGCGTGGTTCTGGTGCACCGCGTTGCGCAGGCCTGCGGTGGGGGCGGTGTCGTTGGACCAGCTCAGGCGCCAATGCCCGGACAAAGCTTGATAAGCCAAGCGCAGGGTGCGCACAGCGCGGCTGTGGGTTTTGTCGCGCCAGAAATACCAACGCGGGCTCTGCACCTCAGCCGTCCAAACAAAGTACAAGGCCACCCCCTTGTTCAAAGCGTCTTGCACGGTCGGCGGCAAGGGTTCGCTCACCCGGGTGGTCACGAGCAATTGCTCGGCGGTGCGCTCCACCACCACGCTCGATGGCAAGGGGTTTTGTGCGTGCGCCACCAAGGTCCAAGCGGCGCTGCACGTCAGTGCAACAACGGCCAGCCAGCGACGCGTGTGGGCGCGTGCATCACGCATGGGCTTTGTCGAGTCGAGCGTAGAAAAATCCATCGTACCCACCCAAGGGGTTGTCGTTGAACTCGCCCCCGGGTGCGGACGCACCGGGCAGCAAGTGGCCCAAACTCGGTTGTAACACGGCATCGGCGTGGTCTTTGACAAAACGGCGTATTTGGTCTTCACCTTCGGCCTTGAACACCGAACACGTGGCGTACAACAGTCGCCCACCCGGTTTGACCAAGGGCCACAAGGCCTTGAGCAATCGGCGCTGGGTGGCCACGAGTTGTTGCACATCGCTTTCGCGGCGCAACCAGCGCACATCCGGGTGGCGTCGAACAATGCCCGAGGCGGTGCAGGGTGCGTCGAGCAAGATGGCGTCGAAGGGCGCTCCTGTCCACCAGGTAGACACCTCGGCGGCATCGGCCACACGCACTTGCCCGCTCAAGCCCAAGCGCGTCAAGTTGGCGCCGACGCGTTCGGCTCGCACAGGGTCCACGTCCAAGGCCAGCATTTGCACATCGGCGCGCTCCAACACATCGGCGGTTTTGCCACCCGGGGCGGCGCAGGCATCAAGCACCCGCGCACCCTTGGGCAGGTTCAAGTCTTGCAACAACAAACGCCCCGCCCATTGCGCGGCCGCGTCTTGCACCGAGCAATCGCCCTGCTCAAAACCTGGGATGCGCTGCACCGACAAGGCCCGGTGCAAGACCAAGCCGTGGTCACCAAACGCTTCGCTCTCCACCCCTTGCGCCAACAAGGCCGCCTGCAATTGCGCGGGCGTGGTGCGGCGCGGATTGACGCGCAGGGCCATCGGCGCGGCTTGGTTGTTGGCCGCCAGAATGGCGCGCCAATGCTCGGGGTGGTCACGCTGCACCCGTTCAACCCACCACAAGGGGTGGTTGTGCACGGCCACGGGGTCAAGCGCCACCTCGGCCAACAGGTCCACGCGTTCGCGCAAATAACGACGCAAACAGGCGTTCAAAAACGCCGCAGTGCGCATGAGCTTGGGGTCGGACTTGGCCGCTTGCACGGCTTGGTTGACCACCGTGTGCTCGGCGTACGCCGCACCCGATGTCCACGCGGGGGCTTCTGCGTCAGCGGCGCTGGCGGGCAGCAGCAAAGCCAAGGCGCAGTGCATCAAGGCCAACGCCGCGGGCGCAGGCGCACGATCGGCCAACAAGCGTGCCAGCGCACTCGCCATGCCCCAATGGCGCAAGACGTGAAAGGTGAGTGCTTGCACACCCGGGCGCAGACTGGCCTCGACACGGGGCAACACATCGCTGAGCGATTGCCCTTGTTGCACGGCCAAAACGCAACGCGCAGTGGCTTGCAATTGGGTGGACAAAGGCGCAGGGGCTGCGGTCATGCGGGTCCTTCAAAACCAGAAAAAATGCCCCGGGCCGTGAGGCCAAGGGCATGGAGCGAATTCGGTGCCACCAACGGCACCGAGCGGCCTTACTCCGCAGACTCGCTGGTGTTGGCGGCGTCGGCTTCGCTCTCGCTGGCGGCTTGATCGGCCGCCAACGACAGGGCATCGGCTTCTGCAATGGCGCGACGCTCTTCGTCGTCCATCTTCTCGCGCACCTTGCGGGCTTCGTGATACGCCATGCCGGTACCGGCGGGGATCAAACGACCCACAATGACGTTTTCCTTCAAACCACGCAGCTCGTCGCGCTTGCCCATGATGGCCGCCTCGGTCAACACGCGGGTGGTTTCCTGGAAGGAAGCCGCCGATATGAACGAGTCGGTCGACAGAGAAGCCTTGGTGATGCCCAACAACACGTTGCTGTAGGTGGCGGGCAATTTGCCGTCGGCGCGCAGCGCGTCGTTGGTGTTGAGGATTTCCGAGCGCTCAATCTGTTCGCCCGCGATGTAGGTGGAGTCACCCACGTTGTCCACAATCACGCGGCGCAGCATCTGGCGCACGATCACTTCGATGTGTTTGTCGTTGATCTTCACACCCTGCAAGCGGTAAACGTCCTGCACTTCGTCGACGATGTAGCGCGAGAGTTCCTCGATGCCCAAGAGGCGCAAGATGTCTTGTGGGTCGGCGGGGCCGTCCACAATGCTCTCGCCTTTGTTGACCACTTGGCCTTCGTGCACCAAGATGTTCTTCTCTTTGGGGATGAGTTCGTCCCACACCTTGCCGTCGGGGTCGGTGATTTGCAAGCGCACCTTGCCTTTGGTTTCTTTACCGAAGGACACGGTACCAGTGATCTCGGCCAACATGCCCTTGTCTTTGGGGCTGCGGGCTTCGAACAGTTCGGCCACGCGGGGCAAACCGCCGGTGATGTCGCGGGTCTTTTGACCTTCGATTGGGATGCGGGCCAGCACCTCGCCAGGGCCCACATCTTGGCCGTCGCGCACTTGAATCAAAGCGCCGATCTGGAAGCCGATTGTCACCGCGTGGTCGGTGCCAGGGATCTTGACTTCCGAGCCGGCGGCGTCGATCAGTTTGACCTGTGGGCGGATGACCTTGGTGGCGCCACGGCGCTTGGGGTCGATCACGACCAAGGTGGACAAGCCGGTGACGTCGTCCACCTGCTTGGCCACGGTCATGCCCTCTTCCACATTCTCGAACTTCACCTGACCGGCGAATTCCGTGATGATGGGTCGGGTCAGGGGGTCCCAGTTGGCCAGCACCGTACCGGCCTTGAGGGTTTGGTCGGCCTTGACCGTGAGCACCGCGCCGTAAGGCACTTTGTGGCGCTCGCGCTCGCGACCGTGTTCGTCTTGAATGACGATTTCGCCAGAGCGCGAGATCACCACCAAATCGCCCTTGGAGTTGGTCACGTAACGCATCGTGGCATTGAAGCCAATGATGCCGTTGGACTTGGCCTCGACGCTGGAGGCGATGGCCGTGCGCGACGCTGCGCCGCCGATGTGGAAGGTGCGCATCGTCAGCTGCGTGCCGGGCTCACCAATCGACTGCGCCGCGATCACACCCACCGCTTCGCCGATGTTGACCAAGCCGCCACGACCCAAGTCGCGGCCATAGCACTTGGCGCAAATACCGAAACGGGTTTCGCAGGTCAGTGCGGTGCGGACTTTGATTTCATCCACCCCCGCAACCTCCAACTCGTCGAGCATGTCTTCGTCCAACAAAACACCGGCGGGCAACAGCACGGCGCGGGTTTCGGGGTGAATCACTTCATCGGCCGTGGTGCGACCCAAGACGCGGTCACGCAACGATTCAATGACCTCACCGCCTTCAACAATGGCGCGCATGAGCGTGCCGTTGGTCGTGCCGCAATCGACTTGGTTGACCACCAAGTCTTGGGTCACGTCCACCAAACGGCGCGTCAGGTAGCCGGAGTTGGCGGTTTTGAGCGCCGTGTCGGCCAAGCCCTTACGGGCACCGTGGGTCGAGATGAAGTACTGCAACACGTTGAGGCCTTCACGGAAGTTCGCCGTGATGGGTGTCTCAATGATGGAGCCGTCGGGTTTGGCCATCAGGCCGCGCATGCCGGCGAGCTGACGGATCTGGGCGGCCGAGCCGCGCGCACCGGAGTCGGCCATCATGTAGATGGAGTTGAACGACTCTTGGTCCACTTCCTTGCCGTGACGGTCGATGGTTTTTTCTTTGGCCAACTGGGCCATCATGACCTTGGAGACTTCGTCACCGGCCTTGCCCCAGATGTCCACCACCTTGTTGTAGCGCTCGCCCGCAGTCACCAAACCCGAGGCGTATTGCTGGGCGATTTCTTTGACCTCTTTTTCGGCGCGCTCGATGATGGTTTGCTTTTCCTTGGGCACCAACATGTCGTCCACCGCGATCGAGATACCGGCGCGGGTGGCCAAACGGAAACCGTTTTGCAACAGCTTGTCGGCGAACACCACGGTTTCTTTCAAGCCACACTTGCGGAACGAGGTGTTGATCAGGCGCGAAATTTCTTTCTTCTTCAGGGGCTTGTTGAGCACCGAGAACGGCAAGCCCTTGGGCAAGATTTCCGACAACAAAGCGCGGCCCACGGTGGTGTCAAACAGCTTGGTCTGGGCGACAAATTCACCCGTGGCTTTGTCTAGGGTGTGCTCGGTCAAGCGCACGCTGATCTGGCTGGTGACTTCCACCACGCCCGCGTCCAACGCGCGTTGCACTTCAAGCATGTCAGCAAACACCATGCCTTCGCCTTTGCCGTTGGTCTTTTCGCGGGTCGTGTAGTACAGACCCAAGACCACGTCTTGTGATGGCACGATGGAAGGCTCGCCGTTGGCGGGGAAGAGCACGTTGTTGGAGGCCAGCATCAAGGTGCGGGCTTCCATTTGGGCTTCCACCGACAGAGGCACGTGAACGGCCATTTGGTCACCGTCGAAGTCGGCGTTGAACGCCGCGCACACGAGGGGGTGCAACTGAATGGCTTTGCCTTCAATCAGGATGGGTTCAAACGCTTGAATGCCCAGGCGGTGCAGCGTGGGGGCGCGGTTCAACAGCACGGGGTGCTCTTTGATGACCTCTTCCAAAATGTCCCACACCACGGGCGTGCCGGCTTCGACTTCCTTCTTCGCCGCCTTGATGGTGGTGGCAATGCCACGCTGCTCCAGTTGGGCGAAGATAAAAGGCTTGAACAATTCGAGCGCCATCAACTTGGGCAAGCCGCACTGGTGCAGCTTGAGGGTTGGGCCCACGGTGATCACGGAACGACCCGAGTAGTCCACGCGTTTGCCCAGCAAGTTCTGGCGGAAGCGACCGCTCTTGCCTTTGATCATGTCGGCCAAAGACTTCAGGGCACGCTTGTTGGCGCCGGTCATGGCTTTGCCGCGTCGGCCGTTGTCCAGCAAACTGTCCACGGACTCTTGCAGCATGCGCTTTTCGTTGCGCGCGATGATCTCGGGGGCCTTCAACTCGAGCAGGCGCTTTAAGCGGCTGTTGCGGTTGATGACGCGGCGGTACAGGTCGTTCAAGTCGGAGGTCGCAAAGCGGCCGCCGTCCAACGGCACCAAAGGACGCAAGTCCGGTGGCAACACGGGCAGCACTTCGAGCACCATCCACTCGGGCTTGATGCCCGACTTCTTAAAGGCCTCAATGACCTTCAAACGCTTGGCGTTCTTTTTGATCTTGAGCTCGGAGCCCGTCAGATCGTTGCGCAGCTTTTCGATCTCGGCGTCGAGGTCGATGCTTTGCAACAGGTCCTTGATGCCTTCGGCGCCCATCTTGGCCTGGAATTCGTCGCCGTATTCCTGCACCTTCGCGTCGTAGTCGTCCTCGGTCATGATGCTGAATTTCTTCAGCGGGGTCATGCCCGGGTCGGTCACCACATAGGCTTCAAAGTACAGCACGCGCTCGATGTCGCGCAGCGTCATGTCGAGCACCAAGCCCAAGCGCGAGGGCAAGGACTTCAAGAACCAGATGTGGGCGCAAGGCGCCGACAGGTCGATGTGGCCCATGCGTTCGCGGCGAACCTTGGTTTGTGTGACTTCGACGCCGCACTTCTCGCAGATCACGCCGCGGTGCTTCAGGCGCTTGTATTTGCCGCACAGGCATTCGTAGTCTTTGATGGGACCAAAAATCTTGGCGCAAAACAAGCCGTCGCGTTCGGGCTTAAAGGTGCGGTAGTTGATGGTTTCGGGTTTCTTGACTTCGCCAAAAGACCACGAACGGATTTTTTCAGGCGAGGCCAAGCCAATGCGAATGGCATCGAAATGCTCATCGGGCGTGAACTGCTTGAACAGGTCGAGTAATGATTTCATGGTTTAAACCTTTCGAGCCTTGAATTAAGAACGTTCGAGTTCGATGTCGATGCCCAAGGAGCGGATCTCCTTGACCAACACGTTGAACGACTCGGGCATGCCGGCCTGGATCGCGTGGTCACCCTTAACGATGCTTTCGTACACCTTGGTGCGGCCTTGCACGTCGTCGGACTTGACGGTGAGCATTTCTTGCAGGATGTAAGAAGCGCCGTACGCCTCCAAAGCCCACACCTCCATCTCACCAAAACGCTGACCACCGAACTGCGCTTTACCACCCAGCGGCTGCTGCGTGACCAAGCTGTAAGGACCGGTTGAGCGGGCGTGCATCTTGTCGTCCACCAAGTGGTGCAGTTTCAAGAAGTGCATGTAGCCCACGGTGGTGACGCGATCAAACGCGTCGCCGGTGCGGCCGTCGTACAACTGCGCCTGCGTGCGCGTGGCGGTCAAACCCTTGGCCTTGGCGGCTTCGTCGGGGTAGGCCAGTTGCAGCATGGTGCGGATCTCGTCTTCCGACGCGCCGTCGAACACGGGCGTGGCAAACGGCACGCCGTGTTGCAGGTTTTGCGCCATCTCGAACACATCGGCGTCGGACAGGTCTTTGAAGTTTTCCTTCTTGCCGGCCTTGTTGTAGATGGTTTCGAAGAAGCTGCGCAGCTCAGCGGCCTTGGCTTCTTGTTGCAACATGTCACCAATGCGCTGGCCCAAGCCTTTGGCGGCCCAGCCCAAGTGAACCTCAAGCACCTGACCGACGTTCATGCGCGATGGCACGCCCAGCGGGTTGAGCACGATGTCGGCGGGGGTGCCGTCGGCCATGTAGGGCATGTCTTCCACGGGCACGATCTTGGAGACCACGCCCTTGTTGCCGTGACGCCCGGCCATCTTGTCACCCGGTTGCAAGCGGCGCTTGACGGCTAGGTAGACCTTGACCATTTTGAGCACACCCGCGGGCAACTCGTCGCCTTGGGTGAGTTTTTTGCGCTTCTCTTCAAAGGACAGGTCAAAGCTGTGGCGTGTGGCTTCCATCGAATTTTTGATGGATTCGAGTTGAGCGGCCACCGCATCGTCGGCGGGGCGGATGTCGAACCAGTGGTACTTCTCCACCTCAGCCAAATAGGCCTTGTCGATCTTGCTGCCCTTGGCCAATTTTTTGGGGCCGCCGTTGGCCACTTTGCCCAACAACAACTTCTCAATGCGGTCAAAGGCATCGGCTTCGACGATGCGCAACTGATCGTTCAAGTCCAAGCGGAAACGCTTGAGTTCGTCGTCGATGATTTGCTGGGCGCGCTTGTCGCGTTGAATGCCTTCGCGGGTGAACACCTGCACGTCAATGACCGTGCCTTGTGAGCCTTGGTCCACGCGCAGCGAGGTGTCTTTCACGTCGGACGCTTTTTCGCCAAAGATGGCGCGCAAGAGCTTTTCTTCTGGCGTGAGCGTGGTTTCGCCTTTGGGCGTGACCTTGCCGACCAACACATCGCCGGGCAAGACCTCAGCGCCCACAAAAATGATGCCCGAATCGTCCAAGCGGTTGAGCTGCTGCTCGGCCAAGTTGGGGATGTCGCGCGAAATTTCTTCGGCACCGAGCTTGGTGTCGCGGGCCATGACCACCAACTCTTCGATGTGAATCGAGGTGTAGCGGTCTTCGGCCACAACGCGCTCGGAGATCAGGATGGAGTCTTCGAAGTTGTAGCCGTTCCACGGCATAAACGCGATCAGCATGTTTTGACCGATTGAGATTTCACCCAAGTCGGTTGACGCGCCATCGGCAATCACATCACCCGCAGCCAACTTGTCGCCTTTTTTGACGATGGGTCGCTGATGAATGTTGGTGTTTTGGTTGGAACGCTGGTATTTGATGAGGTTGTAGATGTCCACACCCACCTCACCCGCGACGGCTTCGCTGTCGTTGACACGGATCACGATGCGTGTCGCGTCGACATAGTCCACCACACCACCGCGCTTGGCGGTGACGACGGTGCCCGAGTCGATCGCGGCCACACGCTCAATGCCGGTGCCCACCAATGGTTTTTCTGGGCGCAACACAGGCACCGCTTGGCGGGACATGTTGGCACCCATCAAGGCGCGGTTCGCATCGTCGTGCTCCAAGAAGGGCACCAAGGAAGCGGCCACCGAAACGATCTGTGCGGGCGACACGTCCATGTATTGAATGGTGTCGGCGGGCGTCAAGATGGATTCGCCTTTTTCACGCGCAGAAATCAGCTCACCGCTCAAACGGCCTTCGGCGTCGAGCGCGGCGTTGGCCTGCGCAATGACGTATTTGCCTTCTTCAATGGCCGACAAATAGTCGATTTCGTTGGTCACCTTGCCATCGATCACACGACGGTAAGGCGTTTCAATGAAGCCGTACTCATTCAAACGGGCGTACAAGGCCAAGGAGTTGATCAGGCCAATGTTCGGGCCTTCGGGTGTTTCAATGGGGCACACGCGGCCGTAATGGGTCACGTGCACGTCACGCACCTCAAAACCTGCGCGTTCACGGGTCAAACCGCCTGGGCCCAGTGCAGAGACGCGGCGCTTGTGCGTGATCTCGGCCAACGGGTTGGTCTGGTCCATGAACTGCGACAACTGCGAGGCGCCAAAAAATTCTTTGAGCGCCGCCGAGATCGGCTTGGAATTGATCAGATCGTGCGGCATGAGCGGCTCTTGCTCGGCCTGACCCAAACGCTCTTTCACGGCTTTCTCGATGCGCGCCAAACCGGTGCGGTACTGGTTTTCGGCCAATTCGCCCACACAACGCACGCGTCGGTTACCCAAGTGGTCGATGTCATCGACTTCGCCACGTCCGTTGCGCAAGTCCACCAGGATCTTGACCACGGCCAAGATGTCTTCGTTGGACAGCACCATGGCGCCGGTGGATTCGTTGCGACCGACGCGGGCATTGAACTTCATGCGGCCCACGCGCGAGAGGTCGTAGGTGTCGGGGTTGTAGAACAGGCGGTGGAACAAGGCCTGCACCGCGTCTTCGGTGGGCGGCTCACCGGGGCGCATCATGCGGTAGATGGCCACACGGGCGGCAAATTCGTCAACCGTTTCGTCCATGCGAAGGGTTTGCGAGATGTACGCGCCTTGGTCCAAGTCGTTGGTGTAGAGGCACTGAATGTCTTGCACACCGGCGGTACGCAGTTTTTTCAGCAGCGCTTCGGTGATCTCTTCGTTGGCCTTGGCGATGATCTCGCCGGTGTCGGCCTCCACCAAGTTGCGGGCAATCACACGGCCAATCAGAAAGTCTTCGGGCACGCTGATGTGCGTGGTGCCTGACTCTTCCATTTGACGGGTGTGGCGTGCGGTGATGCGCTTGTCTTTGGCGACCACCACATTGCCGTTTTTGTCGGTGATGTCAAAACGGGCCACTTCACCTCGCAGGCGCTCGCCCACAAAAGCCATTTGGGCACCGCTGTCCATCAAACGCAGGTGATCGTTGACAAAGAAGTTGGCCAAAATGGCTTCGTTGCTCAAGCCAATGGCCTTGAGCAAGATGGTCACGGGCATCTTGCGACGACGGTCGACCCGGAAGAACAAGATGTCTTTGGGGTCGAATTCGAAGTCGAGCCACGAACCGCGGTAAGGAATGATGCGGGCCGAGAACAGCAGCTTGCCCGAGCTGTGGGTTTTGCCCTTGTCGTGCTCAAAAAACACGCCAGGTGAGCGGTGCAACTGCGACACGATCACACGCTCGGTGCCGTTGATGATGAAGGAGCCTTTGTCGGTCATCAGGGGCACTTCGCCCATGTAGACCTCTTGCTCTTTGACTTCCTTGACCACCTTGGATTGGGGTGTCGAGGAGTCACGGTCGTAAATGATGAGCTGCACGCGGGCGCGCACGGCGGAGGCAAACGTCAAACCACGGGTTTGGCATTCGCGCACGTCAAACGCGGGCTTGGCCAGGTTGTATTCAACGTACTTCATCTCCACAAAACCGTTGTGAGAGACGATGGGGAATGCGGCTTCAAAGGCGGCTTGCAAACCTTCGTTGGTGCGCTTCTTGGGCGCCACATCGGCTTGCAGGAACGCGGTGTAAGCGTCTTTTTGCATTTGCAACAAATAGGGGATGGTCAGCACGTTTTCGCGGCTGCCAAAACTTTTTCGGATGCGCTTGCGTTCGGTATAGGTATAGGCCATGAGATCTCCGGGTTGAGGTCTTCGGCGACTGTCGGGTTGCGTCCAGCGGCAGGTTGCA
>JAABPX010000039.1 GCA_011391745.1 Comamonadaceae bacterium
CGACAAAGGCGAGCTCGCGCCGCTTGTGGCGTGAGTGGTGCCCTCGCTTTGAGAAAAGTCCCCCAGTGGGGCTTTTTTTTGAGGGTGATTGATTTGGATCATGCCTTGGGCTTTGTATACCCCGGGGGGCTGACTAAGATGGCGAGAAAGCCCCAGGAGTACCCATGAATGCCAGCACCAGCGTCACCATCACCCGTCAATCGGGCTACCGATTTTTGGTGGATTTTTCGCCCAATATGCCGGGTTTGCTCAGCGACGAACCGCCGCCTTTGGGCGAAGCGGTGGGTCCGGCACCGAGTCAAATGTTGATGGCTGCGGTGGCCAATTGTCTGAGCGCGAGTTTGGTGTTTGCTTTGCAAAAGTTCAAACAAGACCCCGGCGCATTGACGGCCACGGCCACCGCTGAGCTGGGGCGAAACACCGATAACCGACTGCGTATTCAAGCCATCGCAGTGAAACTCACTTTGGGTAAGTCGGCCGGTGAGTTGGAACATTTGGATCGGGTGTTGTCGCAGTTCGCCGATTTTTGCACCGTCTCCATGAGTGTTCAGCACGGCATTGCCATCGGCTTTGAGGTGCTCGATGCCTCAGGCACCGTCCTCACCACCGCGTAAGGCTTTCAGGCGTACTTTTCTAGGATGCGCGTGGAGCGCTCCACGTCGCGAACGGTGGCGTTGCTGGGATCGTTGACCGAGACCGCTTCCATCACCGAGCAGGCCATCATTCGGTAAAAGGTTTTGTCCATGGCCTTGCGGGCTGCGGCCATTTGCTGCGCCACGTCTTCGCACGAGCGCCCGCTCTCAACCATGGTGATGAGCGCCCGTACCTGTCCTTCAATGCGCTTGAGGCGGTTGACCACGTCGCGTTCGTGTTCTTCCCGAAAAGCGGAGGGAGCCCCGGTGGTGGCGTCGGGCGTTGTGCTGAGTGGCGCTTTGGGTTTGCGTGAGGCCATGGGGCATCCTCGTGGTCATGAATGGATGCCCACAGTGTGCCAAAAAACCGACGCGCTCAGCCATTCGGGGATACCTTGCTTAAAGACCACCGTTGTTAACCCTACCCCCTAGGGTAAATCGCTATGCCAAAAATCCCTGCTCCTGCTTAAGGTCAAGCCTGTGCCGACTTGATAAATATCAAGTGCGGTCTTTTTTTGATTCCATCACAGGAGTGTGTATGCAAGTTTTGAAACGTTGGGCCTTGGCCCTGGGTCTGGTCACCGCCGTTTTGGCCACCACGGGTTGCGGCACCATTTCTACCTTGGGCAAATTGGAAGACGGCGCTGGGGGTGAAGCCATGCGCATGTGGGATCGATGGGTGCAGGCCGAGGGTGACATTGCCGTGGCCACCACGTGGGAGGCCAAAGTCAAAGACGGTATTAAAGTCAGTGACATTGAAGAAATCTTTCGCCAAGTGGCCGCCGAGCACAACATCCGCGATGTGGGCACCTTGCCCCTGTCCAAGGAGCTTGAAGCCCGCTCTGGCAAAAAAGAACCCCTGCTGACCATTTACCAGTTCTGCAGCCCTTTGATTGCCCGCAACATGACCGATTTCAGTCCGCACATGGCGGCTTACATGCCATGCCGCGTGTCTTTGGTTGAGCGTGCCGATGGGCTGTGGCTCTACACCTTGAACATGGACATGATGGTCAAGATGGGACGCAAATTGCCCTCGCCTCTCAAAGAGCAAGCTTGGCAAGTGCGTGAAGCCATGTGGGCTTTGTTGCACCGCGCTGCCAACGGCGAATTTTAATTAACCACACTCAGGAGACCACCCCATGACTTTTTACCCACACGCGATGCGCGTCGCTGCCACCTTGGCTTTGGGCGCAGCCCTCATGCCCGCCCACGCCACCAACGGCTACTTTGCACACGGCTACGGCATCAAAGCCAAAGGCATGGGCGGTGCCAGTGTGGCTTTGGCGCAAGACGCTTTTGCCGGGGCCAACAACCCGGCGCAATCGGCGTTTGCTGGTCAGCGTTACGACGTTGGTTTGGACTTGTTCATGCCCAAGCGTGAGATGAGCCGCACGGCACCCATGGCGGGCGAATCCCAAAGCGGTGAAGAGCGCTTTTTCATTCCTGAGTTTGCTTACAACACGGTGCTGTCCAACACCTTGAGCGCTGGCGTGTCGGTGTACGGCAACGGCGGCATGAACACGACCTATCCGGTGACCGCCACGGGTTGCCGAGACCAGAGTGGTAACCCGATGATGGCGCAAAACGTGCTGTGCGGACAGGGTGAATTGGGGGTTGACTTGATGCAACTCATCATCGCGCCGACCTTGGCGTTGAAGCTCAATGCGCAGCATGCGGTGGGGGTATCACCCTTGATCGTGTACCAAACCTTTGAAGCCCAAGGCATTCAAGCTTTCGGGGGCATGTCTTCGTCGCCGTCCAAACTCACGAACAACGGCTCAGACAGCAGCTCGGGCTTGGGTATTCGTTTCGGTTACATGGGGCGGTTGAACGACCAAATGTCGGTGGGGGCTTCCTACGCACCCAAAATTAACATGGGTCGGTTTAAACAGTACGAAGGCTTGTTTGCTGAGCAGGGCGACTTCGACATTCCAGCCAACTTCACCTTAGGGTTGGCCTACCAAGCCACGCCCGCTTGGTTGCTGGCGTTGGATTACCAGCGCATTGGGTACAGCGATGTGAAATCCATCGGCAACCCCATGGCTTTGGCCGGCGCGTTGGGCGCAAACAACGGCAAGGGCTTTGGCTGGAGCGACATCAACGTGATCAAACTGGGGGTGCAGTGGAAAGCCAACGACACATGGACCTTGCGTGCCGGGTACAACAAGGGCGATAACCCCGTCAAGGCGGCCAACGTCACCTTCAACATCTTGGCACCGGGCGTGGTTGAAAAGCACCTCACCTTGGGAGCCACCATGAAGATCGATGACAAGTCCGAAATTTCGGGCAGCTATATGCACGCCATGAGCAACAGCGTCACCGGTCCCTCGTTCTTTGGCAATGGCATCCAAGAAACCATCAAGATGAAACAAGACAGCTTGGGTATCCAATACAGTCGCACATTCTGACCTGACCGAAAAAAAAGCCCCAGCCATTTTGCTGGGGCTTTTTTGTGCGTTGAAGCAATCAGTTGAACGGCGTGGGACGAGGGGTTTTGTCTGACGATGGGGGCAGGATGGGCAGGCGGAAAACGGGCTGCTCACCGGTCAGGGTTTTTAAGAAGGCAACGATTTGGTCGTTTTCGGCTTTGGTGAATTTCTTGCCGAGTTGCAAGCGACCCATCACATCCACGGCCTCGCCCAAAGTGTCTGAGTTGCCATCGTGGAAGTAGGGGTAGGTCAACTCCACGTTGCGCAGGGTCGGTACTTTGTAGTTAAAGCGGTCGGCGTCTTTGCCGGTGACCGCTGCGCGTCCCTCGACGTTGCCTTTGTAGGCTTCAACCACACCCATTTTCTGGAAGGAGTTGCCGCCCAAGTTTGGGCCGTTGTGGCAAGCCACACAACCACTTTCGTTGAAGAGTTTGTAGCCAGCCAGCTCGTCTTTGGTCATCGCGGTCTTGTTGCCCAAGAGGTACTGGTCAAAACGCGAGTTCGGCGTGACCAAAGTTTTTTCGAATTCGGCAATCGCATCGGTGACTTGGTCAATATCAACCTTGTCCTTGCCAAATACCAGTTTGAATTCACGCACATAAGCGGGAATCGAGGCCAGCATGTCGATGGCCAAGGTATGGCTGAAGGCCATTTCGCCAGGATTGGCGATGGGGCCGCCAGCTTGTTCTTTTAGGTCGGCGGCACGACCGTCCCAGAACTGAGCCAAGTTCAAACTGGAGTTCAACACGGTGGGCGAGTTAATGGGGCCTTGTTGCCATTTGTCGCCGATCGATGTGCGGATGTTGTCGGTACCGCCCATGCTCAGGTTGTGGCAGGAGTTGCATGAGATAAATCCCGATTTGGACAAGCGGGGATCGAAGTAAAGCTTTTTGCCCAATTCAACCATGCCCAAATTCACCGATTTTGGGGGTGCGACGGGGGCGTACAGACCATCGAACTGTGCCGACGCTTGAGTGGCGCAGACACCTGCACCGACGAAGATCAAAACCGAAGCGAGTTGTTTCATTCGCATGAGAGTCACCTTTTCAGACATAAAAAAATCGATGACTGAACGATAAATCGACTACCCCGGGCGGTATTTGACGCGCGTCAAATTTCACCCAAAATGCCGTCGGTGCAACACAAATTAGAGACCGGCCCAGTTTGGAAAAACAAAAAAGCCCGCTGATCAGCGGGCTGCAAGGGGTGTTGTGGCGCTTATTTGGCGCTGACGTATTCACCCACTGCGATCATTTCCAACTCGGTCATTTTCTCAGCGACCATGTGCATCACCGCGTTGTCGTTGGTGCGCTTGCGCTGATTAAAGCTTTTGAGCTGGCTGTGAATGTAGGCTGGGATTTGTGTGGCCAGGCGCGGCAAGGCATTGGTGCCTTGTGCGTATTCGCCGTGGCAACTCACGCAGGCGGGGACGCCGCTGAATTTGTTGCCGTTGTGGTAGATGTATTCACCCAACGATGCGAGCAAAGGCTCTTTGCTGGGTTCGGGTGCGGCATTCATTTTTTCGTAGTAGCGGCCCAAGGCCAGCATTTCATCGGGCTTCAGGTTTTTGACCATTTCGGCCATGGCGCTGCTTTTGCGCTCGCCGATTTGAAAGGCGTTGAGCTGTTTGGCGATGTACTCGGCGTGCTGGCCAGCCAAACGGGGAAACATTTCGCTGGTGGATTCGCCCTTGGCGCCGTGGCACAAAAAGCACGAACCACCGGCGATTTTTTTGGCACGAACCTCATCGGCTTGGGCCCAAGCGGTGTTGACCAAGCCCAAGGTCAATAAGGTGAGGGCGGCGGTGAGGGTGATTGGTCGCATGATCATCATCAACAGT
The DNA here is from genome assembly GCA_011391745.1 of Comamonadaceae bacterium. Lineage (GTDB taxonomy): Bacteria > Pseudomonadota > Gammaproteobacteria > Burkholderiales > Burkholderiaceae_C > Hydrogenophaga. Next base: position 4,902 of record JAABPX010000039.1, read on the forward strand.
TAAACAAACGAAAAAACGCCCCAGCACAGGCTGGGGCGTTATGGGTGCATCAGGCCAGGGTGTCGGCCCAGATGTTGCGTGCCCAAGCCAGCGCGTAGCGGCCTTCCAACTCGCTGGCGGCGCTGGAGACACCGCCCGAACCCGGTACGGTGACCATGGTTTTCTTTTCGGCGTCGTAGCGGTGCACGCTGGCCACGTGCACCGAGTCTTCGGCCGTCACGAAGCTGTAGCAGGTGTTGGCGTAGATGGGCAGTTGCGGCACTTCTTTGCCCATGAGCAAGGACACCACGGCGGCGGCACAGGTTTTGCCGTGTTGGTTGGCCATGTGCCCCGATTTGGGCATGGCCGGCGCGATCTGGATGGCGTCGCCCAACACATGCACGTTTTTGGCGGCCTTGGACTCGAAGGTTAAGAAGTCCACTTCACACCAACGGGCGTTGGCGGTGGCCAAGCCCGTTTTGACGGCGATGTCACCCGCACGCATATTGGGGATGACGTTGGCCACGCCGGCTTTGAAGTCGTCGTTGAATTCGAACTTCAAGGTGTTGGTGTTGGCATCCACATCCACCACGTTGTGCTTGGGGCGGTACTCGATCATGCCTTTGTAGTGCTCGTCCCAAGCCTTCATGAACAGGCCTTTTTTGGACTGGATGTCGTCGTTGGCATCAAAAATAATGACCTTGCTCTTGGGCTTGGCGGTCTTGAAGTAGCTCGCCACCATACAAGCACGCTCGTAAGGGCCGGGAGGGCAGCGGTAGGGCGCGCGTGGGATGCTCATGGCAAACACACCGCCGTCGGGCATGGCTTCGAGTTGCTTGCGCAGACCGGTGGTTTGTGCGCCGGCTTTCCAAGCGTGCAAGACCTTGTCTTTGGCACCGTCTTTGGCCATGCCGGGCAGGGTCTCCCACATGAAGTCCACGCCGGGCGACACGATCAAGCGGTCGTAGGCGATGTCGGCACCACCCGCAAGCTTGACGGTTTGTTTGGCCGTGTCGATGCTGGCCACCCTGTCACGCACCAATTTGATGCCGTGGCGACGTTCCAAATTGTCGTATGGGGTGGTGATGTCGGCCATGGTTTTGTGTCCACCAATGACCAGGTTGGAAATGGGGCAGGAGATGAACGACGCGTTGGGTTCGATCAAAGTGACGTTGACGCCGCCTTCGGAAAATAGGCGCACGTATTTGGCGGCGGTGGCACCCGCATAGCCGCCACCGATAACGACCACATGGCCTTTGTTGCCGCCGATGGCGGCGCAACCGGTGATCGTGCCCAAGCCCACCGCAGCGGAACCAGCACCCAAGGTGTGTACAAATTGTCGACGTTGCATGGTGGGCTCCTTACTTTTTCTGTGCGGCGAAATAGCCAGCGATTTGGGTCAGTTGCTCGTCGGAATAACCCTTGGAGATCTGGTGCATGATGGTGGCGGGCTTGGTGCCGGCTTTGTAAGCCAAAAGCGTTTTGACCATATCGTCTTGGTTTTTCCCGGCCAAGGCTTCCATGCCCGGTTCGGCGCGCCCGTTGGTGCCGTGGCAGTTGGCGCAAGCCGCCGCCCACACTTTAATTTGATTGACTTGGGCGTGAGCGCCAACAGCCGAGGCGAGCAGGGCGGTGACAACGAGCCCGTGTTTGACAAAAGGCATGGTTTTCTCCAATGGGGGTAATAGAAAGTGACAATCGTAGCGCTCAAGCATCACTGTTCGCGCATATACCGATGGCTTGACTTTAACGGCACACCCTTGCCTTGAGATTGCGGACAAACCCTTGAGTTGTCAGGCTTTGTTCAGCTTTCTCGACGACGTGTAGGACGGGGTTCGAGGGTTAGCACCTATCCATATATCAGTAACCGCTCATATAATGATTGACCTGTTTAAGCAGCTTTGCGATTCATCGGCTTGGGTCCTTGCACCCGGGCTTTCACCACCTGTCAACTTGAAGGAAGAACAAGTGTCTAAAGACCTGAGTGAAGTCATTGGGCGCGTTGTGCCCGCGCCAGAAAATTTCCTGAGTGCTGAAAAGCTCGAAGCCGCCCGCAAGGCCCGTCGCAGCTTCATGGGCAAAGCGCTCGCCATGGGGGCCGGTGTGGCGGCCTCTGCAGGTGCCGCCACCAAGGCGATGGCCGCCGAAGGTGAAGAGGCCATTCTGAAGTTGCCCGAGCACTCCACCGGTTTGGGCATGCCCGTGGCCATGGACCCCGGCTACGGTCAGCCCAGCAAGTGGGAAACCAACCTGCGCCGCCGCCAAAGCCCTGGTCTGACCCGCGTCGACGCGGCCTCGGTCAGCTTCACGCCCCTGCAAGGCTTGTTCGGCATCATCACGCCCAGCGGCTTGCACTTTGAGCGTCACCACCAAGGTTGGTGGGACATCGATCCTTCCAAACACCGTTTGATGATCAATGGCTTGGTCAAACGCGAACGCGTCTTCACCATGGACGACTTGATGCGCTTGCCCAGCGTCTCGCGCATTCACTTCATCGAGTGCGGCGCCAACTCGGCCACCGAATGGGGCAACGTGGCGGTGCCCACCGTGCAATACACCCACGGCATGCTCAGTTGCTCGGAATTCACCGGTGTGCTGCTGTCCACGCTGTTGGAAATGTGCGGTTACGACAAAAAGAATGGCAAGTACGTGTTGGCCGAAGGTGCCGACGGTTCTTCCATGACCCGCACCATCTCCATCGACCAAGCCATGGACGACTGCATCGTGGCCTGGGCCATGAACGGTGAAATGCTGCGCCCCGAGAACGGTTACCCCCTGCGTTTGGTGGTGCCCGGCGTGCAAGGTGTGAGCTGGGTCAAGTACCTGCGTCGCATCGAAGTGGGTGACATGAAATACGCCGCCAAAGACGAGGCCGTTCACTACATCGATCACATGCCCGATGGCACGCACCGCCAATACACCGGCATTCAAGAGTGCAAGTCGGTCATCACCACCCCGTCGGCTGGTCAAACCCTGCTCGACAAGGGCTACTACAACGTGACCGGCTTGGCTTGGTCGGGCCGTGGTGCCATTAAGCGCGTGGACGTTAGTGCCGATGGTGGGCGCAACTGGCGCACCGCCCGCTTGGAAGGCCCCATCTTGCCCAAAGCCTTGACCCGCTTCAACATTGATTGGGTTTGGGATGGCAAGCCCGCTATTTTGCAAGCCCGTGCGATCGACAGCACTGGCTACGTGCAGCCCAAGATTAATCAACTCCGTGCCGTGCGTGGCACCAAGTCCGTGTACCACCAAAACGCCATTCAGAGCTGGTTGGTGTCTGAAAACGGTGAAGTCTCTAACGTGCAGGTGTACTGATGAACAACATGCTCAAACTTTCTCGTCACATGGCCACCGCGGCCACCGCATTGGCTTTGCTGGGTGCGGGCGTGGCCCAAGCACAAACCAAACCTTGGAACGATTTGGGTCGTCCCGCGACCCCGGCTGAAGTCAAGGCTTGGGACATTGACGTGCGCCCCGACTTCAAAGGCCTTCCCAAAGGCGCTGGTTCGGTGAGCATGGGTGAAACGGTCTGGGTGGCCAAGTGTTCGTCATGCCACGGCGATTTCGGCGAGTCCAACGAGGTGTTCACCCCCATCATTGGCGGCACCACCAAAAAAGACATCGAAACTGGGCGTGTGGCGGCTTTGGTTGAAGGCGCACCCGCCACGGCCCCTCAAAAGACCACCATCATGAAGGTCGCCACCCTGTCCACCATCTGGGACTACATCAACCGCGCCATGCCTTGGAACAACCCCAAGACTCTGACCGCAGACGAAGTGTTTGGCGTGACGGCATATTTGCTGAGCTTGGCCGAAATCGTGCCGGCCGACTTTGTCTTGAGCGACCAGAACATCGCCGATGTGCAAAAGCGCATGCCCAACCGCAACGGCATGGTGTTCTATGAGCCCCTCTGGAAAGTCAACGGCAAGGGTGATGTGAAAAACGTGGCGTGCATGAAAGACTGCGAATTCGACCCACGTGTCAAATCATTCTTGCCCGACTTTGCTCGCGATGCGCACGGCAACATTCAAGAGCAAAACCGCGTGATTGGTCCTGTGCGTGGCGTGGACACCACCAAACCACCCGCAGCGCGTTTGCCGGGCGCAACAGCGGCGACGCCTGTGGCTGCAACACCCGTGGCTGCCAAAGGCCCCAACGTCAACAACCTCCTGGCAGCAAATTCCTGCACGGCGTGTCACGGCATGAAAAACAAGATCGTGGGCCCCGGCTTCAACGAAATTGCTGCTAAGCACAAAGGCAAAGCCAACTTGGAAGCCTACTTGGTCGGCAAAATCAAGAATGGCGGTTCGGGTGTGTATGGCGCAATCCCCATGCCCGCCCAACCACAAGTCAAAGACGCCGACGCGCAAGCCATGGCCCAATGGATTGCGGCAGGGGCTAAGTAAATCCGTGGGTGCTTATTTCAGCATTTAAGCGTAATCCCTCATCTTTTTCTCAACTGGAGTTGTTAAGCTATGAACATGAATTTGAAACACACGATGTTGGCGCTTGCCGCTGTTTTGTCTGTCCAAGGTGCTTTTGCCATGGACGCTGCTGCTGCCAAAGCCCTGGCCGCCAAGAGCGCATGCTTGGCATGCCATGCGGTCGACAAAAAAATGGTGGGCCCTGCCTACAAAGACGTGGCGGCCAAGCACAAAGGCCAAGCCGATGCGGTGGATAAAGTGGCCGCTCGCATCAAATCCGGTGGTTCCGGCATGTACGGCCCCATCCCCATGCCCCCTCAGTCCAACCTCAAGCCCGATGAATTGAAATTGCTGGCCCAATGGATTTTGGCCGGTGCCCCAGACAAGTGAACAACCATTTTTTACTCAAGGAGTTTGATATGAAAGCAACCCGTCGCCAAGCGATCAAAACCACCGGTGCCATGGCTACCTTGGTGTCTTTGGGTCTTGTGACCCAGAGCCAAGCCCAAGCCGCAGTGGACCGCGCATCGTTTGAAGTCAAGACCATGGCCGATGCGCTCAAAGCCATCGGTGGTACCCCCGCTACCAGCGACCAAATTTCTGTTGTGTCTCCTGACATCGCAGAAAACGGCGCCGTGGTGCCCGTGGGCGCGTCCAGCAAGCTGGCCGACACCACCGAAATCTACCTCTTGGTTGAGAAGAACCCAACGCCCTTGGCTGCTGGTTTTATGTTGCCCGCTGGCACCGTGGCCGATGTGCAAACCCGTTTGAAAATGGGCCAAAGCACCAATGTGATCGCGGTGGTCAAGGCGGGTGGCAAGTTGTATTCCGCCACCAAAGAAACCAAGGTGACCTTGGGCGGCTGCGGCGGTTAATCGACTGCGCACCAGCAAACACATTCATTTTTTAGAACACAGGAGTTCAACATGGCCGATCCAATGCGCATCCGTGCAGCCCTCGCTGGCGACATCACCACCGTTCGTGTGCTGATGTCCCACCCCATGACCACCGGCAAAGAGCCACACTTCATCACCGACTTAGAAGCCACCCACAACGGCAAAACCGTTCTGAAGGGCATGTTCAGCGGTGCCGTGTCGCAAAACCCTTTCTTGTCCTTCCAGTTCAAGGGTGCCGCCAAGGGTGACAAAGTCTCCGTCAAATGGGTGGACAACAAAGGTCAGACCCGCACCGACGAAGCCGCCATTGCCTGATTGCGTGGTGTGATACAAACGGCCAGCCACCACCGTTGCTGGCCGTTTTTGATTTTTTGACACAACAAGGAGACTCCAGATGAAGAAGAACCTGGTCATGCGTCCCGTGGTGTTGGCTGCGCTGATGTCCATCGGGCTGAGCGCTGCGCACGCACAAGGATCGGCAGCCGATGGCATTGCCAAGTACCGCGAGATGTTGCAAGACGGCAATCCCGCTGAATTGTTCGAAGCCAAGGGCGAAGACCTGTGGAAACAAAAACGAGGCCCCAAAAATGCCTCTCTGGAGCAATGCGATTTGGGCAAAGGCCCCGGCGTGACCAAAGGCGCATTTGTCGAATTGCCCCGTTACTTCAAAGACACCAAACGTGTTCAAGATTTGGAAACCCGCTTGATCACTTGCATGGAAACCCTGCAAGGTTTCAACGCGGAAGAAATTTACAAGACCCCGTTTCGCCAAGGCGAAATGGCCAACGTGACCGCTTTGGCCACCTATGTGGCGACACAGTCCAAAGGCATGCGATTTAAGCTGCCACAGACGCACAAGCAGGAAAAAACCATGTACGAGGTGGGCAAGCGTGCCTTCTTCCAGCGTGCTGGTACCCACGACTTTTCTTGTGCTTCTTGCCACGGTGAAGACGACAAGCGCATCCGCTTGCAAGACCTGCCCAACTTGACCAAGAACCCCGGTGACGGTGTTGGTTTTGCCGCATGGCCTGCCTATCGTGTTTCGAACGCCCAAATGTGGGGCATGCAGCTTCGCTTAAACGATTGCTACCGTCAGCAGCGTTTTCCCGAGCCGAAATTTGGCAGCGATGTGACGGTTGCCTTGGGCGTTTATATGGGTGTGAACGCCAAAGGCGCTGAGTCCATTGTGCCCGCCATCAAGCGTTGATCAGGAGACACGAACATGAATATCAAACAACTGACCACCTCCGTTGCTGTGATGGCGTTTGCGGGTTTGACCGCCACCACCGCGTGGGCCAATTACGACAAAATCGCAGCCGATGTGATCAAGAAGTCCTTTCAAGACCGTGGCATTGCCAAAGTTGATCGTTTGAATGTTGATGAGGCCAACCGTCTGTGTTCGGCGGCCGATGTGGCTCGCAAGCCCATCGCCAAAAAAGCCGCGCAGAGAATCGAAGCCGAGAACATGAAGACCATTAAGTGGCCAGCCGAAGGCAAGTTCTTGGGTGACTGGAAAGAGGGCGAAAAAATCGCTCAAAGTGGCCGTGGCCTGACATGGACGGACACCGCTGAGGCTGCCAATGGTGGCAACTGCTACAACTGCCACCAAATCAGCAAGGAAGAAATTTCTTACGGTACCTTGGGGCCGAGTCTTTACAACTACGGCAAATTGCGCGGCGTGACCGATCCTTCGGCCGCCGCCTCCAAAGCCATCGTCGAGTACACCTGGGGCAAGCTGTACAACTCGCGCGCTTACAACGCGTGCTCGCAAATGCCACGCGCGGGTCACATGGGTATCTTGAACGAGACCCAACTTCAGCACATCATGGCCTTGTTGCTTGACCCCGCATCGCCGGTCAACAAGTAAGCCATTTGGCGGGTCTTGTCCTTTGGGATGAGGCCCGTCAGGCCAAGCACCAGCCCGTTGGGGGCGATTTTTTTTGGCATAAATATCAGTGATCAATTGAAAAGGAATGTTTTATGAGCTTCAGTCGTCGTGAATTCATGCAGGTGTTGGCCGTGGCCACTGCCGGTGGCATGGCTTTGAACCACAAAGACCTCTTGGCGGGTCACCACGGCGCGGCTCAGCGTTTGTACGACGTGCCCAAGTTCGGCAACGTCAGCTTCATGCACTTCACCGATTGCCACGCGCAACTCACGCCAGTGTATTTCCGTGAGCCCAATGTGAACCTGGGTGTGGCAGAGGCCGTGGGTCGCCCACCGCACATCGTCGGTGAGCAACTGTTGAAGTTCTACGGCATGAAGCCCGGTACGCCTGAAGCCCACGCTTTCAGCTACCTCGATTTCTCGCAAGCTGCCAAAACCTATGGCAAGGTCGGCGGTTTCGCCCACTTGGCCACCTTGGTCAAACAAATCAAGGCCAGTCGCCCACACGCGCTCTTGCTCGACGGCGGCGACACCTGGCAGGGTTCGGCCACGTCGTTGTGGACCAATGGCCAAGACATGGTCGACGCCTGCAAGATGCTGGGCGTGAACATGATGACCCCGCATTGGGAATTCACTTTCGGTGCCAAGCGCGTGCAAGAAGTGGTTGAGAAAGACTTCAAAGGCCACATCGAATTTTTGGCCCAAAACGTCAAGACCACCGACTTCGAAGACCTGGTCTTTAAGCCTTACGCCATGCGCGAGATGAACGGCGTTCAAGTGGCCGTGATCGGGCAAGCTTTTCCCTACACCCCGATTGCCAACCCCCGCTACATGGTGCCCGACTGGACCTTCGGTATCCAAGACGAGCACATGCAAAAAGTGGTGGATGAGGCGCGCAGCAAAGGTGCACAAGTGGTCGTGGTGCTGTCTCACAACGGCATGGACGTTGACATCAAAATGGCCTCGCGCGTGCGCGGCATCGACGCGGTCTTGGGTGGTCACACCCACGACGGCATGCCCGCGCCGGTGATCGTGAAGAACAGTGGTGGGCAGACCTTGGTCACCAACGCTGGCTCAAATTCCAAGTTCTTGGGCGTGCTCGACTTTGACGTGCGCGGCGGCAAAGTGCAGGGTTACCAGTACCGTTTGTTGCCCGTGTTCTCCAACCTGATCGCGGCCGACAAAGCGATGGACGCCTTCATCACCCAAGTGCGCGCCCCTTACAAGGCCAAGCTGGACGAAAAACTGGCCGTGACCGAAGACCTGCTCTACCGCCGCGGCAACTTCAACGGCTCGTGGGACCAGATCATTTGTGACGCGCTCATGGAAGTCAAAGGCGCCGACATGGCTTTCTCGCCTGGCGTGCGTTGGGGCACGTCCTTGCTGCCCGGCGACACCATCACCTACGAAAAAATGATGGACCAAATGGCGCTGACCTACCCCGCCACCACCCTCACCGAATTCACTGGCGAGCAAATCAAAGGCATTTTGGAAGACGTGGCCGACAACATCTTCAACCCCGATCCCTACTACCAGCAAGGTGGTGACATGGTGCGCGTCGGTGGCATGGCTTATGACATCAGTCCCAACGCCAAAAACGGCTCACGCATCAACAACATGTCGCTCAAAGGCAAACCCATTGACGCCAACAAAAAGTACAAGGTGGCCGGCTGGGCCTCGGTGCAAGAAGGCACCCAAGGCGAGCCGATCTGGGACGTGGTCTCGGGTTATTTGCGCGACAAGAAAGTCATCAAGGGCGTGAAGATCAACACCCCCAAAGTCGTGGGTATGGGCAACAACCCCGGCATGGTCATCTGAGGTTCAGAAGTTTTCTTTTTCCGCCTCCAAGTACGCCAAGCTGGTGTACTTGCCGATGTTGGCCTCAAAACCCGCCATGGTGTTGATGTGTGGCGATACCCGCGGGTCTTTGAGCACCAAAGTTTTTGCGGCGTCCAGCGACACACCGTCTTTAACGGCCTTTTCGCAAGGCTCCCAAATGCCTTGCATAAAGGTGCCGTAGGTCTTGAGCAAGCCTTTGCTGGGTCGACCGTGTCCGGGCACCCACAGTTGCTCGCCCGTGGCGGCTTGTAAGGCGCTGTAGTACTTGAAGGTGCCGGGGTAACTGCCGTCGTCCATGTTGGCGATGCGGTTGTCCATGGCGACATCGCCCACGTGGGTGATGCCTTCGCCCATGACCTGCACCGACAAATCAGATGAGCAGTGGGCTTTGCCGTAAAAATGCATTTTGAAGTCCATCCCGCCAATGTTGATCACTTGGCCGTGTTCGACCGTACGGTTGGGCGCGAATACCTTGGTGCCCAGCGTGGCTTGGTTGGTCCAGCGCTCCATCAGGCTGCGCCACAAATTGCCTTCGGCGCCCGCGATTTGTGCTTGGGTGAAGGGCAGGGCGTAAATCGGCAGGTCCTTGCCGTACGCCTCCACAAACGCGTGGTTACCCAGCCAGTGGTCGCCGTGGTAGTGGCTGTTGAAGACGGCGATCACGGGCAGCGACGTGACGGTTTTGATCATGCGAATGGCCATTTGGCCAATTTGCCAAGAACCACCGCTGTCGAGCACCACCACGCCTTTGGGCGTGACCACAAACACGATGTTGGCCATCATGCCTTGGTTGGCTTCGGTGGGGAAACCGTCTTTGGCAAAAATCATCCAAGTGTTTGCACCCAAGCGCTCGGGTCGTATGTCTGGCATCGGCGGGCCTTCGATGAAGTCTTGCAGTTGCTGCGCTGCCAAGCGCACTTCCGGCACCATGCCCATCACCGCCGCCCCCAAACCCAAGCTGCCAGCCCAACGAAGCCAATGGCGTCGCGTGGTTGGTGTGTGGGGTGCGGTGTGTGGGGTGGGGTGCTGGGTCATAGGAGTTCCTGTGGGTTTATTTAATAAGTATTCGCTGATGGATCATAAAAGCAATCGGGAATACCCGCAGCAATCCGCGCTGCGATATCCATCAAAATATCATTGCAAAGTTCTTAAACACTTGGAGGTTCACCATGTCTTATTTCAGCGCCAGCATCCGCGCCTTTGTGATGGCCACACTCTTGCTCACCGCTTGGCAAGCGCGGGCCGAAGACCCCGTTAAAGTGGTTTACCACATGAGCGAGGGCATTCCGCAAGCCTCACGCGCCGTGAACAACATTCGCAACCATTTGGCGGCCGATCCCAAAGCCAAAATCGTGGTGGTGACCCATGGCTTGGGCATTGACTTCTTGCTGCAGGGCGCGGTCAACCAAATGGACCAACCGTTTGCAGGCGCCATTGGTGAATTGGCGGCCCGTGGCGTGGAGTTCCGTGTGTGCAACAACACCTTGGTGTCGCGCAAAATCAGCGCCGACAAAATCGCGATGGAAGCCAGCATCGTGCCATCGGGTGTGAGTGAGGTGGCCACATTACAAGCCAAACAAGGCTATGTGTATTTGCGCCCATGACGCCAGCGTTTGCCACGCGCTTGGTGCAACCCGCCTCGCTGAGGGCCGCCGCGCAGGCGGCCGTTCGGCAAGGGCATCCCTTGGTGGTCATGACCACCTTACAAGGGTGTCCTTACTGTGATTTGGTACGCGACCGTTTTTTGCAGCCCGCCATGGCTGCGGGGCGTTTGTTTGCGGTCCAAGTGGATATTCGCGACCGGCAAACACCGCTCCAAGATTTCCAAGGCAACACCCGAACCGGTGCCGATGTTGTGCGCACGTGGAAAGCTCGATTCGCGCCCACGGTGCTGTTCCTGGATGCACAAGGCCGCGAGTTGACGCAGCGTTTGGTGGGTGTGGCCGTGCCCGATTTTTACGAAGACTATCTGTGGCAACACATCGAGCAAGCCCAGCGAGCACTGGCGCGGTGAGGGGTTGGCCACAAAGGTTCAGCCGCGTTCGAGCAAACGCAGTTGAACCTTAAATCCGCACCAAGCCCCAAACACAATGCCTGCCACCGCCAAGGCACTGACCACACTGAGGGTGGACAAGCCGCTGAGCCCATGGCCCACGGTGCAGCCCATGGCCGTTACGCCCCCCACACCCATCAACACCGCGCCCAACAGGTGCAAAGCCGTGTCTTGGGTGTCGCGAAACCCTTCCCAGCGAAAAGTGTGGCTGTGCATGGCGTGAATCCAAGACCCGACGACCACGCCCCAGACACTGACCACGCTCAGCGTGAGGGTGTTTCGGGCATCGCTGAAGTACATCAGCCAGTCCACGTGCAAGGCCATTGACGCAGAAAACGAAAGGGACTCCATGCGCCCGCTGTGTGTGGTCACGTACACCGATTCCAAGGTTTCTGGGTGCTCAGCCACAAAGCCCCAATGACCACTGACCCACCACATGGTCAAGACACACAACGCAACCCCCACACCGCCCAGCACCGACTCCAGCCCCAAGCCGCCGCCGCGCCGTAAGGCCCAAAGCACCAAAACCAAGGCCACCAACACAGCCAGCACGGGCCCTGCACCGAGCCATGCGTGGTCCAGCCAATTCGTGAAGTTGTTGCCGGCCAACACACGCCAAGTTTGTGTGTCCACGGTATGGTGTCGCAACACCGCCGTGATGCCGCGCATGGTGGCCAGGGCGCTCAAGCCCATCACCAACATCACCACCAGGGCCTTGAGGCTACCCCCCCCCACGCGGGCCAAGGTCTTGCTGCCGCAACCCGACGCGAACACCATGCCGACGCCAAACAACACGCCACCCACCAAGGCCGACAACCACAGCATGGGCCCGCTGGCATAAATGGTTTGTGAGGGGTCGATCCAGCCCGCGCTCGACATGACTTGAAAACCCAGCATGGCCAAACCCAAGGCCAGCGCCCACATTTGTAGCCGCTGAGAATCACCCAAATTGAACCAATCGTTCAAAGCGCCCATGGTGCAAAAACGGCTGCGCTGAATCACATAGCCAAAAACCAAACACACCAAAAACCCAGCGGTCAAAACCCAGCGTTGCAATGTGATCAGTTCATCGGTGCTCATGGCGTGGATTGTAGGAGCCCGGTGCCGCCCGTGCCCGTCAGTTCAGCAGGGCTTGAGCGAATTCCAAGGCATTGAAGGTTTCCAAGTCGTCCACCTGTTCACCCACTCCAATAAAGTAAATCGGTATGGGGCGTTCGCGGGCAATGGCACAGATCACGCCACCCTTGGCGGTGCCATCGAGTTTGGTGACGATCAAGCCGGTCAGGCCGATGGCGTCGTCAAACGCCTTAACTTGGGCCAAGGCGTTTTGCCCAGTGTTGCCATCAATCACCAGCAGAACCTCATGCGGCGCCGATCCGTCGGCTTTGGTGATCACGCGCTTGATTTTGCGCAGTTCTTCCATCAGGTGGGCTTGGGTGGGCAAACGACCGGCGGTATCGATGAGCACCACATCGCGGCCACGGGCCTTGCCCGCCGTCACGGCATCAAAGCTGACGGAAGCGGGGTCGCCGCCGTCTTGCGAGACGATGTCCACCGTGTTGCGGTCGGCCCAAACCCCCAGTTGTTCGCGAGCCGCTGCACGGAAGGTGTCGGCGGCGGCCAGCAGCACACTGGCCCCACCGCTCGCCAAGTGCCGGGTGAGCTTGCCGATGGAGGTGGTTTTTCCTGCGCCGTTCACGCCCGCGACCATGATCACCGTGGGCTGTTGCTCGCCGATGCGAAGGCTGCCTTGCAGGGGCTGCAGCAGGTCCACCATGGCCTCAATCAGCAGGCCCTTGACCGCCGCAGGCTCGGTGGTTTTATGGGCTTTGACGCGTTGTTTCAGGTCGTCCAGCAAATGGGTGGTGGCGGCCACGCCCGCATCGGCCATGAGCAAGGCCTCTTCCAAGGCCTCGTACAGATCGTCGTCGATGCGTGTGCCGCTGAAGACTGTGGTGAAGTTGCGCCCGGTTTTGCGCAAGCCCGCTTGCAGCTTGCTCAACCAGCCGCTGCGCTCGGGTGCCGTGCTCACGGCTTCGGAGGGGGATTTTTTTCGGAAGAAGGAGAACATTTTTCAATCACTAGAATCAGACGCATTCTATGAAACACACCAGCCCACTGTTCAAAACCCTGTGCTTGGGCCTGCTGGTCGTCAGCAGCCTGTGGTCGTCACCGCTTTGGGCTCAAGCCCAATCCTTCACCCTGAGCAACGGCATGACGCTCATCGTCAAGCCCGACCGGCGCGCACCCACGGTGGCGCACATGGTGTGGGTGCGTGTGGGTGCGATGGACGAGGTGGACGGCACCTCCGGCGTGGCCCATGTGTTGGAACACATGTTGTTCAAGGGCACCTCCACGGTACCGGCGGGCGAGTTTTCTCGCCGTGTGTCCGCCTTGGGGGGCCGCGACAACGCCTTCACCAGCCGCGACGCCACCGCTTACCACCAGCAGGTGCCCGCCGATCAACTGGAGGCCGTGATGCGCTTAGAGGCCGACCGGTTTGCGAACAACCAATGGCCCAACGATGAATTTCTGCGCGAGATCCAAGTGGTCAAAGAAGAGCGCCGCCAACGCACCGAGGAGTCGCCCCGCGCCTTGTTTTTTGAACAATTCGCCGCCACCGCTTGGGTGGCGAACCCCTATCGGCGCCCTATCGTGGGTTGGATGAGCGACTTGCAAGCCATGACCGCCGACGATGTGCGGGCCTTTTACCGCCAGTGGTACACACCGGCCAACGCGGCGGTGGTGGTGGTGGGCGATGTGGAGGTGGCCCAAGTGCGCCAATGGGCTGAGCGCTATTACGGTGCGATCCCCAGCCGCGCGCTGCCAGCGCGAAAACCCCGCGACGAACCAGCGCAGCAAGGCCCACGCCGCATCGATTACCGGGCTGCCGCCGATCAAGCCATGGTGGTGCTGGGCTACAAAGTGCCGCACGTGGTGGACCCCGCGAAAACCGATGCCACCACCACCGACGCCTTGGCTTTGACCTTGTTGGCCGCCGTGCTCGATGGCCACGATGGAGCCCGTTTGGGCCGTGCCTTGGTTCAAGGGCAAGGCGCTAGCCGCTTGGCCGACAGCGTTGGTGCCAGCCACGGGCTGGCCGGGCGCGGGCCACAAATGTTCTACCTGACGGCGGTGCCCGCGCCCGGCGTCAGCCCCGAGGCCGTGATGGGCGCTTTGCAAGCCCAGGTGCGGCGTGTGGCCCGCGACGGCGTTGGTGCCGCTGAGTTGCAACGCGTCAAAACCCAATGGACAGCGTCCGAGACGTACAAGCTCGACAGCGTGTTCAACCAAGCGCAAGAGTTGGGCAACCACTGGTTGCTGGGTTGGGGTTTGGAAGGGCAAGCGAAGTTGATGGCCGCGCTGCGCGTCATCACACCGGCGCAGGTGCAATCGGTGGCGCAACGTTACTTCGGTGATGAACAATTGACTGTGGGCGTGTTGTGGCCCGATGCCGCCAAACGTGCAGCGCTGGCACCACGCCCATCGGGTGCCCAACCAGCCTTGAGGCACTGAGCCATGTTGAAAATGCACACACACACGTCAGTCTGGATGCGCGCTGCTTGGGCCTTGGCTCTTGGTCTGCTGATCAGCGCACCCGCACAGGCGGCGATGGCCATTGAGAACTGGCTCGATCCCTCCGGGGCGCGTGTGTTTTTGGTGTCCAGCCACGCCATACCGATGGTCGATGTGCAAATCGATTTTGATGGTGGCGGTCGACGCGATCCGTCTGCACAAGCGGGCTTGGCCAGCACCGCCGCACAGCTCATGTCATCTGGGGTTGCCGCTTGGCAAGGGCAACCCGCTCGTGACGAAAATGCCTTGGAAGAGGCTTGGCTCGACACCGGGGCCTTGTTTTCTGCCGAGGCCTCCAGCGATCGCTTCACCCTGAAGTGGCGCAGCCTGAGCGAGCCGACGTGGTTGCAGCCCGCCGTGGCTTTGGCGGCACAGCAAATCGCCGCGCCCGTATTTTCTGCGCAGGTGTGGCGGCGTGACCGCGAGCGCCAAATCGCTGCTTGGCAAGAGGCCCAAAACCGGCCCACCACCCATGCGGCGCGCGCATTTGATCGCGCCGTTTACGGTTCCCACCCCTATGGTCAAGAGGCCACGCCGCAGAGCTGGCGATCCATCGACGTGGCGGCGGTGCGTGCCCATTACCGCCGCACGGTGCAAGCTTGCCGGGCCATCATCACCGTGGTGGGGGCGGTGGACAGGGCGGGCGCGCAAGCCATCGTCGGCCCCATGGTCCGTGCCATGGGCCAAGCCGCGTGCACCCCCTTGCCCGCAGTGCCCGAGGTGGCGGCTTTGAGCGCTGCTGAGGTGCGCCAAGTGCCTTTTAACAGCGCCCAAGCCCAAGTGCTGTTGGGCCAACCCGGCATCACCCGGCGCGACCCCGACTTCTTTGCCTTGTTTGTGGGCAACCACATCTTGGGCGGCGGCGGTTTTGTGTCGCGCCTGACCAACGAGGTGCGCGAAAAACGCGGCCTGAGCTACAGCGTTTACAGCTATTTCGCACCGGGCCTGCACGCCGGGGCTTTTCAGATTGGGCTGAGCACACGGCCCGACCAAGCCGAGCAAGCCTTGGGTGTGGCGCGCCAGGTGCTCAAAGACTTTGTTGAGCAAGGCCCCACCGAAGCCGAGTTGCAAGCGGCCAAGGACTTCCTCATCAAAGGTTTTGCGCTGCGCATCGACAGCAACCGCAAGCTGCTGGACAACGTGGCCAACATCGCTTGGCACGGTTTGCCTTTGGACCACCTTGACACATGGACACAGCGCGTTCAAGCCCTAAGCACCGAGGACATCCGCCGTGCGTTGCAGCGCGTCATTCAGCCCGATCGCATGGTCACCGTGGTCGTGGGTGGGCGTTGAACATGCCAAATCACGGCACCACCCACGCTCCCCAAACCGTGCGCATCATCGGCGGGCGTTGGAAGCGCACGCCGCTGCCGGTGCCGCACAAGCCCGGTTTGCGGCCCACGCCCAGCCGCGTGCGCGAAACCCTGTTCAACTGGTTGGGGCAAGACCTCAGCGGCTGGCGCTGCGCGGATGTGTTTGCGGGCAGCGGCGCGTTGGGTTTGGAAGCCGCCTCACGAGGCGCAGCGCAGGTGACGCTGGTGGAGCAAGACACCCAGTTGGTGACCAATCTGCAACGCCTGTGCACCCAACTCAAGGCCACGGGTGTGGCGGTGCAGCGCGGTGATGGCTTGGCGGCGCTGCGCACCTTACGCAATTTGGATGTGGTGTTTTTGGACCCACCATTCGACGCCGACCAGGCGATGTTCGAGCAGGCTTTGCAGGCCGCTGCAGCGGCCATCGCTCCTGAGGGCTGGGTGTACTGGGAGTCGTCCCAAGCTTGGACGACTGAGGCTTTGGTGACCTTGGGTTTGGTGCCGCACAAACAAGGGCGCGCTGGGGCTGTTCATTTTGCTTTGCTCGCCAAAGCCCCGCCTTTGGGATAATCCAGCCATGAATCCAGTGCCCGCACCAAGCCCCCGCATCGCCGTCTACAGCGGCACCTTCGACCCCTTGACTTTGGGTCACGAAGACGTGGCCGTGCGCGCCGCCGCGCTGTTCGATCGCGTCATCGTGGCCGTGGCCCGCGCCCACCACAAAACAACCCGCTTCACCTTGGATGAGCGCTTGGCCATGGTGCAAGCCTTTGCCGATGCGCATGCCCCCGGGCGTGTGCAAGCCATGCCCTTTGAGGGCTTGATCATGAACTTTTGCCGCGAACACGGCGCGTGTGCCGTCGTGCGTGGTGTGCGCAACCTCAACGACTTCGATTACGAAAGCCAGATGGCGGCCATGAACCGCAAACTCAACCCAGCCGTGGAGACCGTCTTGCTTTTGCCGCAAGCCAATTTGCAGTGCATCTCCAGCACCTTGGTGCGCGAAATCGCGCAGCTTGGTGGGGATGTGCGCGGGATGGTCAACGCCGACGTGGTCCAGCGCCTCGCACGGGTGTGAGGCGTTCGCCATGGCTTTGATGATCACCGACGAATGCATCAACTGCGATGTGTGCGAACCCGAGTGCCCCAACGACGCCATCTACATGGGCGAGTTGATTTACGAAATCAACCCGAAGAAGTGCACCGAATGCGTGGGGCATTTTGATGAACCCCAATGTGTGCAGGTCTGCCCCGTGGCCTGTATTCCGGTTAACCCCGAGCACGTTGAAAGCCAAGAAACGCTCTGGCAAAAATTCCAGCGATTGCAAGCCGCCGCTTGATCAGGCCGCTGGGGTTGGCGGTGTGTCGGTGCTGGGTTTGGGTGGCTTGGGCCGTGGGGGTTTGCTGGTGTGTATCAAGACCGTGGCTTTGTCCATCTCGCCGGCGATCAACTGGGGCAGCGCCTTAAGGGCACGGTCCAAGCCTTGGCCAATGGCGATGCGGTCGTCCAGCATGGGTTTTTTTAAGACCCAAGCCGCGACCGCGTTTTTGTCGCCGGGGTGGCCGATGCCGATGCGCAAGCGCCAGTAATCCGGGCTGCCGAGTTGGCTGTGGATGTCGCGCAAACCGTTGTGACCGGCATGCCCGCCAGCGCGTTTGAGCTTGACTTCGCCGGGCGGTAAATCCAGCTCATCGTGGGCCACCAAAATGTGTTCGGGCGCAATTTTAAAAAATCGCGCCAAGGCCGCGACCGATTTGCCCGACAGGTTCATGAAGGTCTGAGGCTCAAGCAGCCACAGCGCTTGACCGTTGACGCTGGTGCGTGCCACGGTGCCAAAGTAGTTGCGGTCCATGGTCAGCGGCGCTTTGAGCATGCGCGCAACATCATCGACCCACCAAAACCCCGCGTTGTGACGGGTGTCTTCGTAGTCCGCTCCGGGGTTGCCCAAGCCAACGATGAGTTTGATCATGAAAGGATTATCCGCAAACGACAACGGCCCGCCAGGGGCGGGCCGTTGGGCAGGCAAGGCGAAGAATTACTTCTTGCCTTTGCCCTTGGCCTTGGGGTCAACAGCGGCCACCACAGGTGCGGCCACGATTTCTTCCACGGGGGCGACCATCGATGCGATGGTCAAATCACCACGGCCGTGCGTCACAACCTTCACACCCGCAGGCAGTTGGATGTGGCTGACGTGGATGCTGCTGCCTTTGGTGGCTTGGCTGAGGTCAACGGTGATGTGTTCGGGCAATTGGGTGGCCAAGCACTCGATTTCGATTTCGGTCATCACATGGTTCACCACGCATTTGTCTTCTTTGACGGCGGGCGATTGCTCGGCACCCACAAAGTGCAAAGGCACTTTTTTGTGCAGGCGGGTTTTGGCGTCCACGCGCTGGAAATCCACGTGAAGCACTTGCTGTTTGAAGGGGTGGTACTGCACATCGCGCAGAATGACTTTTTCGGTTTTGTCGGCGAGTTCCATGTCCAGCAAAGAGGCGTGGAACGTTTCCTTTTTCAGGGCGTGCCACAAGGCGTTGTGGTCAATTTCGATGTTCACGGGAGCGCTGGCGCCACCGAAAACGATACCGGGCGCACGGCCGGTGTTGCGCAGACGGCGGCTCGCACCCGTACCCTGCTTGTTGCGCTCAAAAGCGACGAATTGCATAGTTTTCTCCAGTTGAGGGGCCTCGCGACCAAGGCGCCTCGGGTTTAAAAAGAGCGGGCCACCACAGTGGCGGCCACTCACACGTTGTTGCTGCGCAGGGCCTTAAAAAAGGTTGTCCTGATCAGCAAACAAACTCATGACCGACTCACCCGAGGCAATGCGCGCGATGGTTTCGGCCATCAGCGGTGCCACGGAGAGTTGGCGAATTTTGGGGCAGGCTTGAGCGGCTTGGCTCAGTGGAATGGTGTTGGTCACCACCACCTCATCCAAGGCATCGCCTTTGGCGATGCGCTCGATGGCAGGGCCTGAAAAAATCGGGTGGGTGCAATAGGCGTACACGTGTTTGGCGCCGCGCTCTTTGAGCACCTCGGCGGCTTTGACCAACGTGCCTGCGGTGTCAATCATGTCGTCCATGACCACACAATTGCGGCCATCAATGTCGCCAATGACGTGCATCACCTCAGACACATTGGCCTTGGGGCGGCGCTTGTCGATGATGGCCATGTCGCAGTTGAGTTGCTTGGCCAAGGCGCGGGCGCGCACCACGCCACCCACATCGGGGGAGACGACCAACAGGTCTTCGTAATTTTTGGAGCGCAAGTCGCCGAGCAGCACGGGCGAGGCGTAGATGTTGTCGACCGGGATGTCAAAGAAGCCCTGAATTTGGTCGGCGTGCAAGTCCATGGTCAAGACGCGGTCCACGCCCACCGCTTGAAGCATGTTGGCGACCACCTTGGCGGTGATGGGCACACGGCTCGAACGCGGACGGCGGTCTTGGCGCGCGTAACCGAAATAAGGGATGACCGCCGAGATGCGCGAAGCAGAAGCGCGCTTGAGGGCGTCGACCATGATGATGAGTTCCATCAGGTTTTCGTTGGTCGGCGCGCAGGTGGACTGGATCACGAACACTTCGCGCGTGCGCACGTTTTGCGTGATTTCAACCGTTACTTCGCCGTCGGAGAAGCGACCTACATTGGCCGAACCCAAATGGGTGCCCAAGTGTTGAGCGATTTCAGCAGCAAGCACCGGGTTGGCGTTGCCGGTGAAGATCATGAAATCCGGGGGTTGAACTTGCATGTTGATTTCACTGAAATGGTTTGGCAGGGGAGGAAGGACTCGAACCCTCGCATGCCGGAATCAAAATCCGGTGCCTTTACCAACTTGGCGACTCCCCTACGCAGGCGGCGTGTCACACAACACACCGCCACAACTGTCGCAGACCCCATCGAGTGATCAACTGCGCCCGATATTCTAATCGCTGCACCAGTCAAACAATGGATGAACATCCAAATTGCTGCACGTCTTTAAGGTCCAAGCGCTGGGCGCGTTTGAAACGGCCTGGCCGTGCGGCAAATGCGCAAACACCGCAGTGCCCGAACCCGTCATTCGCCCAGACAAGCCCTGCTCGGCGAGCCAGCCCAGTCCTTCCGTAACCTCGGGACACAAAGCCGATGCCACGGGCTGTAAGTCGTTGTGTGTGTTGTCCAAAATGGTTTGGAGGTCGCACATCAGCACCGAGCCGGTGTCATTGGCTGCGTTGTCAGCAGCAAAGCCTTGGATTGTAGCAGTTTTTGTGTCTCGTTTGAGCCAAGGTGAGCCGAAAATGGCCTGAGTGGAGGCCCCAGTGGGGGGCTTAAGCACCACAAACTGCGCGGGTGCCAGACGAATGGGCGTGAGTTGCTCGCCCACACCTTCGACCCAAGCGTTGCGCCCACCTACAAAAAAGGGCACATCCGCGCCCAGCCCCAAGCCGATTTCGGCCAATTGGCGACGCGGCCGGTTCAAACCCCAGAGGCGGTTGAGCGCCAACAAACACGTTGCGGCGTCTGAGGATCCCCCGCCCAAACCGGCCTCGACGGGCAGGCGTTTGTCCAGACGGATGTCCACGCCCCAAGGGCATTGGCTGGCTTGTTTCAGCGCCAGTGCGGCGCGCACGCACAGGTCGTGCTCGGGCAGTGAACCGTGGGTGTTGTCGTGGCGAACAATCTGGCCGTCGGTGCGCAGGTCAAAGTGCAAGGTGTCGGCCCAATCGATCAGCATGAAGATCGACTGCAGTTGGTGGTAGCCGTCTTCGCGCTGTCCGGTCACGTGCAAAAACAGGTTCAGCTTGGCGGGCGCGGGCACACCGCGCAAGTGCTTCAAAGGGGGGGCTGGGTTCATGGTTCAAACACCACACGAAGGTCGGCGCGTGGCAAGGGGTACTCGCGTTGGGCTTGAATGCGTCCGTCGCGGTGTCGAGAAAGATCCACCGACCAACCCTCGGGCGCGCTGGGCTGGCCATCGAGCCAAGCAAACAAGTGGGTCACGGGCAGCTCGGTGCCGAGCAAATCCCGCATGAGTTCGCCTAGGCTCGGGCGGCTTTCCCATTCGCTGCCACGTTGCCATTGCGCCCTTTGCGGGCTCCATTGCACATGGGCCAAGGTGGTGCCCAAGGGTGATAGCAAGGTTAACCGTCCGGCTTCGGATGTGCCTTGCAGTTCAAAGCTGGCTGAGAAGTGGTTTTGGGGCGTGCTGTGCACGGTGACGGCCAAGCGACCCGACCACAAGCGTTGACCCACAGGGGCAGTGCTGGCGCAGCCACTCAAACCCGCAGCGGACCACAGGCCGATGGCGCTCACAGCACCGAGACAAGCACGCCGCTGCATCATGGCTGGGCGTTGAAGCGTTTGAGCGTGTTGCGCAAGGTGGCGTTCTCGGCGTTGAGGGACAGGCCTTTGCGCCAAACCACCAAAGCCTGTTCCCGATCGCCCGTGACCCACAAAACCTCGCCCCAATGGGCGGCGATTTCAGCATCGGCTTTGAGCTCAAAGGCCCGTTTGAGGTGGGCCAGCGCTTGCGAGTGATTGCCCAGCCGAAATTCCACCCAGCCCAAGCTGTCCAAGATGTAGCCATCTTCTGGGGCCAGCGCCACGGCCTGTTCAATCAAGACCTTGGCCTCGGCCAAACGCACATTGCGGTCGGCCCAAGCGTAGCCCAGTGCGTTGTAAGCGTGTGCATACGTGGGGTGGTTTTGAATGAGGCCGCGCAGCAAGCGCTCCATGTCGTCCCATTGGCCGAGTTTTTCGGCCATGTTGGCCTGTTCGTACGCCAGGTCGGGGTCTTTCTCATGCACCTCTGGCCAGCGCTGTTGCAGGTATTGCAACTGCGTTTGCGCATCGGCCCACCGCTTGAGGTTGATCAAGACGCGTGCGTAGGCCAAAGCCACGGTGTGGCTGTGTTGGACCGGGGCGGCGGTGGCTTGTGTGTGGCTGCTCACCAAGGCCTCCGCCGCGCTTTCGCCTTGCTCCATCAAGGCCAGGGCCAGCAACGCGGGCCAGTCGGCGGAGCGATCCAAACGGTGCGCCGTTTGGGCATCTTGTAAGGCCGCAGCCCCATCGCCTGCTGCCAAAGCCATGCGCCCCCAACTGGTGTGAAGTGCCACCGCGGCGGCCGTGTCCAAGGTCAGCCCCGACAAGGCCCGACGCACCACACGCAAGGCGTCGGGTTTGTCTTTGACCGACGAAAAAAGGTTGGGGATGCTTTGAATGGCCTTGACTTGTGCTTCGCCGTTGAGCGCCAGCACCCAGCGCCGCAGCACAGGCCCCGTTTCGCTCACGCGGTTGAGCGCCAACAGAATTTGCAACTCAAACTGGGCTGCTTCGTCGGACGTCGCCCAGTCGCTGCCCCATGCGCGGGCCGCCATCAGTGCCGACCCGCCAGAGCCACTTTGCAAAGCGATGTTGACTGCGCGGCGGTACAGGTCGGGCTCGCGTTGCTGGCGTGCCGCCTCCAACATGATTTGAAATGCGTTGGCGTTTTCGTTGGCGCGCACATACATTTCAGCGGCCAAGATTTGCAAAAACAAGCGGCTGTCAAGCGCCGAGTTCACGGGGGCGGCCACGGCGCTGTGCATCAATGCCCCGAGGCCCAGCGCGACCCAGCCGTGTCGAAGCCTAGAGCGGCGCAGGGGCTTGGGGTTTTGGTGCGGCTGAGGGTGTGTGTGGGTCATCGGGTCATGATAATGGATGCCTTGTATTCCACGGCCTTGCGCCCATTGCATCCATGCCCGAATTGCCCGAAGTTGAAATCACCCGTTTGGGCTTTGCCGATCGCATCGCGGGGGCGCTTATTGAGCGCGTGGTCGTGGGCAAACCCTTGCGTTGGCCTTTGGGTTGTGAGCCGAACAGCTTGCATGGCCTGCGGGTGTGTTCGGTGGGGCGGCGAGGCAAGTATTTGTTGATCCACTTGGACCGTGGCTTGTTGTTGTTGCATTTGGGCATGTCGGGGCATGTGCAGTTTGCACAGCAATTGCCCGAGCGCGGCCCACACGACCACATGGAACTGCACACCAGCCGGGGCGTTTTGCGCCTGCACGACCCGCGCCGCTTTGGCGCGGTGGTCTACGCCCCCTTGGGTTTGGACGACCCGGTGGCGCACAAGCTCTTGGGCGCTTTGGGTTGTGAGCCGCTGGAGAGCGGTTTTGAGCCGATGGCGTTTCACCAGGCTTTGCAACAGCGCCGCAGCGCCATCAAAACCGTACTTTTGGGGGGCGATGTGGTGGTGGGGGTGGGCAATATTTATGCTTCTGAGTCGTTGTTTAAGGCCGGCATTCGGCCCACCACACCCGCCAACCGATTGAGCAAACCGCGCGTGGCGCGTTTGCACGCGGCGGTGGTGGGCGTTTTGCGCCAAGCCTTGGCGGCGGGCGGCAGCAGCTTGCGCGACTTCAAGCACACCGATGGCCAAAACGGCTATTTCCAACTCG
This sequence comes from Comamonadaceae bacterium, assembly GCA_011391745.1. Lineage (GTDB taxonomy): Bacteria > Pseudomonadota > Gammaproteobacteria > Burkholderiales > Burkholderiaceae_C > Hydrogenophaga. The sequence goes on from JAABPX010000039.1 coordinate 28,276, forward strand.
ACGCGGCCGTCTATGGCCGCTCGGGCGAACCCTGTCGCGTTTGCGCCACCCCCATCAAAACCCTGCGTCAAAGCCAGCGCTCCACCTTTTATTGCCCGCAATGCCAAAAACCCTGAGCTTTGCCACGCGCCTGATCGATTGGCAGCGGCGCGATGGCCGCCACGGTTTGCCTTGGCAAGGCACCCGAGAGCCCTACCGCGTGTGGCTGTCTGAGGTCATGTTGCAGCAAACGCAAGTCAGCACCGTGCTGGATTATTTCCCGCGTTTTTTGGAGCGTTTCCCGACCGTGCAGGCGCTGGCCAATGCACAGCAAGGCGAGGTGCTGGCGTTGTGGAGCGGTTTGGGGTACTACAGCCGGGCGCGCAACCTGCACCGCTGTGCCCAAGCGGTGGTGGCTGAGCACGGCGGGGTGTTTCCGTCTTCATGGGCGGTGCTGCAAACCTTGCCCGGCATTGGGGCGTCCACCGCCGCGGCCATTGCTGCATTTTGTTTTGGCGAGCGTGTTTCGATTGTTGATGGCAATGTGCGGCGGGTTTTGTCGCGCTTGTTGGCGTTTGAAGGGGATTTGGCCAAAACCTCGGCGCAGCGTGACTTGTGGGATTTGGCGCAAACACTCTTGCCCGAGCCAAGCGCAGCGCCAATCCAAGACATGGTGGCCTACACCCAAGGCCTGATGGACTTGGGGGCCACGCTGTGCACACGCACTCGCCCAGACTGCGAACGTTGCCCCGTGCAGACGCTGTGCCAGGCACACGCCAGCGATCGGGTCACCGACTTTCCGGTCAAAACCCGCGCCCCAAAGCGGCGCAGCGAACGCTGGTGGTTGCTGTGTTGGTTTGACCCGTCCGACGGTGGCTGGGTGTGGCTGCAAACGCGGCCCCAGCGGGGCATTTGGGCGGGCTTGCATTGCCCGCCGGTTTTCAGCGACGAAGCACACATGCACGCCGCGTTGAGGGCGGTTGTCCCAAGTGCCATTGAGCATTGGCCCGCAGTTTCACACGCCTTAACCCACCGCGAATTGTCTTTGCACCCCACGGTGGCTTATGGCTCGCGTCAGTCCCTTGAACCCTCTGGGGAGTCGGGTGTTTGGCTTGCTTTGGGACAACTCAGTACGGTGGGTTTGCCCAAACCCATTCGTACTTGGCTCAATCAACTGCAGCCTAAGTGATCAGGTTTGGTGAGGACCCCAGTGATCGCTTTCGCGGTGGCGCACCCGCGTGTTCCACTGTTCGCCAAACGCCTTGGCCAAGGCCTCGACCAAAAACACCGATCGGTGTTGCCCGCCCGTGCAGCCAATGCCCACCGTGACGTAGCTGCGGTGGTCTTGCAGTAAGCGCGGCAACCAGTGGCGCAGAAAATCCGTGATTTGGGTTTGCATCTGATGCACTTCGGCATGACCCGACAAAAAATCGGCCACTGGCGCGTCCAAACCCGTCAGGGCTTTGAGCTCGGGTTCGTAGTGTGGGTTGGGCAGCATCCGAACATCAAACACAAAGTCGGCATCCATGGGGATGCCGCGCTTAAAAGCAAAGGACTCAAACACCAAGGTCATGGGTGCGTGGTGCGTACCGATCAGGTCTTTGACTTGGCTGCGCAAGCGCGCTGGGCGAATCAGGCTGGTGTCGATCACGAGCGCGCGTTCGCGCAGTTCAGCCAACAACTCGCGCTCGTACTCAATGGTATCGACCAAGGCGCGTTTGGGGTCCACCGAGGTCATCGACAGCGGATGAGAACGCCGGGTTTCTGAGAAACGCCGCACCAAGGCGTCGGTGGTGGCATCCAGAAACAGCGTGGTCAGGTGCACCGGGCGGTTGATGTTGTGTTGCAGGGCTTTGAGTTGGCGTGGCACACCGGGCAGGGCGTCGGCGCTGCGAACGTCCATGGCAATGGCCACGCGGCTGGCGTGGTGGCTGTGCTCCAAGGTAATGAAGGCGTCAAAGAGTTCGGGCGGCAGGTTGTCTACGCAATAAAAGCCCGCGTCTTCCAGTGCGTTGAGTGCCACCGATTTGCCCGAACCGGACATGCCGGTGATCAGCACCAGCTCCATGGGGGGGCGTGTTGTCATGTGCCGAGCAGTTCGCGGGCGTGCGCCAGCGAAGCCTGTGATTGGTCCGACCCGCCCAGCATGCGGGCAATTTCTTGTACCCGCTGGGTGCCTTCAATGGACACCACCTCGCTCAGCGTTTGGCCTTGTGTGGCGTGTTTGCTGACCAAGCAGTGGTGGTCGGCACTGGCCGCGACTTGTGCTAAGTGCGTCACCGCCAACACCTGGCGGTCTTGGCCGAGTTGGTGCAGCAATTGGCCCACGGTGTTGGCCACCGTGCCGCCAATGCCCGAATCCACCTCGTCAAAAATCAACGTGGGGGCTTGGCCGAGCTGGCTGGTGATGACCGACAGCGCCAGCGCAATGCGCGAAAGCTCTCCGCCCGAGGCCACCTTGCCCACCGGGCGCGGCGTGACACCGGCGTGGCCGGCCACCAAAAACTCCACCTGTTCCCAGCCATGGGCCTGCGGTGTGTCCAAGCGATGGATCGCCACTTCAAAACACCCGCCCGCCATGCCCAAGGTTTGCATCGTCTCAGTCACGGCGCGTGAGAGCCGGGGTGCGGCGGCGCTGCGCAACTGGCTCAGTGCGTCGATGCTTTGGGTGAAACCGTTCCACGCGCTGCGTTCGGCGTTTTGTAGGCCTTCGAGGTCGGTGAACGATTCCAGCTGGGCCAATTGGGTTTTGCAGTCGGCGTGTATGGCGGGCAAGTCCTCGGGGGCTTTGCGGTGGCGTTTGGCCAGCGACATCCACAACGACAGGCGATCGTCCAAGGCCTTGAGCGTGGCCGGATCGGTGTCCATGTGTCGGCCCAGTTGGTGCAAGGTGTGGCGGGCATCTTGCACCTGCGCCAAAGCGCTTTGCAAGGCTTCAATGGGTGCTGCAAAGCGCGGCTCAATGTGGGCTTGGCCTTCGATGTGGTGCAAAGCGCGTTGGATCAGTTCCGCCGCGCTCGGCGATTCGTCGTCCAATGCCGCGGCGGCCTGTTCGGCGGCATCGATCAGGCCTTGGGCATTGGCCAAGCGGCCGTGTTGGGTGTTGAGCTCGGCCCACTCGTTGGCGTGCGGTGACAGCTTGTCGAGTTCAGCAATGAGCCAAGACAAACGCTCCATTTCTTGTTGTGATTGCGCTTGACTGGCGGTGGCTTGGTCCAGCGCTTGGCGGTGTTCGCGCCATGCGCCCCAGCGGCGGCGGGCTTCTTGGGTGTTCACGCCCGCGTAAGCGTCGAGCAGATCGCGCACCGCATCGGCGCGGGTGAGGCTTTGCCACGCGTGTTGGCCGTGAATGTCCACCAAGGCGTTGGCCAAAGACTTGAGTTGCCCCACGGTGGCCACGCTGCCATTGATCCACGCTTTGCTGCGGCCTTCGGTGTCCAAGGTGCGGCGCACCAGCACGCTGTCTTCCCTTGCAAAACCCTCGTCGTCGAGCCACGCACTGGCCGCTGGCGTGTTGTCGAATTCGGCGGCTATTTCGCAGCGAGTCGCGCCTTCGCGCACCACACCGCTTTGTGCACGGGCACCCAGGGCCAATTGCAAGGCATCGATCAGGATGGACTTGCCCGCCCCCGTCTCGCCGGTCAGCACCGTAAAGCCCAGACCCAATTCGAGGTCCAAGGTTTTGACAATCACAAAGTCGCGCAGCGCAATTCGTTGCAAGCTCATGGTGGTTTCAGACGCCTTCGTTCCAGTGAAGTTTTTCGCGCAGGGTGTCGAAATAGCTCCAGCCCATTGGGTGAAGCAAACGCAAACCATGTTCGGAGCGGCGCACCACGATGCGGTCGCCATGCAACAAACTGGCCAGCGATTGCATGTCAAAGTTGGCGCTGGCGTCTCGTCCTGACACGATTTCCACCGCCACCTCACTTTGTGACGGCAGCACCACGGGCCGGTTGGACAAGGTGTGCGGCGCAATCGGCACCATCAGCCACCCCTCAATGGCGGGGTGAATCAACGGCCCGCCCGCCGACAGCGCATAGGCGGTGGAGCCCGTGGGCGAGGCAATGATCAGGCCGTCTGCCCGCTGGTTGGCCACAAAGTGGCCATCCACCTCCACGCGCATTTCAATCATGCTGGCCACGCTGCCGCGGCTCACCACCACATCGTTCATGGCCGTGGCCTCAAACACGCAGCGCCCATCGCGCATGACCTTGGCGGCCATCAGCGTGCGGCGCTCTTCGGTGTAGAGGCCGTGCAACATGGGGCGCAACACCTCGGCGAAGGTGTCCCAGCGGATGTCGGTGATGAAGCCCAAACGCCCTTGGTTGATGCCCACCACCGGCACATTAAACCGGGCCAACTGTCGCCCCAGGCCCAACATCGTGCCGTCACCGCCCACCACCAAGGCTAAGTCACACTGCCGCCCAATGCTCTCCACACTCAGCGCCGGGTGGTGGGTCAGGTCCGTGTTCAGGGCGGTCTCGGCCTCCAAACTGACGTCACACCCTTCGCTGTGCAAAAACTGCGCCAGGGCCTCAACTGCGTCGCGCGAGCCCGGCGCGTGGTACTTGCCCACAATGGCCACGTGCGAAAAACGGCGCGTGGCACCGGGCTGGGCCAAAGCGGGCTGTGGTGGGGCGAACGCATTCATATTCAAATTACAACATAGCTTCGTACAATGCACCGATGCTAGACGACCGCGCCAAATTGTTGCTCAAAGCCCTGGTGGAGCGATACATCGCCGATGGGCAACCCGTGGGTTCGCGCACCCTGTCCAAGGCCACCGGTCTGGACCTCTCGCCCGCCACCATCCGCAACGTCATGAGCGACTTAGAGGATTTGGGCCTCATCGCCAGCCCGCACACCTCGGCCGGTCGCATTCCCACCGCGCGGGGGTATCGCCTGTTTGTGGACACCATGCTCACCGTGCGCCGCGACGCGCTGCCCGCTTTGGAGTCCATGGGCGGCTTGGACACCGGTGGCCAGCAACAAAAGGTGCTGAGCAGCGCCGCGCACATGCTCTCCAGCTTGTCGCAATTCGTGGGGGTGGTCATGGCACCGCGCCGGGCCAGCGTGTTTCGGCACATTGAATTTTTAAGCCTGTCTGAGCACCGCGTGTTGGTGATTTTGGTCTCGCCCGAGGGCGATGTGCAAAACCGCATCATCCAAACCTCGGTCATTTACACCCAATCGCAACTCATTGAAGCCGCCAACTTCCTCAACAGCCACTACGCCGGTTTGACCATGGAAGCCGTGCGGGTGCGCTTAAAAAGCGAGGTTGAGCAACTGCGCGGTGAAATTGCCAGCCTCATGCAAGACGCGCTGCAAACCCCCGAAGAGGACAGCGAGCCCAACGAAGTGGTGGTGGCCGGTGAGCGCAACCTCTTGTCGGTGAGCGAGTTTTCCAACGACATGGGCAACCTGCGCCGCATGTTCGACCTGTTCGAACAAAAAACCCAAATCATTCGCTTGCTTGAGGTGTCCAACCAAGCCGAGGGCGTGCGCATTTACATCGGCGGCGAAAGCCAAGTGGTGCCCTATCAAGAGCTGTCGGTCGTCACCGCGCCGTACGAGGTGGACGGCCAATTGGTGGGCACCTTGGGGGTCATTGGCCCGCAGCGCATGCCCTACGAGCGAATGATTCAAATCGTTGACGTCACGGCCAAACTCGTGGGTAACGCCTTGCGTCAAGGCAAATGAGGCCAGCGTGGCCCCGTACAATACGCCGCTGGTTGGGGCGTTAGCTCAGTTGGTTAGAGCAGGGGACTCATAATCCCTTGGTCGTCGGTTCAAGTCCGCCACGCCCTACCAACACCCATCCCGCCCTCACCGCAGCGCCTTGACCACCGCATCGCCCATTTGTGCGGTGCCGACCCGGGTCGTGCCTTCGCTGTGGATGTCGGGCGTTCGCAGGCCTTGGGCCAAGACGGTTTGCACCGCCGCTTCGATGCGCTGGGCGGCGGCTTCTTGGTTCAGGCTGAAGCGCAGCATCATGGCGGCACTCAGGATGGTAGCCAGCGGGTTGGCCACGCCTTTGCCCGCGATGTCGGGCGCACTGCCGTGGCTGGGCTCGTACAGCCCTTGGTTTTGGGTGTTCAGACTGGCCGAGGGCAGCATGCCGATGGAGCCGGTCAGCATGGACGCTTCGTCGCTCAAGATGTCGCCGAACATATTGCCGGTGACCACCACGTCAAAGGCCTTGGGTGCTTTGACCAGTTGCATGGCGGCGTTGTCCACATACATGTGCTGCAGCTCCACGTCGGGGTATTGCGCGTGCACCTCGGTGACCACGTCTTTCCAGAACTGGAAGGTTTCCAGCACGTTGGCCTTGTCCACACTGGTGACTTTTTTGTTGCGCTTGCGAGCGGCTTGGAAAGCCACGTGCGCAATGCGCTCGATCTCGGGCTTGCTGTAGCGCATGGTGTCAAACGCTTCTTCGGCGCCGGGGAAGTGGCCATCGGTGGCCACGCGCCGCCCGCGCGGCTGACCAAAGTAAATGTCGCCGGTCAGCTCGCGGATGATGAGGATGTCCAGGCCCGCAATCAGCTCGGGCTTGAGGCTGGACGCGCCGACCAACTGCTCGTAGCAAATGGCGGGGCGGAAGTTGGCGAACAAACCCATGTGTTTGCGCAGACCCAAAATGGCTTGCTCGGGGCGCAGCGGGCGGTCCAGGGTGTCGTATTTCCAGTCGCCCACGGCGCCGAACAGCACGGCGTCCGAGTCCATGGCCAGCTTGAGCGTGGCTTCGGGCAAGGGGTGACCAAAGGCATCGTAAGCGGCACCGCCGACCAAGGCCTGTTCCATCTCGAACTTCAGGTCGAGGGCGTTCAAAACTTTGACGGCTTCGGCGACGATTTCGGTGCCGATGCCATCACCGGGGAGGACTGCGATTTTCATGGAGACTTTCGTTGAATTACATCGTGTGCGCCAACCAAGGCTTGGCGGCCAGGCGTTCGGTTTCGAAGGCTTTGATTTTGTCGGCGTGGCGCAGGGTCAGGCCGATGTCGTCCAGGCCACCCTGCAAACAGTACTTGCGGAAGGCTTGCACTTCGAAAGGAATTTCTTCGCCTTGTGGCTTGACGATGACTTGGCGATCCAAGTCGACGGTGAGTTCGTAGCCAGGAAAGGCCGCCACTTCGTCAAACAGCTGGGCCACGGTGGCTTCGGGCAGCACGATGGGCAGCAAGCCGTTCTTGAAGCAGTTATTGAAGAAGATGTCGGCAAAGCTGGGGGCGATCACGCAGCGAAAGCCGTATTGGTCGATGGCCCAAGGCGCGTGCTCACGCGAGGAGCCGCAACCGAAGTTCTTGCGGGCCAACAAAATGCTGGCCCCTTGGTAGCGCGGCTGGTTGAGCACAAAGTCGGGGTTGGGTTTGCGTTGGCTCGCGGGCACACCGGGCTGGCCGGGTTGGTCTAGGTAGCGCCATTCGTCGAACAGGTTGGGGCCAAAGCCGGTTTTGCGAATCGACTTGAGGAATTGCTTGGGGATGATGGCGTCGGTGTCCACGTTGGCGCGGTCCATCGGGGCCACCAAGCCTTTGAGGAGGACAAATTTATTCATGGAACTACTCTCCGAATTAGCTTTGAACGGACATTCTCAAATTCACTCTTAGAAACTGATTTCTCTGGTTCTGAGCCGACTGTCGGGCGTCTCGAATAGGAGGCCTTATTCCAACCATTGACGTACTCAAAATAAAACCATTCTTGTTCCATATCTCCGGTATTTAGTTTGAGGAAATATGAGGCAACAAGCTTTTTCTTGAATTGATCAAAACACCACGTTATGGCCCATCCAAGAAAAGCACCAGCGACCAGTAG
>JAABPX010000040.1 GCA_011391745.1 Comamonadaceae bacterium
ATTCTTTCATGTTGAAGGGTGGGTTGGCCATGACGTAGTCGGCCCGCAGGTCGGGGTGCAGGTCGTTTTGCAGGGTGTCTGCGTGGCCGGGGCCAAAGTTGAAGTCGATGCCGCGGATGGCCATGTTCATGGCCGCGAGCTTCCAGGTGGTGGGGTTGCTCTCTTGGCCGTACACGCTGATCTGGCCGCTGGCTTTGTTGCCGGTGGCTTTGGCCGCCTTGCCGCTGTGCTGTTCGATGAAGTCTTCGCTCTGCACAAAGAAACCGCCCGAGCCCATGGCCGGGTCGTACACGCGGCCTTTGAAGGGCTGCAGCATGTTGACGATGAGGCTGACGATGGACTTGGGTGTGTAGTACTGGCCGCCTTTTTTGCCTTCTGCCAGCGCGAACTGGCCCAGGAAGTATTCGTAGATGTGGCCCAGGATGTCTTTGGCCTGCAGGCTGAGCGGTTCACCCCTGAATTCGGTGGCGTGAAAGTTGGTGTCCGAAAACAAAGCCATGAGCTCGGCCAGTTTGTACGACTCGATTTCGGTGTTGGCAAAATTTTTGTTGAGCACGTTTTTGAGCTTGGGGTTCTCTCGCTCGATGGCTTCCATGGCGTTGTCGATGAGCCAGCCGACGGTGCGCATTTTTTCGGCATCTGCCTTGCCTGGCTGGTTCCACGGCAGAGCTGAGCCGGGGGGCAACTGGGCACACGCCAACAAAAGAGGCCAGCGCGCTTCACTGGGCACCCAAAAGACGTTTTTCTCGGTGTAGTAGTCGCGCACTTCCAGCTCGGCAGCCAGGTCTTCGTCAAAAGTCCCTGGGTATTCGGCCGGGTTCATGTAGTAATCATGAGCCGGGTCGGTGAACTGGGTTTTGAGTTCTTTCTGACGCTCTTCAAACGCGTCAGACACGTATTTGATGAACAGCAAGCCCAGCACGATGTGCTTGTAGACGGCGGCGTCTAGGCTGGGCAGCAGTTTGTTCGCAGCGGTCCAGAGCTTGGCTTCGAGCGCATTGAAAAACTGTTGTTCGGTGGAATTCATGGGGCGAGCTCAATTAGAAAATGTTGCTCTAAGAGTCTACGATGAATGAGCCGTTAAAATCCTGACCTTCCCAAGGAGCGTTGCAGCTTCACCGTCCGCGTGAAGTCAGGCTTGGGGTGATTCTTTTGCAACGACGCTCACCTGATTTCCCCCGCCAGGTGAGTGCCCCATGAATGTGAATCCCGTCCCCCCCATGTTGTTGTCCGGCTTGGAGCCGCTGCGCATTGGCCCCGACAGCCTGTTTGTGAACGTGGGCGAGCGCACCAACGTGACCGGCTCCAAGGCCTTTGCCCGCATGATCCTGAACGGCGAGTACGAGCAGGCCTTGGCCGTGGCGCGTCAGCAGGTGGAAAACGGTGCGCAAATCATCGATGTCAACATGGACGAAGCCATGCTCGACAGCCAAGCGGCCATGGTGCGGTTCTTGAACCTGATGGCCGGTGAGCCCGACATTGCGCGTGTGCCGGTGATGGTGGACTCTTCCAAATGGTCGGTGATCGAGGCCGGTCTGCGCTGCATCCAGGGCAAGCCAATAGTCAACTCGATCAGCATGAAAGAGGGCTTGGACGAGTTCAAGCGCCAAGCCAAGCTGGTCAAGCGCTATGGGGCTGCTGCCGTGGTCATGGCCTTCGATGAAAAAGGCCAAGCCGACACGTTTGAGCGCAAGATCGAAATTTGCGAACGCGCTTACCGCGTGCTGGTGGACGAGGTGGGCTTCCCGCCCGAGGACATCATTTTTGACCCGAACATTTTTGCCATCGCCACCGGCATTGAAGAGCACAACAACTACGCGGTGGACTTCATTAACGCCACCCGCTGGATCAAGCACAACCTGCCGGGCGCCAAGGTCTCAGGCGGTGTGTCGAATGTGAGTTTTTCATTCCGGGGCAACGACCCGGTGCGCGAGGCCATCCACACGGTGTTCCTGTACCACGCCATTCAAGCCGGCATGGACATGGGCATCGTCAACGCGGGCATGGTCGGTGTGTACGACGACCTGGAGCCCACGCTGCGCGAGCGGGTGGAAGACGTGGTGCTGAACCGCCGCGCTGATGCGGGCGAGCGCTTGATCGAAGTGGCCGACAGCGCCAAAGGCGCGGCCAAAGACGAGAGCACCAAGCTGGCCTGGCGCGGCACGGTGGACGCGCCGGTGGGCGTGGCGCAGCGCTTGAGTCATTCGCTGGTGCATGGCATCACCGACTTCATCAACGACGACACCGAAGAGGCTTACCGCGAGATTCTGGCCAAGGGCGGACGCCCCTTGCATGTGATTGAAGGCCCGCTGATGGACGGCATGAACGTGGTCGGTGACCTGTTCGGCCAGGGCAAGATGTTTTTGCCTCAGGTAGTAAAAAGCGCCCGCGTGATGAAGCAGGCCGTGGCGCATTTGCTGCCCTACATCGAAGCCGAAAAGCTCGCCCAAGAGGCGGCGGGCGAAGACGTTAAGGCCAAGGGCAAGATCGTGATCGCCACCGTCAAGGGCGATGTGCACGACATTGGCAAAAACATCGTCACCGTGGTTTTGCAGTGCAACAACTTTGAAGTGGTGAACATGGGCGTGATGGTGCCCTGCCACGAAATTTTGGCCAAAGCCAAGGCCGAGAATGCCGACATCATTGGCCTCTCAGGCCTGATCACGCCCAGCCTGGAAGAGATGCAGTACGTGGCGGGCGAGATGGAAAAAGACCCGTACTTCCGTGAGCGCCAGATGCCGCTGCTCATTGGCGGCGCCACCTGCAGCCGCGTGCACACCGCCGTGAAGATCGCGCCCCACTACAGTGGCCCCGTGGTCTATGTGCCCGACGCTTCGCGCAGCGTGGGCGTGGCGCAGGGTTTGTTGTCTGAGCAAGCGGCCAAGTTCATCGCCGACCTGAACACCGATTACGACAAGGTGCGCGAGCAGCACGCCAACAAAAAACAAACCCCGATGTGGACGCTGGCGCAAGCCCGCGCCAACAAGACGCCCATCGATTGGACACAAGGCGTGCCCGCCGCGCCCAAGTTCATTGGCCGCCGAGTGTTCAAGAACTACGACTTGGCCGAGATCGCGCAATACATCGACTGGGGTCCGTTTTTTCAAACGTGGGACTTGGCCGGCCCTTTCCCCGCCATCCTCGACGACGAAGTGGTGGGCGAGCAGGCCCGCAAGGTCTATGCGGACGGCCAAGCCATGTTGAAGAAAATCATCGAAGGCCGCTGGCTCACGGCCAATGCGGTGATCGGCCTGTACCCCGCCAACAGCGTGAACGACGACGACATCGCCCTGTACACCGACGCCTCGCGCAGCCAAGTGGCCATGACGTGGCACGGCCTGCGCCAGCAAACCGAGAAGCAGGCGATTGATGGGGTCATGCGCCCCAGCCGTTGCTTGGCCGACTTTGTTGCCCCCGAAGGCGTGGCCCCCGATCACGTGGGCCTGTTCGCCGTCACGGCGGGCATCGGTGCCGACAAACGCGCCGCCGCTTTTGAAGCCGCGCACGACGACTACAGCGCCATCCTGCTCAAGTCATTGGCCGACCGACTGGCCGAAGCGCTGGCCGAGTGCTTGCACAAAAAAGTGCGCACCGACCTGTGGGGCTATGCCGCGAGCGAAGCGCTGAACAACGAAGCGCTGATTGCCGAAAAATACCAAGGCATCCGCCCCGCGCCCGGCTACCCCGCTTGCCCCGACCACAGCGCCAAACAAGCGATGTTTGACTTGCTGCAATGCCAAGACATCGGCATGGGCCTGACCGAGAGCCTGGCCATGACGCCTGCGGCGAGCGTGAGCGGTTTTTACATCGCGCACGCGCAAGCGCAGTACTTCAACGTGGGCAAGGTGGGCGACGACCAAGTTCAAAACCTCGCCCAACGCAGCGGCGTGCAGGTCAAAGACCTGCAGCGCTTGCTCGCGCCCAACCTGTGAGGGCGCTTGGTCAGGGATTGATAGGCGCAGTGAGCCGTTGACCACAGCGGTGAAGCCACAACTACAATCCAAATCTTTAAAGTTTCTTCAACCCATGACCATGCAAAAAACCATCTCTCTCCTAGGCTTGTGCTTGGCCGTCACGACGGTTCAAGCGTCCGATTTGTCCATCGCTTTGAGCGACAAAACCGTTTCGCTCGACTATGTGGGGGCCACACAAAACGGCACTTTGCAAATGAACATGGGGGGTTTGCACCACAGCGACAACGGCGACATGGCTTCGCTGGGCGTTCAAGTGTCTCAAAGCGTGAACCCCCAAGTGCAAGCCTCGGTGGGCTTTAAGGGGGTTGGTCTGTTCAACGACCACAAAAACTCGGCGGTCATTGCCTTGGGCGGGTCGGTCAACGCGGCGCTGCCCATGGTGCCCAAACTCTATTTGGGTGCCCATGCGTGGTACGCGCCCAGCGTGGTGAGCTTCAACCAAGTCAAGAATTTCCGCGACGTGGGGGCTCAACTGAGTTATCGCTTGCTGGACAACGCCGCGCTGTTTGTGGGGTATCGGTATGTTCAAGTCAATTACGACAAGCAAGTGAACATGAAGTTGTTTAAGGGCACACAGGCCGGCATCCAATTGACGTTCTGACCGCTCAGCCGCGGGTCAACCAGGCATGCAAACGCGCCCACCGCTCAGCCCCCGCATCGACCCCGACGAGGTTGAGTTCACCGCCATCCGCGCCCAAGGCGCGGGCGGGCAAAACGTCAACAAGGTGTCCAACGCGGTGCACCTGCGCTTTGTTGTGGGCGCATCTTCTTTGCCCGAGGCGGTGCGCGAGCGCTTGCTGGCCTTGAGCGATCACCGCATCACCACCGAGGGCGTGGTGGTCATCAAAGCCCAAAACAGCCGCAGTCTGGAGACCAACAAAGCCGCCGCGCTGGCGCGGTTGCAGGCCATGGTGGACGGTGTGGCCACCTTGCCCAAGGCCCGAAAAGCCACGCGCCCAACCCGCGCCGCGCAGCAACGCCGTTTGGCGGGCAAAGCCAACCGTTCGCAAATCAAGCAGACTCGGGGGCGGGTCGGCGGGGCCGATTGAGGGTTAAACGCGTTTGTCATCAAGCGTTCACACGCACGCCGTACGCTGGGCGGTGCTGAGTTTGATCACCAGTAACACCGTTCAACCACAAAGCGAGTTCCCATGAAAATTCCCATGTCCAAGATGGTCCTGGCCACGTTGATGCTGGCTGCTGGCGTTGCGCAAGCGCAAGACAACAAAACCCTGCGCCTGTTGACCTGGGGCGGCTACGCACCCAAAGACGTAGTCGAGCAGTTCACCAAAGAAACCGGCATCAAGGTCGAGGTGACCAACTCGAACAACGAGGAAATGATTTCCAAGCTACGCGCTACCGCTGGCGCTGGCTTTGACTTGGCCCAGCCAAGCCAAGACCGCATCACCGGCCCGCAGGCTGAGTTCAAGATTTACAAGCCGCTCGATTTGTCCAAAATCAAGACCGATTTGTTTATCCCTTCGATGCTGGACGCCACCAAGAAAAACACCACGGCTGGGGGCGCGGTCTACGGCTTGCCGCACATCTGGGGCACCGATGGCTTGGTGGTCAACACCAAAACATCCAAAGCCACCGACTACGCCGACCTGTGCGCCGCCGAGAATGCTGGCAAGGTCAGCATGCGCCTGAAGCGCCCCACGTTGATTGCCATGGCTTTTGCCTCCGGCAAAGACCCGTTTGCGCTCTACAACAACCCCAAGGCCTACGGCGCGTTGATGGACGACATGGGCAAAAAGCTCATCGAGTGCAAAAAGAACGTCAAGTTTTTCTGGGACGGCAAAGACCAGCTGCTGGCTGGCATCCGTTCGGGGGAGTTAACCACCGCCATGATGTGGGACACCGGCGGTTGGGAACTCAACAAGACTAACCCCGACGTGAAGTTTATCGCTCCCAAATCCGGTGCACTGGGCTGGGTGGACACTTTCGCCATTCCCGCTAAGGGCCGCAACGACGCCGCGGCCTACGCCTGGATCAACTTTGTGATGAAGCCCGAGATTGCAGCCAAGGTCGCGTCTTCGGCTGGCAACTTCACCGCCAGCAAAGGCGCTGATCAGATGATGGACCCGGTGCTGAAAAAACAGTTTGCCGACAGTTTCCCTGAGGCCGCACTGAAAAACATCAAGTGGTACCCCGCTGTGCCCGCTGGCCTAGAAGACCTCGAAGGTCGTGTTCTAGACCGCATCAAGGCGGCCAAATAAACCGTGGCATTGGCTACGGATCCTGCCCGTCCACCTGACTTGGTCATCCGCGCCGTCAGCAAACGCTATGGGGCGTTTGCAGCGGTGGACGACCTGAGTTTTGAGGTGCAGCGGGGTTCGTTTTTTTCGATCCTCGGCCCATCGGGCTGCGGCAAAACCACCTTGCTGCGCATGGTGGCAGGGTTTGTGGCGCCTGATGGTGGCGACATCGTCATCAAGGGCGATTCCATGCACGGCGTGGCGCCCAACCGGCGGTCGGTGAACATGGTGTTTCAGCACTTGGCGCTGTTCCCGATGATGAGCGTGGGCGAAAACATCGCCTACGGGCTGGAGCGGCGTGGCGTGAAAGCCGCCACCGCCAAAGCCAGGGTGACCGACATGCTGCAGCGCGTGGGCCTGCCGGGCAGTCAGGACAAGCGCATCGACCAACTCTCGGGCGGACAAAAGCAGCGCGTGGCGATTGCTCGCTCGCTGGTGCTGGAGCCCACACTGCTGTTGCTGGACGAGCCGCTGGGCGCGCTCGACCTCAAGCTGCGCGAGCACATGAAGGTGGAACTCAAACAGCTGCAAGCCGAGGTGGGCACCACCTTTGTCTACATCACACACGACCAGAGCGAAGCCTTGGTGATGTCGGATCAGGTGGCGGTGATGAACCACGGCCGTTTTGAACAAATGGGCACGCCGCAGGCGCTGTATTACCAACCGCAGACCGCGTTTGTGGCCGGCTTTGTGGGCAACAACAACCGCTTTGAGGGCACGATTGAATCGGTCCAAGGCGAACAGGTGTTGCTGCGCACGGCCAGTGGTTTGGGCATGTGGGCGCAGCGCATGGGCACCTTGGATGTGGGGCAGGCAGCCAGCCTGTTCATCCGGCCCGAAGCCATTGAGATTGCCCGCACCCCTGCTGAGCTGCCGGCTGGCGCGCCGGCCTGGAGCGCAGCGGTGCACAGCGTGTTGTTTGACGGCGGCAATTCGACCGTCAAGGTGCAGGAAAGCACCAGCCGCACCGCCCTGAGCATTGCGCTGCCGCTCACCGGCCGCTTGGCCGATTTGAGGGTGGGCGAGACGGTGCACTTCGCTTACCAACCCGCCCAAGCCTGGTGTTTCAAGGCCTGATGCCATGAGCGCCGTGGCCACTCACCGCCGCTGGATGCTGGCTTTTTTGCTGGCGCCGGCACTGCTGTGGTTGGTGGGCTTGGTGGTGTTGCCGCATGTGGAGTTGCTGGTGCTGTCGCTGCAGGCGCGGGTGGGGCCGGGCGAATACGCTTTCAGTGCCGACCAGTACCGCACCTTTGTGGACGAGCCGCTGTACTGGAACACCTTTGTACGCACGGCGGTGATATCGGTGTTGGCCACGGTGCTGACGCTGCTGATGGCGTTTCCGGTTGCGTGGACCATCGCCAAGGTGGCGCGCGGGCGGCTCAAGATGGCGCTGCTGGTGCTGTGCCTGCTGCCGTTTTGGGTGAGCGAGATGGTGCGCACCCTGGGCTGGCTGATTTTGTTGCGCGAAACCGGTGTGGTCTCGGGCCTGTTGCAGGCGGTGGGGCTGGCGGATCAGCCGGTGGAGCTGCTGTACCACGACGCCACCATTTTGGTGGGCCTGGTCTATGCCTCGTTGCTGTTCATGGTGATTCCGCTGGTCAACAGCCTAGAGACCCTGGACGACAGTCTGATTGAAGCCGCTTACGACCTGGGCGGCAGCACCACCAACATCGTGCGCCGCATTGTCATTCCGCACGCGGCGCCTGGCATTGCCGCTGGCTGCATCGTGGTGTTCATGTTGTGCTTGGGGAATTACCTCACGCCCACGCTGCTGGGCGGCAAAAATTCGTTGTGGTTCACTGAGCAGATTTATACCCAGTTCATCACCCGCTTCAACTGGAACCAAGGCGCAGCGTTTGGTTTCCTGCTGCTCTTTCTCTCCAGCCTGATGGTTTGGGCAGGTCTGCGGCTCACAGGGCAGCGCTTTGGCGCGGTGATGAAGACATGATTCCGTCGCTGCCTCGCCCAGCCATCCAGCGCTTTGGCTTGAGCGCTTTCGCGGGCGCATTTTTTATTTTTCTGTTTGTGCCGCTGTTGGTGGTGGCGGTGTTTGCCTTCAACAATGCAGACTACCCCACGCCACCTTGGATGGGTTTCACGCTCGACTGGTTCACCGCGAACAACGACACACGCACCGGTTTGTTGTTTGATACCGAGTTGCTTAAAGCCATTGGCGTGAGTGCATGGGTGGCGCTGTGGGTCACCGTGCTGTCGGTGGGCGTGGGCACTTGCAACGCGTTCTTGCTGGAGCGCTTTGAGTTCCCCGGCAAACATACCATTGCGCTGCTGGCCATGTTGCCGCTGGTGATTCCGGGCGTGATCCTGGGCATCTCCATCCTCGCGTTTGCCAGCCGCATCGCCAACTTTGCCGACGAAACCTGGGGCCTGGAGCTGCACTTTCTTCGGCCCGGCCTACCGCTGGTGATCCTGGGGCAGTTTTGTTACATCGTGACCATCGCCACGCTGACCATCTCGGCCAGCCTGCGGCGCTTTGACCGCACGCTCGAAGAAGCTGCATTGAACCTCGGCGCCAGCCGCATCGCGGTACTGAGGACCATCACCTTGCCCTACCTGCGGCCAAGCATGATCGGTGCGGCCGCCATGGCGTTTTTGATGTCGTTCGAGAACTTCAACACTACCCTCATGCTGGTGGGCTCGGACTCGCCGCTCACGGTGCTGATGTACAGCCGCATGCGTGAGGGCGCCACGCCAGTGCTCAACGCGATCAGCCTGTTTTTGATGATGGCTTCGGCCTTGTTGGCGCTGTTGCTGCTGTGGCGCAGTATTCCCGCAGAGGCCGAACAGCCTGAGTGTGTAAAGCGTTAAGGTCGCCACACCGACGCGTCGGTGAGGATGGTGGCCAGTGGGAAGCGCTGACCTTGTTGGTGGTCGTTGATGCAGCGCATGACCAGCGGGCTGCGGTGGCGTTCGGGGCAAGCGAGCAGTTCTTCGGGCGTCATCCACAGCGTGCGCACGATGCCGGTGTCCAGCGTGCGTGTGTCGTCAAACGCACCCAGCTCGCCGGTGTAGGCCAAGCGCAGGTAGGTGATGTCTTCACCGGTGGCTGGGCGCTGAAAACGTGAGAGGTAAATGCCCACCAAGGCGGTGGGTGTGAAGGCAAACGCGGTTTCTTCCAAGGTTTCGCGGGCCACGCCCTGTTCGGGGCTCTCACCAGGGTCAAGATGCCCTGCGGGGTTGTTCAAGCGCAGGCCCTCTGGGGTGTGTTCTTCGACCAACAGGTAGCGACCCTCGCGTTCGATGATGGCCGCCACGGTGGTGCTGGGTTTCCAACGGGTGTTCATGACGCCGATTATCGGCGCTGGGGCCGCGTTGTCAGCGAACTCGGGGGGCGTGCATGGTAACTTCGGTTAAGCTGAAAGCTTGGCTATTTTTGTGGATTGAGCGAGGAGACATTCATGCAGACAGGTGATAACGCAGCAACGCCCCAGCGCATTGGCGTGCCGCGAGAGGTATTTCCCGGAGAAAAACGCGTGGCCACGGTCCCCGATGTGGTGACCAAACTGGTCAAACTCGGTTTTGCCGTGGTGGTTGAGCAAGGTGCGGGCGAGCTGGCCGACCTGTCCGACGCGGCTTACATCGAAGCCGGCGCGACCATCGCCCCCAATGCCGCGGCGCTGTGGAGCGGCAGCGACATCGTTTTTAAGGTGCGCGCCCCCACGACCGACGAAGTGGCGCTGATGCACGAAGGCCAGACGCTGATCGGCTTTTTGTGGCCCGCCCAAAACCCCGATTTGATGCAGCAGCTCGCGGCCAAAAAGGTCACCGCGCTGTCGATTGATGCACTGCCCCGCACGCTCAGCCGCGCCCAGAAGATGGACGCGCTGACCTCCATGGCCGGTGTCAGCGGTTACCGCGCGGTCGTGGAAGCGGCCAATGCCTTTGGTCGTTTCTTCAACGGCCAGATCACGGCCGCGGGCAAAGTGCCCCCCGCCAAGGTCTTCATCGCCGGTGCCGGTGTGGCCGGTTTGGCCGCCATTGGCGCGGCCGCCAGCTTGGGCGCCATCGTGCGCGCCAACGACACCCGCGCCGAAGTGGCTGACCAGGTCGTCTCGCTCGGCGGTGAGTTCGTCAAAGTGGACTACGAAGAAGAAGGCTCGGGCGGCGGCGGTTACGCCAAGGTCATGAGCGAAGCCTTCCAAGCCGCACAGCGCGAGATGTACGCCAAGCAAGCGAAAGAGTGCGACATCATCATCACCACCGCGCTCATCCCCGGCAAACCCGCGCCGCGCCTGATCACCGCCGAGATGGTGAAGTCCATGAAGCCCGGCAGCGTGATCGTGGACATGGCCGCCGAGCAAGGCGGCAACTGCGAACTGACCGAGCCCGGCAAGGCCGTGGTCAAGCACGGCGTGACCATCGTCGGTTACACCGACCTGGCTTCGCGCATGGCGCGCCAGTCGTCCACCTTGTACGGCACCAACCTGTTCCGCTTGACGGAAGAGCTGTGCAAGACCAAGGACGGCGTGATCAACGTCAACATGGAAGACGACGCGATCCGAGGCCTGACCGTCATCAAGAACGGCGAAATCACCTGGCCTGCGCCGCCTTTGGTGGTCGCGCCCAAACCCGCCGCCAAACCCGCCGCCGCGCCTGCGGCCAAAAAAGGCCACGGTCACGGTGAGCCTTCGGGCCCGATGCCCGTGGGCAAATTGCTCAGCGTGGCGGCCGTCACGGCGGTGCTGTTTGTGCTGGTCGGCGCGTATGCGCCAGCGGATTTCCTGTCGCACTTCACGGTGTTTGTGTTGGCCTGTTTTGTGGGCTACATGGTGGTGTGGAACGTCAAGCCCGCGCTGCACACCCCACTCATGAGCGTGACCAACGCCATCAGCTCGATCATCGCCATCGGTGCCTTGGTGCAGATCTCGCCCATGGCCGATGCCGTGGATCGCCCCAACACGCTGATCGTTGTGTTGGCCTCGCTGGCTTTGGTGCTCACCGCCATCAACATGTTCGGCGGCTTTGCCGTCACCCAGCGCATGCTGGCCATGTTCCGCAAATAAAAGACTTTGGGGCAGATCTTCAGCTCTGTCCCCAACCGATTAAGAAAGAGACAGTGATGACATCCAGCTTGGCCACGGTCGCCTACATCGGCGCGACCATTCTTTTCATCCTCAGCCTGGGCGGTTTGTCCAACCAGGAAACCGCCCGTCGCGGCAACCTCTACGGCATGATCGGCATGGCTTTGGCCGTGTTGGCCACCGTGTTCGGCCCGCAAGTCACGGTCGCGGGCATTCCGTGGATCGTCGGCGCCTTGGTCGTCGGTGGTGCCATCGGCTTGTACGCTGCGCGCTCGGTGCAGATGACGCAAATGCCCGAATTGGTCGCGCTTATGCACAGCATGGTCGGCATGGCGGCGGTGCTGGTCGGTTACGCCACTTACGTGGACCCCGAAGCCACCAAAGGCTTTGAGGGCGCGGCCCACACCATCCACGCGATGGAAATCTACATCGGCATCTTCATCGGTGCGGTGACCTTCTCGGGCTCGATTGCTGCTTTCGGCAAGTTGTCGGGCCGCATCGGTGGCAGCCCCTTGTTGCTCCCCGCCCGCCACTGGATTAACTTGGCCGGTTTGTTGGCCGTGGTGTATTTTGGCCGCCTGTTCTTGCAAGCCGAGACCATCGAAGAAGGCATGTTCCCCTTGTTTGTCATGAGCGCCATCGCTTTGCTCTTCGGCATCCACATGGTCATGGCCATCGGTGGTGCCGACATGCCGGTGGTGGTGTCCATGCTCAACAGCTACTCCGGCTGGGCCGCCGCGGCCACTGGCTTCATGCTGAGCAACGACTTGCTGATCGTCACCGGCGCGTTGGTGGGTTCGTCGGGCGCGATCCTGTCGTACATCATGTGCAACGCCATGAACCGCAGCTTTTTCAGCGTGATCGCGGGGGGCTTTGGCACCACGGCGGCTGCGCCCAAGCCTGCCGGTGGCGCCGCCGAGCCGCAGGGTGAAGTCAGCCCCATCTTGGCCGCTGAGACCGCCGAGCTGTTGCGCGACGCGAAAAACGTGATCATCGTGCCGGGCTACGGCATGGCCGTGGCGCAAGCCCAGCACACGGTGTTCGAGATCACCCGCACGCTGCGCGAAAAAGGCGTGAACGTGCGCTTTGGCATCCACCCCGTGGCGGGCCGCATGCCCGGCCACATGAACGTGTTGTTGGCCGAGGCCAAAGTGCCTTACGACATCGTGTTCGAGATGGACGAACTCAACGACGACTTCCCCGACACCGATGTGGCCATTGTGATTGGCGCCAACGACATCGTGAACCCCGCCGCGCAAGACGACCCGACCAGCCCGATCGCGGGTATGCCGGTGCTCGAAGTCTGGAAGGCCCGCACCAGCATCGTCATGAAGCGCTCCATGGCCAGCGGCTACGCCGGTGTGGACAACCCGCTCTTCTACAAAGACAACAACCGCATGTTGTTTGGTGATGCCAAGAAGATGCTCGACGAGGTGTTGGTGGCCTTAAAAGCCTGAACACCATGCCAGCCCGCAGCCACGACCGCCCATGGCTTGCGCATTACCCCGCTGGCGTGGCGCATGACCTGGACCTCGACCCCGAGGCCTCGTTGGTCGATCTGATCGATCGGCGTTTTGTGGAGTTCGCGGACCGACCCGCCTACCGTTTTTTGGGGCAAACCCAGCGCTTTGGTGATATTGATCGGTGGTCCGAGTCGCTGGCGGCCTATTGGCACAGCTTGGGTTTGGTGCCGGGCGACCGCGTCGCGATCATGATGCCCAACACGCCGCAGTACGCGGTGGCGGTGGCGGCGATTTTGAGGGCCGGTTTGGTGGTGGTCAACATCAACCCGCTCTACACCGCCGCCGAGTTGCAGCACCAACTCAAAGATTCGGGCAGCAAGGCCTTGGTGATCTTGGAAAACTTCGCCCACGTCTACCAAGCCTGTGCGGATCAGACACCGGTCAAGCACGTGGTGCTGGCGGCCATGGGCGATTTGCTCGGGTGCGTCAAAGGCCGTTTGGTCAACGCCGTGGTGCGGCACCACAAAAAGCTGGTGCCTGCGTTTGAATTGCCCCAAGCGGTTCGCTTCAACGAGGCCTTGGCGCGGGGGCGTCGGAGTGTCTGGCTCAAACCGCGGGTGCGCGGCGGCGACATGGCGGTCTTGCAATACACCGGGGGCACCACGGGTGTCAGCAAAGGCGCGGTCTTGCTGCACCGCAACGTGTTGGCCAATCTGCGCCAAGCCCATGCGTGGCACCAGCCGGTGTTGGGTGACTTGCCAAGGCATGAGCAACTCACCAGCGTTTGTGCCTTGCCGCTCTATCACATCTTCGCGTTCACCGTGAACCTGCTGCTGTCGTGGGAAACCGGGGCCAAGAACATCTTGATACCCAACCCGCGCGATTTGCCCGAGGTGCTTAAAACCCTGCGTAAAGAGCGTTTCCACAGTTTTCCAGCGGTCAGCACCTTGTTCAATGGTTTGGTCAACCACCCCGATTTCCACACCGTGGATTGGCGCCATTTGCGCGCCTCGGTGGGCGGCGGCATGGCGGTTCAAACCGCCGTGGCTCAGCGTTGGATGGCGCAAACCGGTTGTCCCATTTGTGAGGGCTACGGCCTGTCCGAAACCAGCCCGATTGCCAGTTGCAACCCACTGACCTTGCGCGAATTCAACGGCACCATTGGTGTGCCACTGCCCAACACGCGAATGAAATGTGTGGACGATGCGGGCCACACCGTGCCCTTGGGCGAGCCGGGTGAAATCGTTATTCAAGGCCCGCAGGTCATGGCGGGTTATTGGCAGCGACCCGACGAAACCGCCAAAGCCATGACCGCCGATGGGTTTTTCAGAAGCGGCGACATCGGCACCATGGATGAGCGCGGTTTTTTTAAGATCGTGGATCGCAAAAAAGACATGGTCTTGGTCAGTGGATTTAATGTCTACCCCAACGAAATCGAAGACATCGTGGCTCAGCTGCCCGGTGTCTTGGAGTGTGCCGTTGTGGGGGTGCCGGACGAAAGAACCGGTGAAGCCGTCAAGCTGGTGGTGGTTAAGCAAGACCCCCGATTGACGCAGGCCGATGTCATGGCGCATTGCCGTGCGCAACTCACCAGCTACAAACGCCCCAAGGTGGTGGTGTTTCAAGACAGCTTGCCCAAAACCCCGGTGGGCAAAATTTTGCGCCGCGAGTTGCGCCGCACCTGAGTGTGGTCTGCGGACCTTACTTCAACCAGCCGCGCTTGCGGAAGTACACCATGGGCACCAAGGCCGAGAGCACCATCAAACCAATGGCCAGGGGGTAGCCGTAGGTCCAATTCAGCTCGGGCATGAAGGCGAAGTTCATGCCGTAACTGCTGGCCACCAAGGTGGGCGGCAGCAAGGACACGCTGGCCACCGAGAAGATTTTGATGATCTTGTTTTGGTTGATGTTGATGAAACCGACCGTGGCGTCCATCAAAAAGTTGATCTTGTCAAACAAAAATGCGGTGTGACTGTCCAGTGAGTCCAGGTCGCGCAAAATTTGCCGCGCGTCTTCAAACTGCTCCGGTTGCAGCATGCGGGTGCGCATCATAAAACTCACGGCACGGCGTGTGTCCATCACATTGCGGCGGATGCGCCCAGACATGTCTTCGTGGCGGGCAATGGCCGAGAGCACTTCGCCGGCCTTGTTGTCGTTCACGTCACCCGCCAAGACCTGACGGCTGACGGTTTCGAGTTCGTCGTAAATCGTCTCCAGGGTGTCCGCGCAGTACTCCGCATCCGCGTCAAACAGCATCAGCAAGACGTCTTTGGCGTCCGCAATCAGGCCGGGCATTCGGCGTGCACGCATGCGCAGCAAACGAAACACCGGCACGTCTTCATCGTGGATGGAGAACAGCACGCCGCGGCTCTTGAGCGCTTCGTTGTGTTCGTTCAAGATGAAGGCCACACGGATCGCACGTGGGTTGTCGGTGTCGTCGATTAAAAAGTCGCTGCGGATGTGCAACTCGCCGTTGTCCTCTTCAAAGAAGCGGGCCGACTCTTCGATGTCGTCGTCCATGGCGTCTTCGGGGATGGACAGACCGAAATGCTGTTTGACCCAGCGACGTTCTTCTGAGCTGGGGTTTTCCAAGTCAACCCAAATGGGCTGGCACTGGGCCAATTCGGCCAACGACTCGATTTCGACTTGAAACAGGCGGCCGTTGGCCAAGCTGAAAACATTGAGCATGGGGTAACTCCCATTGGGGGTGATTGGTTCGCGGGACGCCCCATCGGTGAACGCGCTCCGAATTATGGCACTCAGGCAGGACTGCCCCAGGCCTGGGCTTTCGTTGCGTGGTGGCAACAAGCCAAACCTTTATTTTTGTTGCGGTGCAAGCTTGCACGCCGGGCATTTCGAGGGCATAGTGGGTTTGTGAGCGTAGCGCAGAGGAATCATGGCCGGGCACCTCGGCGCTTGGACCCCCGGTGTTTCAGGAGCAAATGTATGAACTTGACGATCAGTGGGCATCACCTCGAAGTCACACCCGCTTTGCGCGGTTATGTGCAGTCCAAGCTGGAACGCATTTCCCGCCACTTTGACCAAGTGGTGGACATTAAGGTGCTGCTAACGGTGGATAACTTGAAGGAAAAAGACCTTCGTCAGCGTGCCGAATGCAACATCCACGTCAAAGGAAAAGACCTGTTTGCCGAAAGTGCCCACGCCGATTTGTACGCCGCCGTCGATGAGTTGGCCGACAAGCTCGACCGCCAGGTCTTGCGACACAAAGACAAAAGCCAAGCGCACCACCACGAGGCAGCCAAACGCCTGATGTGATTGTTTTGTTGCAGTGCAACAAGCCGCTTGAAAAGTCAAGCGGCTTTTTTTGTGGACAAAAACGCGCCTTCGTCGCTCAACTCGGCATAATTTGCGCTCCAAGAGGCTTTCATGAACCGACTATCTGCCATTTTGCCCGCCACCCAAGTATTGGTTGGTGTGGACGTCACCAGCAAGAAGCGCGCTTTTGAAGAGGCGGGCTTGTTGTTCGAAACCTTGCACGGACTGAACCGCGCCCTCATCACCGACAGCTTGTTTGCGCGTGAACGATTGGGCTCGACGGGTTTGGGCCATGGCGTGGCCATACCCCATGGTCGTATCAAAGGCCTGAAACAGCCCTTGGCGGCGGTGTTCCAGCTCGCATCGCCCATTGGGTTTGATGCCCCCGATGAGCAGGCCGTGCAGTTGCTGATTTTTTTGTTGGTGCCCGAAGCCGCCACACAAAAGCACTTGGAAATTTTGTCTGAAATTGCCGAGCTGCTCAGCGACAGCCAGTTGCGCGAAGGCATGAAAACCGCCACCGCCGATGCGGTCCTGCACCAAATGATTTCCACGTGGCAGTCGGCCCACGCCGCCGCCTGAGACGCTGTTGAAACCCACCGTCGTCAGCGCCGACGTTCTGTTTGAGAACCACCGAGAGGCCTTGAAGTGGCAGTGGGTGGCGGGTTTGGGCGCTTCGGAACGCCACTTCGACGAAGCCGCCGTGCGCGCCGCCCGCTCGGGGGCCGATTTGGTGGGTTATTTGAATTACATCCACCCCTACCGCGTGCAGGTTTTGGGCGAGCGTGAGGTGGCTTACCTCACCAGCGAGAACCACGAAGACAACCGCCGTCGCATCGCCCGCATCGTCACCTTGGAGCCGCCGGCGCTGATCGTTGCCGATGGTCAAGCGGTGCCCGAAGACCTGATGGCCATGTGCGAACGTGCCCAAATCCCCATGTTCGCGACCCACGAGTCGGCCGCCTTTGTCATCGATGTGTTGCGGGCCGACCTCTCGCGCCACTTCGCCGAGCGCATTTCCATGCACGGCGTGTTCATGGACATTTTGGGCATGGGCGTGATGATCACGGGCGAGTCGGGCTTGGGCAAGAGCGAGTTGGGCTTGGAGTTGGTTTCGCGCGGTCATGGTTTGGTGGCCGATGACGCGGTGGACCTCTACCGCATCAACCAAACCAGCATCGAGGGACGCTGCCCCGATTTGCTGCAAAACCTGCTGGAGGTGCGCGGCATAGGCTTGCTGGACATCAAGGCCATTTTTGGTGAGACGGCGGTGCGCCGAAAAATGCGCCTCAAGCTCATTGTTCACTTGGTGCGCAAAGAAACCCTGGAGCGTGACTATGAGCGCATGCCGCATGAGCCTTTGCACCAGTCGGTGTTGGGTGTTCCGGTGCGCAAAGCGGTGATTCAGGTGGTGGCGGGGCGCAACATCGCCGTGTTGGTGGAGGCCGCCGTGCGCAACACCATATTGCAATTGCGCGGCATCGACACCTACCAAGAATTTATTGAACGCCACCAAGCGGCCATGGGCGGCCATTGAGGGATTGAGGTGGGTTCAACGGCCCTCTCGGCGTCGATGGGCGCAGTCTTGGCGGGTGCAGTTCGCATAAAGCGACAGGGCGTGCTCTTGCAGGGTAAAACCCCGCGACGAAGCCACCAGTTGTTGGCGCTCCTCAATGGCGGCGTCAAAAAATTCCTCAACGTGCCCACAATCCAAACAAACCAAATGGTCGTGGTGTTGGCCCTCGTTGAGTTCGTAAACCGCTTTGCCCGATTCGAAGTTGCTGCGGGTGAGCAAGCCCGCTTGTTCAAACTGCATCAACACCCGGTAAACGGTGGCCAAGCCGATGTCGCAACGCTCTTGCAACAAAACCCGAAACACATCTTCCGCCGTCATGTGTCGGTCTTTGGCGGTTTGAAAAACCTCCAGAATTTTCAACCGAGGCAAGGTGGCTTTAAGCCCTGTGCTTTTGAGTTCTTCAATGTTGGTCATCGCAAGGCCGTGGTTGGGGTAAAGACTACAATGATCCGATGATATATCTCAACCGTTGGAAGCTTGGGCACAAGCCCGCAGGACCGACCTTGATGGTGGCTGTGTTGTTGATGGTGGGCGGCTGCGCCAGCAGCCAAGGGCCTGTGGCTGCGGTGGCGTCGGCATTGACACCTTACAAAATCGATATTTTGCAAGGCAATGTGTTGACCCAAGAGCAGGTGCAGGCACTGCAAGTGGGCATGAGCCGCGAGCAGGTGCGCGACATTTTGGGCACACCGCTGTTGGCCAGCGTGTTTCACGACAACCGATGGGACTACGTCTTCACCTTAAAGCGCCAAGGCCAAGCGCCCCAGCGTCGGCACTTGTCGGTGTGGTTCAAAGACAACCGGCTGGAGCGTTTTAACGGCGACGATGTGCCGACCGAACAGGCGTTTGTGGAGTCTTTGCAAGTGCCGCGCAAAGACGCGCCGATACCCGCGTTGGTGGCCACGCCAGAACAGTTGCAGGCTTTTGATGCCAAGAACCCCCTCAAAGCACCGCCCGTGACCCCCGCGCCACCGGCGGTGGTGTACCCCCGTTTAGAACCCTAGGAGTCTGGGCCGTGAGTCAGCGTATTCGTGTGTGTGTGGCCGGTGCCAGTGGGCGCATGGGCCAAACGTTGGTGCAGGCCGTTGGCCACAGCGACGACATGGTGCTCAGTGGTGCTTTGGATGTCGCCAACAGCACGGCCTTGGGTTTGGATGCGGGCGCTTTTGCGGGCTTACACACCGGTGTTCGTATCACCGACGATGTGGATGCCGCGCTCTCGGTCAGCGATTGCCTGATTGACTTCACCCGCCCAGAGGGCACGGTGCAACACGTCGCCGCCGCTCAGCGCCATGGCGTGAATGTGGTGATTGGTACGACGGGGTTTACCCAGGCGCAAAAATCCGTTTTGCAGCAAGCGGCCCAGCACTGCGGCATCGTCATGGCACCCAACATGAGCGTGGGCGTGAACGTGACCTTGAAGTTGTTGGAAATGGCCGCCAAAGCCTTGGCCACGGGGTACGACATTGAGGTCATTGAAGCCCACCACCGCCACAAAGTGGATGCCCCCAGCGGCACAGCCCTGAAGATGGGCGAGGTGTTGGCCCAAGCGTTGGGCCGCGACCTCAAAGACTGCGCTGTTTATGCGCGCGAGGGCGTGACCGGTGAGCGCGACCCGTCGAGCATTGGTTTTGCCACCATTCGCGGTGGCGACATCGTGGGCGATCACACCGTCTTGTTTGCGGGCACCGGTGAGCGCATCGAGATCACCCACAAGTCCAGCAGCCGCGCCACCTACGCCCAAGGCAGCTTGCGCGCGGTGCGTTATTTGATGCAGCACCCACGCGGCATGTTCGACATGTTCGACGTGTTGGCCCTGCGTTAAACCCACCAGGCACCCCGCGTGAACGAAGCGCTTTGGCACACCTGGTCACAGGCCGACGCCATGGGGCGTTGGGTGGCGCTGGTGTTGATGGTCATGTCGGTCGCCACCTGGGTTTTGATTCTTTGGAAGGGTTGGTGGCTGTGGTCGGTGGCGCGCACTTGGCCCGCGGCCCAAGCGGCGGTCTGGCAAGCCAGCGATTGGCCCGACGCCATGCGCCGCTTGAATGTGTTTGATCCCCGCGCGGTCTTGCAGCCCATGGTGAGGGCCGTGATGACCTTGGACCATGTGGCGCCGGGTTCCATGGCCGATCAAGGCGATCGCCGTTGGGCCATGACCCGTGTCTTGCGCGAGGCCATGGCCCACGTCGTGGCTCGGGCGCAGCACGGACAAACGGTGTTGGCCAGCGTGGGGGCCACCGCACCGTTTGTGGGTTTGCTGGGCACGGTTTGGGGCATTTACAACGCCTTGGCGGGACTGTCTTTGACGGCGGGTTTGGACATCGAACAACTGGCGGGTCCCGTGGGCGAGGCCTTGGTTATGACCGCTGGCGGCTTGTTGGTGGCCATACCGGCGGTGCTGGCCTACAACGCGATGGGGCGTCGCATTCAGGCCTTGGAGGCCCAACTCGAAGGCTTTGCCCACGATGTGCTGGGCTGGCACCACCCGCAGGAAGGGCTGGACCCGTGAGCTTTGGCCGCTTGAGCCGCCAGCCCCAGTCGCGGCCCATGAGCGACATCAACGTCACGCCCATGGTCGATGTCATGCTGGTGCTCTTGGTCATCTTCATCATGGCTGCGCCTTCCATGGGCACCCACCGCGTGCCGGTGGATTTGCCCACACAAAGCAGCGCCAACAGCGCCCCCACCAGCCCCCCCGCGGCCACCGGCACCTTGGTGTTGGATGTGCAGGGGGGCGTGCAATTGAATGGCCAAGCGGTCACGGTCAGCGAATTGCCTGCGCGCCTGGCCCAATGGGCTCAGGCCGATCCTGGGGCCGAGCTGTTGGTTCAAGCCGATCGGGCGGTGCCTTACGGCCAAGTGGCGGCCTTGATGGACATGGCCCAAGCCGCCGGGGTAACGCGGCTGGGTTTGGCGGCACAAGGCACGCCAGCGGCCAAGCCCTAAAATTCACCCCTTGCGAGCGCGGTGCTCGCCGCCTCCACCCATTTCCATCCATGCAAGACTCTTACGCCCACGCCGACGTCGAACGCGCCGCCCAAAACCGCTGGCAAGCCAGCGACGCTTATCGCGTCACCGAAGACCGGTCCAAACCCAAGTACTACGCCTGCTCCATGCTGCCTTACCCCAGCGGCAAGCTGCACATGGGCCATGTGCGCAACTACACCATCAACGACATGCTCACGCGCCAACTGCGCATGAAGGGCTTTAATGTCTTGATGCCCATGGGCTGGGATGCGTTTGGTCTGCCCGCCGAAAACGCGGCCTTAAAGAACGGCGTGCCCCCGGCCAAATGGACGTTTGAAAACATCGCGTACATGAAAAAGCAGATGCAGGCGATGGGCCTGGCCATCGATTGGTCGCGCGAAGTCGCCACCTGCGAACCGACGTATTACAAGTGGAACCAGTGGCTGTTCTTGAAGATGCTGGAAAAAGGCATTGCTTACCGCAAGACCCAGGTCGTGAACTGGGACCCGGTGGACCAGACCGTGTTGGCCAACGAGCAAGTCATCGACGGCAAAGGCTGGCGCACCGGTGCGCCGGTGGAAAAGCGCGAGATCCCCGGCTACTACTTGAACATCACCGCTTACGCACAAGAACTGCTGGACCATGTGCAGATCGGCAATGAGAAAGCCACGCTCAACGGCTGGCCCGACAAAGTGCGCCTGATGCAGGAAAACTGGATCGGCAAGAGCGAGGGTGTGCGCTTCGCCTTCCCTCACGACATCAAGGATGCCTCTGGGGCCTTGATCGGCGAGGGCAAGATGTACGTCTTCACCACCCGCGCCGACACCATCATGGGCGTGACCTTTTGCGCGGTGGCGGCTGAGCACCCGCTGGCGCTGCACGCGGCTGTATCGAACCCCGCGTTGGCGGCGTTCTTGGAGGAATGCAAAAGCGGCGGCACGACCGAGGCCGAAATGGCCACCCAAGAAAAGAAGGGCATGGCCACCGGCCTGTTCGTCACCCACCCGCTGACGGGCGCACAGGTCGAGGTCTGGGTGGGCAACTATGTGCTGATGAGCTACGGCGATGGTGCCGTGATGGGCGTGCCCGCGCACGACGAGCGGGACTTTGCGTTTGCGCTCAAGTACGCATTGCCGATCAAGCAGGTGGTGTTCGTCAAAGACCAAGCTTTTGATGCCACGGCTTGGCAGGATTGGTACGGCGACAAGCAAAACGGCGTCTGCATCAATTCCGGCGAACTCGACGGCTTGAACCAAAAAGCCGCTGTCAGCAAAGTGGCCGAGCTGCTCGCGGCTAAAGGCCTGGGCGAGAAAAAAACCACCTGGCGCCTGCGCGACTGGGGCGTGAGCCGTCAGCGTTACTGGGGCACACCGATCCCGATCATCCATTGCGACGAGCACGGCGCGGTGCCGGTGCCCGAAAAAGACCTGCCCGTGGTGTTGCCGCAAGACTGCATTCCCGACGGTTCGGGCAACCCGCTGCACAAACACGAAGGCTTTCACGCGGGCGTGACTTGCCCGGTGTGCGGCAAGCCCGCGCGGCGCGAGACCGACACCATGGACACCTTTGTGGATTCGTCCTGGTACTTCATGCGCTACTGCGACCCGACCAACGCCGAGGCGATGGTGGCGGACGGCGCGGATTACTGGATGCGGGATCAGAAAAATGCCACTGGTGGCAGCGGCATGGACCAGTACATCGGCGGCATTGAGCACGCCATCCTGCACTTGCTGTACGCCCGCTTCTGGACCAAGGTCATGCGCGATCTGGGCCTGGTCAAGGTGGACGAACCCTTCAGCAAGCTGCTCACGCAGGGCATGGTGCTCAACCACATTTACTCGCGGCGCACCGCCAAGGGCGGCAAGGACTATTTCTGGCCGCACGACGTCGAGCATGTGTTGGATGCATCCGGCAAGGTCATCGGCGCGAAGCTCAAGAACGAAGCCGACAGCGGCGATGGCCGCCTGCCCGTGGGCACGCCCATCGACTACGAAGGCGTGGGCACCATGTCCAAGTCGAAAAACAACGGCGTGGACCCACAAGACCTGATCGAGCGTTACGGTGCCGACACGGCCCGGCTCTACACCATGTTCACCGCACCACCCGAGGCCACGCTGGAGTGGAACGACACAGCGGTTGAGGGCAGCTACCGGTTCTTGCGACGCGTCTGGAATTTCGGCGCCAAACACGCCAGCGCTTTGCAAGCGAGCGTCGCCAGCGACCTGAGCCAAGCGCCCTTGCGCACAGATGCGGCGGATTTTCGCCGCGAGATGCACCTGGTGCTCAAGCAGGTCAGCCACGATTACGAGCGCATGCAATACAACACCGTGGTCTCGGGCTGCATGAAGCTGCTCAACGCCTTGGAAGACTTCAAAACCGACGGCAGCGACGGCGACCGCGCGGTGGTGTGTGAAGGGGTGTCGATTCTCTTGCGCATGCTCTACCCCGCGTGTCCGCACCTCACCTCGCAGCTTTGGTTCGAGCTGGGCTACGCCAAGCGTTTGGGCGATTTGCTCGATGCCGCGTGGCCTGCGGTGGACGCGAGCGCCTTGGTGCAAGACGAAATCGAACTGGTGTTGCAGGTCAACGGCAAGCTGCGCGGCAGCTTGCGGGTCAGCGCCAACGCCGACAAAGCCACCATCGAAGCGGCGGCCTTGGCCAGCGAGGCGGTTCAAAAGCAGGCGCAAGGGGCCGCACCGAAAAAAGTCGTGGTGGTGCCGGGCCGCTTGGTCAATGTGGTTGTTTGACATCCAAAGGGTTCCCCATGCCACCAGCACCGAATCACCGTCCAAGCCGCCGCGCTTGCTGCGTCGCCGCCGTGGCCTTGGTGTTGGGCGGTTGCGGTTTCCGTTTGCGCGGCAGCGCAAGCTTGGCCTTTGTGACCTTGCGTTTGGCGGGGAGCACCCAAACCCCCATTGCCCAAGCGCTGCGCCGTGCGCTCACCAAACAAGGCGTGCGGGTGGACAGCCCCGACCAAGCCGTGTTGGCGGCCAATGAAATTCCCCAAGTGGTCCTGACCGTTGGTCAAGACCAGCGCCAGCGCGTGGTGGTGGGGCAAACCTCGGCTGGTCAGGTGCGTGAGCTGGAGTTGCGGGCCTTGTTCGAGTTCACCCTCAGCAACGCCTTGGGGCGCGAGGTCGTGGCCCCAACGCAGTTGTCCCTCACGCGCAGCTTAAATTTCAGCGAAACCGCCGTGCTGGCCAAAGACGCCGAAGAGGCGCAACTCTTCAACGACATGCAAAACGACATGGTCGCGCAAGTCATGCGCCGCTTGTCTGTGGTGCGCGTGTTTTGAGCCCACGCAGATGCAAGTCGGCTTGGCCCAATTGACCGCTCAGTTGCAGCGCGGCCTCAAGCCGCTCTACACCTTGCACGGCGATGAACCCTTGCTCATCCAAGAGGCGGCTGATGCCATTCGGGCGGCGGCTCGGTCCCAAGGCCACACCGAACGCACGGTGCACACGGTGGCCGGGGCGCATTTCGATTGGAGTGAGGTTTTGGCCAGTGGCGGCAGCTTGAGCTTGTTTGCCGACAAACAAATCGTGGAGGTGCGCATTCCCTCCGGCAAGCCCGGCAAAGACGGCTCGGTGGCCTTGCAGCAGCTCGCCGAGTCGGTGGTGGGCGATGCCAACACCCTCACCTTGGTGCTGTTGCCGCGTTTGGACTCGGCGAGCCAAAAAACCGCGTGGTTTTTGGCCTTGGACCAAGCGGGCGTGACCGTGAAGGTGGACCCCGTGGAGCGGGCCGCCTTGCCCGCCTGGATTGCGCAGCGCTTGCAAGCGCAAGGCCAGCAGGTCGCCGAGGGCGAAGAGGGTCCGCGCACCTTGCGGTTTTTTGCCGACCGGGTGGAGGGCAATTTGCTCGCCGCGCACCAAGAAATTCAAAAGCTCGCGCTGCTGTACCCGCCGGGTGTGTTGGGTTTGGCGCAGGTGCAAGACGCGGTGCTCAACGTGGCGCGGTACACCCCCTTCAAATTGGCGGAGGCGGTGCTGGCCGGGCAGACCGAACGCGTCACCCGCATGCTCGACGGCTTGGAGGCCGAGGGCGAAACCCCGGTGCTGGTGCATTGGGCCTTGGCCGACGACATTCGCACCTTGCACCGTTTGCGCCAAGCCGTGGACGCTGGCCGACCCTTGCCCATGGCTTTGCGCGAGCACCGTGTTTGGGGCGCGAAGGAGTCGCTCATGGAGCGTGCGGTGCCGCGCTTGGCGTCGGCGCAAGTCGCGCAGTGGTTGGTCGATGCGCACAAGGTGGACGGCATCACCAAAGGCCTGACCCACGAAGGTTGGCCGCACCGGCCTTGGCCTGCCTTGCACCGGCTGGCCACGCAGGTGGCGCAGGCGTGTGCAGTCCGCTGAAGTTCGCCGCCCAAGGGTGCGAAAATGGCCCCATGAACGCCAACGCCACACCCGAACTCATGAACACCTTGGGCCAGCAGGCCAAAGCGGCCAGCGCCCTCATGGCCAAAGCACCGGCTGCGGTGAAGCTGCGCGCCCTGCGCGGTTTGGCCGCTTTGTTGCGCACCCACGTTGAGCCCTTGCAGGTCGAGAACGCCAAAGACTTGGCGCGCGCCCGCGCCGCTGGCCTGGCCGAGCCCATGGTCGATCGCTTGAAGCTCACCCCCAAGGTCATCGAGACCTGCGCCGAAGGCTGTGAGCAGCTCGCGGCCATGGCCGACCTCATCGGTGAGGTTTCGGGCATGAAACAAATGCCCAGCGGCATCCGCGTGGGCCAAATGCGTGTGCCCATTGGCGTCTTTGGCATGATTTACGAGAGCCGCCCCAACGTCACCATCGAGGCCGCGAGCCTGTCCATCAAGAGCGGCAACGCCTGCATCTTGCGCGGCGGCTCCGAGGCCATCGACAGCAACCGCGCTTTGGCGGCCTTGGTGCAACAGGCCTTGGTGGAGGCCGGCTTGCCCGCCGATGCCGTGCAGCTCGTGCCCACCACCGACCGCGCCGCCGTGGGCCAGCTCATCGCCATGCCGCAGTACGTGGACGTGATCATCCCGCGCGGCGGCAAAAGCCTGATCGAGCGCATCAGCGCCGAGGCCAAGGTGCCCGTCATCAAACACCTCGACGGCAATTGCCACACCTACGTGGACGACCCCTGCGACATCGCGCAGGCCGTGGCCGTGGCCGACAACGCCAAGACGCACAAATACAGTCCCTGCAACGCCACCGAGAGTCTGCTGGTGGCGCGTGGTGTGGCGGCTGACTTTTTGCCCCGCATCGGCGCGGTCTACGCCGCCAAAGGCGTGGAAATGCGCTGCTGCCCAGAGGCCAAAGCCCTGCTGGCTTCGGTGCCCGGCGCCAAGCTCGTGGACGCGACCGAACAAGACTGGTTTGAGGAATACCTCGCGCCCGTCATCAGCATCAAGGTGGTGGCCGGGGTGGACGAGGCGATTGCCCACATCAACCACTATTCATCGCACCACACCGACGCCATCCTCACCACCGACCACGGGCACGCCCAACGCTTTTTGCGCGAGGTCGACTCGGCCAGTGTGATGGTCAACGCCAGCACGCGCTTTGCCGATGGTTTTGAGTACGGGCTGGGGGCTGAGATTGGCATTTCCACCGACAAATTCCACGCCCGAGGCCCCGTTGGGGTCGAGGGCCTGACCTCGCTCAAGTACGTGGTGCTGGGCGAGGGCGATGTGCGCGTCTGAGCGCCAGAAAGGTTTTTATGGTCCCCCATTTGGTCACCGCCCTCAACGGCCCCATCAACGAGTTGGAGCAGCGCATTCTGGAGTCCACGCCGGTCATTGAGCGCTGGTTCCGGCTGGAGTGGATGGAGCACACACCGCCGCTGTATTCGGCGGTGGACATTCGCAACGCTGGCTTCAAACTCGCGCCGGTGGACACCGACCTCTTTCCTTCGGGCTGGAACCACCTCACGCCCGAGATGATGCCTTTGGCCGTGCAAGCCGCCATGGCCGCCATCGAGAAAATTTGCCCCGAAGCACGCAACCTGCTGTTGGTGCCCGAGAACACCCAAGACACGTTTTACTTAAGCAACTTGGCGCAACTGCAGCGCATCTTCAACCAAGCTGGTTTGCACGTGCGCTTGGGCTCGCTGTCCAACCAAATCAAGGAGCCCACCACCATCGACTTGCCGGGGGGTGAGTCCGTCACCTTGGAGCCGCTGGTGCGCACGCAGCACCGCTTGATGCTCAAGCACTTCGACCCGTGCACGATTTTGCTCAACAACGATTTGAGCGCCGGTGTGCCCGGCATTTTGGAAGACCTGCACGAGCAGTACCTCTTGCCGCCTTTGCACGCGGGTTGGGCCACACGGCGCAAACACCAACACTTCAAAGCCTACGAGGAAGTGGCCAAGCGCTTCGGCAAATTGCTCGACATGGACCCTTGGCTCATCAACCCCTTGTTCAACCAGTGCGGCGAGGTCAACTTCAACCAAGCCGCAGGCATGGATTGTTTGCGCACCAATGTGGACGCTTTGCTCAACAAGATTCGCCGCAAGTACAAGGAATACGGCATCACCGACAAACCGTTTGTGGTGATCAAACCCGACAACGCCATCGACAACCGCCGAACCCTGATGTTGCGCGACGTCAAAGAGCTCGATCAGTTGTCCGACGCGGCCAAGGCCGACATGACTGGGCGCGATTCGGAGCAACCCGTGAGCGAGGTCATCATTCAAGAGGGCGTGCTCACCAACGAGCGCATCAACGCGGCGGTGGCCGAGCCGGTGGTGTACATGGTGGACCGCTACGTGGTGGGCGGGTTTTACCGTGTGCACGCCGAGCGCCGCCAAGACGAAAACCTCAACGCCCCCGGCGCGAGCTTTGTGCCCTTGGCGTTTGAGCAAAGCAAACAATGGCCTCAACCCGGCACCAAGCCAGGGGCCAGCGTGCCCAACCGCTTCTATATGTACGGCGTGATTGGGCGCTTGGCCATGCTCGCGGCGAGCTACGAATTGGAAGCCACCGACCCCAACGCCGAAGTGTACGAATGAGCATCACCTTGTTGCGCGACCTCAGTTGGTCCAGCGCCACGGCGGGTTTTGTGGCCGTGCTGGTGGGCTTCACCAGTTCGGTGGCCATTGTGTTTCAGGCCGCGCAAGCGTTGGGTGCCACGCCCGAGCAGATCACGTCGTGGATGTGGGCGCTGGGCTTGGGCATGGGTTTGTGCACGGCTTTGCCCTCTTTGATCCTGAAGCAACCGGTGATGGTGGCTTGGAGCACGCCCGGTGCGGCGGTGCTGGCCAGCGCCGGGATGGTCGGCGGTTTTTCCATGGCGCAGGCCGTGGGGGCTTTTGTGGTGTGTGCCGCGCTCATCATTCTCGTGGGCGTCACCGGTTGGTTTGAACGGGTCATGAACCGCATTCCAGTGGCCATCGCCTCGGCCTTGCTGGCAGGGGTGTTGGCGCGTTTTGGTCTGCAAGCCTTTGCGGCGGCGCACGACGCGCTGCTCTTGGTGGTGCTGATGCTGCTGGCGTATTTGCTGGGCCGCCGCTGGTCGCCGCGTTATGCGGTGCCGCTGACCCTGTTGGTGGGGGTGCTCACGGCGGCGAGCCAGGGGCAGTTGCACACCTCGGCGCTGAGTGTGAGCTGGGCCGTGCCGGTGTTCACCGCACCGGTCTTCACGTGGAGCGCGGTCGTGAGTTTGGCCTTGCCGCTGTTTGTGGTGACCATGGCCTCACAAAACCTGCCCGGTGTGGCGGCGATTCGCCACGCGGGCTACGACATGCCGATCTCCAAGCTCATCACCCTGACCGGCGTGGCGACCTTGGTGCTCGCGCCCTTTGGGGCGTTTGCCTTGAACTTGAGCGCCATCACTGCGGCCATTTGTATGGGCGAAGAAGCGCATGCGGACAAGGCCAAGCGCTACACCGCCGCCGTGGTGTGTGGTGCGCTCTACATCGCCATCGGGCTGGTGGGCGCGGCCGTCACCGGCGTGCTCTTGGCTTTTCCGTCCGCTTTGGTGTTGGCCATTGCGGGTTTGGCGCTGCTGGGCAGCATCGGCGGGGGCTTACACACCGCGCTCAAAGACGAAACCCACCGCGAAGCGGCCCTCATCACATTCTTGGTCACGCTCAGCGGCGTGGTCGTGGCCGGTATTGGATCGGCCTTCTGGGGCGTGGTGGCCGGGGCCTTGGCGCTGGGCGTGCAACGGCTCGGCCTTCGAAAGTCAACACCATGAACATCCTGTTTATTGCCGACCCCCTGGACACCTTCAAGATCCACAAAGACAGCACCTTCGCCATGATGCGCGAGTGTCAGCGCCGGGGCCTGCGCGTGCAGGTGGCCGAGGTGGATGCCTTGTCTTGGCGACGCGGTGAGCAGGTCAGCGCCCAATGCCGCGAGCTGCGCCTGACGGGCCATCCCGAGGCTTGGTACGAGGTGCTGGGCGAGTTGCGCCAGCCGCTGCACACGTTTGACGCGGTGCTCATGCGCAAAGACCCGCCGTTTGACAGCGAGTTTTTCTACGCCACGCACCTGCTGGAGCAGGCCGAGCGCGAAGGGGCGCGTGTGTTCAACAGCCCACGCGCTTTACGCGATCACCCCGAAAAACTGGCACTCATGGAATTTGCGCGTTTCGCGCCGCCCACGCTGGTCACCCGCTCGGCCGCCGAGATTCGGGCCTTTCACGCCGAGCACCAAGACATCATCTTGAAGCCGCTCGACGGCATGGGCGGCACGGGCATCTTCCGTGTGGGCGCGGACGGTATGAACCTGGGCGCCATCACCGAGACGCTCAACCAACACGGCGCCACCAGCGTGATGGTGCAGCGCTACTTGCCCGAGATCGCGCAGGGCGACAAGCGCGTGCTCATCATTGGCGGTGTGCCAGCGCCCTTTTGTTTGGCGCGCATCCCGCAAGGCAGCGAGGTGCGCGGCAACCTGGCCGCGGGCGGCAAAGGCGTGGCGCAACCCCTGAGTGACGAGAACCGCGCCGTGGCCGAGGCCATCGGCCCGGTCTTGGCCGCGCGGGGTTTGTTGTTGGTGGGCTTGGACATGATCGGCCACCACGTCACCGAAATCAACGTCACCAGCCCCACGTGCTTCCAAGAAATCACCGACCAAACCGGCTTTGACGTGCCCGCCATGTTCGTGGATGCCTTGCAAGCCGCGATGGTGCAGCCATGAGCGACGAGCACACGCCCGACGCACCCGACACCCCCGAGGTGCCGGCGGCCAAACCCGCAACCCAAGCGCGCAACCCCTTGCACGGCGTCACGCTGGAGGCCATGGTCACGGCCTTGGCCGAGTACTACGGTTGGGAGGAACTCGGGCACCGCATCCCGGTGCGTTGTTTCAACCTCGACCCCAGCGTGGGCTCAAGCCTGAAGTTCTTGCGCAAAACACCGTGGGCGCGCGACAAGGTTGAAGGGCTTTACCTGTTCATGCTGCGCGAGCAGCGCCGCGCCGCTCGGCCTTGATGCCGTGGCCGTCAGGCCACGTGCAAACCGTCCACAAACACCTTGAGCTCGCCCGGCTCAAACGCCGTCCATTGCTCGTTGTTCGTCAGCGGCGTGGTGACGATCACCGTGGCCCGGTCGCCGGGCTGGTTGACGTCGGCGAAGTTCACCGTCCAATCGTGGTCGGCCAGGGTGGCTTGGGCGAACGGGTGTTGGCGCGTGAGGTGGTGCAGCTTGGTGCTGCAGTGCGCCCACATGGCGTCGCCATTCGAGAGCAAACAATTGAAGGTGCCAAAGGCGGTGATCTGCGGGATCAGCTCGCGCAAGGTGTGGGTGAGCTCACACACGGTGGGCAAATGGGCGTGCGACTTGGCCAGCTCTTGCATCAGCCAACAAAAAGCGCGTTCGCTGTCGGTTGTGCCCACGGGCTGGAACGCCGCGTGCAGCTTGGGGTGGTAGTCCTTCAAGTCGCCGTTGTGCGCAAACACCCAGTGCCGCCCCCACAGCTCGCGGGTGAAGGGGTGGGCGTTTTCCAAACTGACCTCGCCGATGGTGGCCTTGCGCACATGCGCCACGATGTTTTTGCTCTTGAGCGGGTACTGCTGCAGAAAGCGCGCCATGGGCGACTCGGCGGCGCATTGGTGGTCCACAAACAGCCGCAAGCCGCGCCCCTCAAAAAATGCAATGCCCCAGCCGTCGGCGTGGTGGTCGGTGTTGCCCCCGCGCTTGCAAAAACCGGTGAAGCTGAAGGACGCGTCGGTGGGCGTGGCGCAATTCAAGCCGAGGAGCTGGCACATGGTGTGGGTGGGGTGAGTTGAAGAAACACTTCGGTCAGCAGCAGCGGGGCGTGCCCGCGCACAAAGGTGCAGCGCCGGGCCAGCACGTGGGGCAACGCGGCGCTGGCGCGGGCCACGGCATCCGGCCACGGCGCGTTGAGCGCCCATTCAAAGGGGCTGCGCTCAAGGTCGGGCAAGGTGAAGAGCAATTCACCCAAGGGCTGATCGCCCAAGCGCTGCACTTCAACCCATGGGTTCTGCGCATGCCAACGCGGAATGACGGTGCGGGCGTAAATGCGCGCTTGATCGCCGCCGACCAAACACACGCAGCGCACCCAAGCCGCTTCACCGGTGGCCAGGCCTAGGCACTGGGCTTCGTGGGGCAGGGGCGGCGTGAGGCCTTCGCTGAGCACCTGCACCCGCGTGTCGGGCCAGTGCTGGCGCAAGCGGCGGGTTAGCGAACCACGCTCCAAAGCCCAGCGTTGCACGGCAGGGTCGCGGCAAATCTGGGGCAAAGCGGCTTGCGTGTGCCACGAAAAACCCACCCCGGGTGTCGCCGATTCGGGCGCATCCAATGGGTGGGTGAGGCGGGGCTCGTTCATGGCCCCGAAGTGTAGACCCAAACCATGGGGGTGACGGTCAAGCGTCTGGACACGTTTTTGCGTGGTTGAAGTTGAAACAGCCGGGCAGTGCGGTAGCATTAAACAGTAAGCTCGCTGGATGTATCGGGTGTTTTAAAGCGCCCCAAAATTTGGCGATCCGGGTTGCAAGCCATTGAAATACAGGCTTGCAGGTTTTTTTAGATTTTGGCTGCATCGACTTTGGGTGAATGTATCCACCGTGTTATGCGGTCTAAATCACGTTAGGCTTTAAAAGGGCGTTTTTCATATGTTCACTTCAATTGGTTCTGTTTTGCTTATCCTCGGTTTGGTTCTCCTTATCGGCTCGCAGCTGGCAATTGCTTTGCATGCTTTCACTGGTAACCCCCTTAAGGGCATTCTTTGCTTCGTCGTGCCCTTCTACGTTTATGTTTATGCGAAACGGGAACCCATCAGCAAGATTCTTATGCGGACCTGGTACGGAGGCATGGCATTGCTTATTCTCGGTGGAGTTCTAGCCTCATGAGGGGCAACAGTTTTAGTAATCACCGCGCATCTAGAAATCCGTGGCCAACCCGGCGTTCGAGCAGAGCTGCGCAAACAGCCGCGCAGCCCGCTCAACTCTACGTTATGGCAAAGGGAGAGCGTAGAAGTGGAGAATAGCGAATCAGTCTTCAAAGCGTCATTGCTTCTGGTGAAGCATTTTAGTGACTGCCTCGCACGCGGTGGGAAAGGGTTTCATTCGCGAGTCTTTACGCACTTCTTACATCCTGAAGCTGATTTCGTCGGCGTGGGACAGTCTCAAGACGTTATTGATGGGGAGCCTATGCATCCTGAGCACGTAGTTCCTTGTGCCGTCCTTTTCAAGGAAGTATGCCGACTAGTCGAGCAAGGCAATGCGGAAGAAGACATTGCCCGCCTGTTGAGCAAGCACTGGAAGATCGCGTTCATTTCCAAGAAGCAAGCAGCTTATCTTGACTCTAAGAGTGGACTAAACATGAAGCACAGCATGCCGGATGGTTGGGATTTTGAAAGTGGTGATACCTACGAACGGCTTAATAGAGCGAGAATAAACTTACTTCCACTAGCATACGGAACAAAGCCATAACCAAGCCAAGCACGGCGACAGCTTCTCCGTTGCGGCTTCGCCACCACTACAAAGCTGCGCGTGTTGGCAGCGTTAGGCCGCCCAAGGACAATTGCTCCCAGAGCCAC
Organism: Comamonadaceae bacterium; assembly: GCA_011391745.1. Classification (GTDB taxonomy): domain Bacteria; phylum Pseudomonadota; class Gammaproteobacteria; order Burkholderiales; family Burkholderiaceae_C; genus Hydrogenophaga. The sequence continues at coordinate 32,537 of JAABPX010000040.1, forward strand.
CCGCCACAAACTCAAGGAGTTTTCGCAATGCCTACCTCTCCGCGCTCAAACGTTAAAGGCGCTGCCGTCACACAGGCGGAGAAGCGCCGCTCCATTGATGTGGGTCCAAAGATGGGACAGGTCAGCACCGCTGCCTACTGGTACAAGAACGGCCACTTTGCAAGCGATGATGAGGCGAGGGGTGCTTTTGGACGGCGTGACGCAGTTGCCCAGCGGGACTAAAAGCCCCAGTGTTAATCCATTCGTGTTGTAAAACAGCAGAGGCCAACTTGAAGCCAACCGTTTACATTGAAACTTCGATCATCAGCTATTTGACAGCACGTCAAAACAATGACTTACGCTCAATGGCCAATAAAAGTGCCACCATTGAATGGTGGGAAACTCAAAAGTCAAAATACGAGTTGGTCATTTCTGAGTTTGTCATTGCAGAGGCAGCTCTTGGGCATCCAGAAGCAGCGGAACGTCGCCTTGCAGCTATCGAAGACGTTATGGAGCTACGGGCAACCGAGGCAGTGCGGGCGCTTGGTCAAGCTCTCATTTCACGTAATGCCTTGCCGGAAAAAGCAGAGATTGATGCGTTCCATGTGGCAATCGCAGCAGTGAACGGCATCGAGTATCTGCTGACTTGGAACTGCACTCATATAGCCAACGCAGTTACACGACCCAAAATCGAAGCTACGTGCAGAGCACTGGGCTACGAGCCACCTATTATTTGTACACCCGACGAACTGATGGAGACCTAATTCATGTGGAAAGATCCAATCGTTGCAGAGACGCGTCAACTGAGAGAGCAATACGCGAATCAGTTTGCACACAACGCTGATGCAATATTTCAAGACATATTGCGCAGACAGAGCATGCCGGGGAGAACGCTCGTTTCATTCCAGTCACGCAAGCCTATTGCGGCTCCCTTTACAGCCCAACCCGGCAGTCAACCGGACGCTGCGCGATAAAGCCGCGCAGCGCGGATGACCTCCGCGTTGGGCACCTTGGGCCGAAACGCGTGACAATGGCACTTTCTGAAAGGAAGCCACGATGGAATTGACCGCCATACTTACCCCTGCCGAGGAAGGCGGTTACATCGCGTTAAACCCTGAAACTGGCACCACAACGCAGGGTGAGACCGTCGAGGAGGCCATCTCAAATGTGCAGGAGGCCACTGCACTTTATCTAACGCAGGACTTGCTTCGACAAGCAGGTTTATCGCCAGATGAGTACATCGAGGCACTATGAAATATTGCCCAACCCGGCAGTCCGCGCGGACACATGAACCTAGTCAAATCCAAGCAACGCGTCGCTGACCACGGAGAGGTGTTCACCCCCGCGTGGATGGTTGATGCCATGCTCGACTTGGTCAAGCCCGAAACCGAGCGGGTGGATGCCCGGTTTTTGGAACCCGCTTGCGGCAGTGGCAACTTCATCGTGCCCATACTGCGGCGCAAACTGGCGGTGGTGGACGCGAAATACGGCAAGTCCGAATTTGAGCGCCAGCATTACGCCCTGCTGGGCTTGATGTGCATCTACGGCATCGAATTGCTGGCCGACAACATCGCCGAGTGCCGCGCCAACATGCTGGCGCTGTTTGCCTCGCACCTGAACCTGACCGAGGCGCACGACCTCTACCGCGCTGCCGCGCATGTGTTGGCCGTCAACCTAGTGCATGGCGACGCGCTCACCATGTGCGACACCCACGGCGAAGCCATTCACTTCGCCGAGTGGGCCTATGTGGGCAAAGGCAAGTTTCAGCGGCGCGACTTCCGCTTGGATGTGCTCACCGGCTCGTCCAAATACAGCGAAGCAGGTTCGCTCTTTGCCGACATGGGCAAGCACGACATCTTTACCCCCACCGCCAGCCACCCGCCCATGACGGTGCCCGAACTGGCGGCTCAGATAAATCTCACGGAGATTGGCGCATGACAACGGTCGCTGCCTCCATTCCGGTGCTTCGCTGGGCGGCGCAACACGCACGCCTGAGCGACAAGGACATTGCTGCGCGTTTCAAAAAATGGCCTTTGTGGCTGAGCGGCGAAGCCCAGCCCACGCTGAACCAATTGGAAGACTTTGCGCGGCTCACCCACACTGCCATAGGCTATTTCTTTCTGCCTCAGCCCCCCGCGCTCGCCTTGCCCGTGCCTGACTTTCGGACCCTGCGCGACGAGGTGCTGGCGCAGCCCAGTTCCAACCTGCTCGATACCCTCTATCTCTGCCAACAACGTCAGGATTGGTATCGCGATCATGCCCGCATGCATGGATTTCCAGCGCTGGCCTTTGTGGGCAGCGTCAGCACCCAAGACTCGCCCGAGACGGTGGCTCTGCGTCTGCGCGAAACCTTGGGGCTTTCTGCTGAAGAGCGCCGCCGAATGCCTACGTGGACGGATGCACTGCGTCAGTTGATCGGCAAAGCCGAAGATGCCGGAATCATGGTCATGGTGACTTCGGTGGTCGGCAGTAACAGCCACCGCAAATTGGATGTGGGCGAGTTCCGGGGGTTTGCGCTATCCGATAGCCTGGCCCCTTTGGTTTTCCTGAACGGAGCGGACAGCAAGGCCGCACAGATGTTCACACTGGCCCACGAATTGGCCCACGTTTGGCTAGGCGAGACGGGCATTTCTGATACGCAGGCAGGTCAGGTGCCCGAGCAAGGCACTGAGCGCTGGTGCAACCAAGTGGCCGCAGAACTCCTCATGCCTCTAGTCGAACTTCGTGCCGCGCACCAACCCGATGCGCCGATTGCAGATGAA
>JAABPX010000041.1 GCA_011391745.1 Comamonadaceae bacterium
CCGTGACCGAAGAGGCCACGCCCACCACCCAAGCCAGCCCCGGCCTGTTCGACCTGACCAGCCTGCAGCGAGAGGCCAATGGCAAGTTCGGCTTTTCGGCCAAGACCACGCTGGCGCTGGCCCAAAGCCTGTACGAGCGCCACAAGGCCCTGACCTACCCCCGTACCGATTCGCGCCACCTGCCCGAAGACTACGTGCCCGTGGCCAAGCAGACCTTTGAAATGCTGGCCGACAGCGGCATGCGCCACCTGGCCCCGCACGCGCTCACGGCACTTAACAACAACTACGTGCGCAAGATCCCGCGCGTGTTTGACAACAAAAAGGTCTCGGACCACTTCGCCATCATCCCCACGCTGCAAGCGCCCAGCGGCCTGTCGGAGGCCGAGCAAAAGTTGTATGACTTGGTGGTGCGCCGCTTCATGGCGGTGTTCTTCCCCAGCGCCGAATACCAAGTCACCACCCGAATCAGCGTCGCTGCGGGCCACAGCTTCAAGACCGTGGGCAAGGTGCTGGTCAAACCTGGCTGGCTCGCCATTTATGGCAAAGAAGCCGCAGCCGAAGTCGAAGACGCCAAAGACGGTGACAAAGGCCAGAACCTGGTGCCGGTGCAACCCGGCGAACAGGTGGGCGTGGAATCGGTCGAGTCCAAGGGCCTGAAGACCCGCCCACCCGCCCGCTATTCAGAAGCCACGCTGCTGGGCGCCATGGAAGGCGCCGGCAAGATGGTCGACGACGACGAACTGCGCGAAGCCATGCAGGAAAAAGGCCTGGGCACACCCGCCACGCGCGCGGCCATCATCGAAGGTCTGATCAACGAAAAATACATGCTGCGTGAAGGCCGAGAGATCATCCCCACTGCCAAGGCTTTCCAGCTCATGACGTTGCTGCGCGGCCTGCAGGTCGAAGAGCTCTCGCGCCCCGAACTCACGGGCGAGTGGGAATACAAGCTGGCCCAGATGGAGCAAGGCAAATTGAGCCGCGCCACCTTCATGGCTGAGATCGCGGCCATGACCGAGCACATCGTCAAGAAGGCCAAAGAATACGACCGCGACACCGTGCCCGGTGACTACGCCACGCTCAGCACACCTTGCCCCAACTGCGGCGGTGTGGTGAAAGAAAACTACCGCCGATACACCTGCACCGGGGCCGACGGCGCGAGCGACGGCTGCGGCTTCTCCTTTGGCAAATCGCCTGCGGGCCGCACCTTTGAGGTGGCCGAGGTGGAGCGGTTCATGCGCGACAAAAAAATCGGCCCGCTGGACGGCTTCCGATCCAAAGCTGGCTGGCCCTTCGTGGCCGAGATGGCGCTCAAGTACAACGAAGAAGAAAAGAACTGGAAGCTCGAATTCGACTTTGGCGACGACAAGAAGAACGAAGAGAGTGGCGAGATCGTCGAGTTCACCGACGAAGCGTTGGGCGCTTGCCCCAAATGCGGCAGCGCGGTGCACGAGCACGGCAACCACTACGTGTGCAGCAAAGCCGTGCCCACGAACGAACAACCCACACCGAGTTGCGACTTCAAGACCGGCAAGCTCATCTTGCAGCAGCCGGTGGAGCGCGAGCAGGTTGTCAAACTGCTGGCCAACGGCAAAACAGACGTGCTCGACAAGTTCGTGAGCAACCGCACCCGCCGCCCTTTCAAGGCCATGCTGGCCTGGAACCCCGAAGAGGGCAAAGTGACGTTTGAGTTCGAGCCCCGTGAAGGCGGCAAGAAATACCCGCCCCGCAAGACGGCGGCGACCAAGACGCCGTTTGGCAAAGCGGCTGCAAAGAAAACCACGGTCAAGACAGCCGCCAAAACCACCAAAGCCCCTGCGGCCAAAAAAGCAGCCAAACCGGCCGCCGAAAAAGCCCCGCGCAAAGCCGCCGTGGGCACCCTCAAACCCAGCCCAGCCCTGATGGCCGTGATTGGCGACGGTACGTACGCCCGCACCGAAGTGGTCAAGAAAATCTGGGACTACATCAAAGCCAACAACCTACAAGACCCGGCGGACAAACGCTCAATCAAGGCCGACGCCAAGTTGCAAGCGGTGTTTGGTAAGGGCCAAGCCACCATGTTTGAGTTGGCGGGGATTATTGGCAAGCACCTGAGCTGATGGGCGTCATCGGCTCGATCGGGCTCAGTGGGGGTCGGGCTGGTTGGGGATGAACCGCACCGAAACCTTGAGCCCAGGTCGTAAGCGCTCGGGGTGCGCGGCGTCCATGGCGATGTCCGCGCCATGTTGCTGCGCGATTTCATGCACGATGGCCAGGCCCAAGCCGGAGCCGTCCACGTTGGTGCCCAAGGCCCGGTAAAACGGTTGCAAAACCAGGCCACGTTCGCTCTCGGCAATGCCAGGGCCGTTGTCTTCGACTTGCAAAATTTGCACGCCGCTGTAGGGGTCAAAAAACACCCGCACCGTCACCACGCCTTGACGCCCGGAGTAGTTGATGGCGTTGTCCACCAAGTTGCGCACCATCTCTTGCAGCAAGGTGGTGTTGCCATGAATGTGATGCGCGTGGGGAATGGTGCTTGGGCCTTCGTAGCCCAAGTCAACACCGTGCTCCAAGGCGCGGGGCACCGAGTCCTGCACCACGGCGGTGACGAGCTTGGACAAATCGATGCGCGCAATCGGTAGGCTGCGGCCAGTGGTTTCGGCCCGCGCCAGCGCCAGCAATTGGTTGACGGTGTGTGTGGCGCGAACGCTTGAGCGTGCGATGTGTTGCAACGAATTGCGAATTTCTTTGGGGTCGTTCTCGCGTTGCGCCAAATCGGCCTGCATGCGCAAACCGGCCAGCGGTGTTTTGAGTTGGTGGGCGGCGTCGGCCAAAAAGCGTTTTTGGGTGCTCAGCGAGGTTTTGAGTCGGCTGAGCAAGTCGTTGATGGACGACACCAAAGGGGCCACTTCTTGCGGGATGAACGACTCTTCAATGGGGCTGAGGTCGTCGGGCTTGCGCGCGCGAATGCGTTGCTCAAGTTCGTTTAAAGGGTGAATGCCGCGTACCAAGGCCAGCCAAACCAGCAGCACCGCCAGAGGCAAAATCACAAACTGCGGCACCATCACGCCTTTGATGATTTCTGTGGCCAAGGTCGAACGTTTGCCCATGGTCTCAGCGATTTGCATCAGCACCAAGCGGCCGCCGGGGTCGCCCGAAGCCAGCCACAAGTAGGCCACACGCACCTCATCGCCGCGCACGTTGTCGGTGCGTAGCAGCACCCGCCCAGGCACGGGGGTGACGTTGTCGCGCGGCAGCGGTATGTCGGCATCGCCGCTGACCACCTCGCCCCGGGGCGAAACCACTTGGTGGTAAATCAAATCGGTGTCGTCGGCGCGCAGCAGGTCACGCGCTTGGTCACTGAGCTTGAACTGGACTTGACTGTCTTGGATCACCACCAATTGCGTGAGCGCTTGCAGGTTGTATTCCAGCGCACGGTCAAAGGGTTTGCTCGCGATGCCTTGGGCCACGAACCAGGTCAGCGCCAAAGACAAGGGCCACAACAGCAGCAAGGGCGTGAGCATCCAGTCCAGGATTTCGCCAAACAGGCTGCGCTGTTCGCGCTGAAACAAGCCAAACGACAACGCCTCTGGGCGCTCTTCGGGGGCCAGAGCGTCCAGCGGGTTGGGGGTGGCGTCAGCCGGGGATTTTCTCAAGGCAATAACCCAAACCGCGCACCGTGGCGATGCGGATGGGGCCTTTTTCGATCTTTTTGCGCAGGCGATGGATGTAGACCTCAATGGCGTTGTTGCTCACCTCTTCGCCCCACTCGCACAAGCGCTCGACCAGCTGGTCTTTGCTGACCAAACGGCCCGCCCGTTGCAGCAACACCTCAAGCAAGCCCAGTTCGCGCGCTGAGAGTTCAACCATGCGCCCGTCGATGGTGGCCACACGACCGGCTTGGTCGTACTCCAGTGGGCCGTGTTTGATGGTGTTGGTGGTGCCGCCCATGCCACGGCGTGTGAGGGCGCGAACCCGCGCTTCGAGCTCCTGCAAAGAAAACGGTTTGGCCATGTAGTCGTCGGCACCGACGTCCAAGCCCTTGACCCGCTCCTCGACGCTGTCGGCTGCGGTCAAGATCAGCACCGGCATGGACGAGCCGCGCGAACGCAAGCGCTTGAGCACTTCCAGGCCGTGCATGCGCGGCAAGCCCAAATCGAGGATGAGCAAATCGAACTCGTTGTTGATCATCAGGGCCGCATCGGCCTCGCTGCCCGTGGCCACGTGGTCCACGGCGGCCCCCGAATTGCGCAGCGTGCGCAAAAGGCCATCGGCCAGCACTTGGTCGTCTTCGGCGATCAAAATACGCATGGTTTGTCTCCTGCCGGCCTGAGGTCGATCGATGTGTGGTGTGAGCGTGCTATTTTAGGCCTCGCTGCCGTAGGCTTCCAAGCCTAGGGTAACCACGGTGGCCACCGCTGGCCCCACGAGGCTGCGAAATTCGGCCTCGGCCTGCGTCACCGCCGCCTCAAAGGCCGACAGCCACAGCAAGCCATCGGCGGTGAACACCACGCGTTTGGCGCGCGCATCCAATGGGTCCGGCTCGCGGCGCACCAAACCCCAAGCCTCGCACTGTGTGACCAAATCGCCCATGGCCTGTTTGCTCATCCCGGCTTGGTGGGCCAGTTCGGTCAGGCGCGAACCGTTCAAACCCAAGTGGCGCGTGATGTGCACGTGGGCGGCACCGATTTGGGCGCGCGCGGCGAGGTTGGACAAGGCCAAGGGGACTTGGACATCGTGCGCCATGTGGTGCAACACGCGTTCGTCGAAACGGCGCAAGGCCAGCCCAAGCAAGCGTCCCAAATGGCCGCTGCGCCAGCGGTCGTCCGTGATGGGTTGAACAGGGTTGTGGTGCATGGGTAAATGGTAAGGCAAACTGACCAAAAAACGGATGATTAACGATATATTCAACCCTACAATGCTGTTCAGGCATCCAGCCTGTATGCATCAACACCCACCGCCCGCTGAGTCGGGCCCATCGAGGAGAAACACCATGGACGCAAGTTTCAAAGGCATGAACAGCGAAAAAACCAAAGCCCTGCAAGCCGCTTTGTCGCAAATTGAAAAACAGTTTGGCAAGGGCACCATCATGCGCTTGGGCGAGGGCGAAGTGATTGAGGACATTCAAGTGGTCTCCACCGGCTCCTTGGGTCTGGACATTGCCTTGGGCGTGGGCGGTTTGCCCCGTGGCCGGGTGGTGGAAATTTATGGCCCTGAGTCGTCGGGCAAAACCACCCTCACGCTGCAGGTCATCGCCGAAATGCAAAAACTCGGGGGCCAGTGCGCTTTTGTGGATGCGGAACACGCCTTGGATATTCAATACGCCCAAAAACTCGGCGTGGACCTGCAAGAGCTGCTCATCAGCCAACCCGACACCGGCGAGCAGGCCTTGGAGATCGTCGACAGCCTGGTGCGCTCGGGCGCTGTGGACCTGATCGTGGTGGACTCCGTGGCGGCACTCACCCCCAAAGCCGAACTCGAAGGCGACATGGGCGACAGCTTGCCCGGTTTGCAAGCCCGTTTGATGAGCCAGGCCCTGCGCAAGCTCACCGCCACCATCAAAAAGACCAATTGCATGGTCATCTTCATCAACCAAATCCGCATGAAGATCGGCGTCATGTTTGGCAGCCCCGAAACCACCACCGGTGGCAATGCGTTGAAGTTTTATGCTTCGGTGCGCATCGACATTCGCCGCACCGGCACCATCAAAAAAGGCGACGAAGCCATTGGCAACGAAACCAAGGTCAAGGTGGTGAAAAACAAGGTGGCGCCCCCGTTTAAAACCGCCGAGTTCGATATTTTGTTTGGCGAGGGCATCAGCCGCGAAGGCGAAATCATCGACATGGGCGTGAACGCCAACATCATCGACAAGTCCGGCGCTTGGTACGCCTACCAAGGCGAAAAAATTGGCCAAGGCCGCGACAACGCGCGTGAGTTTTTGCGCGAAAACCCCGAGCTGCGTGTCGAAATCGAAAACAAGGTGCGTGAATCGCTGGGGGTGCCTTTGCTGCCCGCCGATGAGATCGCGGTACTCGCCAAACCAGCCGAAGCGCTCAAAGCCCCCAAGGCACCGAAGGCGGCCAAAGAGGTCAAAGACAAAGAGCCCAAAGAACTGGCGGAGTGATTGGCCGTGCCGTTTGTGCGCTCACTCAAAGCCCGCGCTTTGCATTTGTTGAGTCAGCGGGAACACTCGCGTGCCGAGCTGGAGCGCAAGCTCAAGCCGCACGAAGACGTGCCTGGTGAGTTGGCCCAAGCCTTGGACGATCTGCAAGCCCGCGACTTCATCAACGATGGCCGCGCCATTGAATCCGTCATTAACCACCGGGCACGCAAGGTCGGCGGTGCGCGGCTCAAACAAGAGTTGGCGGCCAAGGGTTTGGGTGGTGAAGCGGTGGGGCTGGCGCTGGCGGCGCTCAAAGACAGTGAGCTTGATCGGGCCCGTGCCGTGTGGTTACACAAATTCGGCCAGCGCCCACAGGACCCGCGCGAACACGCCAAACAAACCCGGTTTTTGCTCAACCGGGGGTTTGCCGCAGAGGTGGTCAGTCAAGTGTTGCGTTGAGCGCGCGGGGGTTAAACACCCAACATCAGGCGCAGGTTTTGTACCGCTGCGCCGCTGGCGCCTTTGCCCAAATTGTCCAAGCGCGCCATCAGCACCGCGTGGCGGTGGGTCTCGTTGGCAAACACACGGATTTCGAGTTGGTTGGTGTCGTTGAGTGCGGTGGCGTCGAGCTTGCCGTTGTCGGTGGCTGGGTGTACGCTGACCATGCCGTCGGCCACGGCACCGTAGTGTTGTGCCAGCGCGGCGTGCAAGTCGGCGGCGCTGGGTCGACCGGGCAACTCGTCCAAATGCAGCGGCAGCTGCACCAACATGCCTTGGCGGAAGTTGCCCACCGAGGGCACGAACAGCGGACGGCGGCGCAGGCCGGTGTGGGCCATGATTTCAGGAATGTGTTTGTGCTCCAAGCCCAAGGCGTAGGCCTCAAACAAGGGCGCTTTGCCCGCTTCGAAGTCTTCGATCATGGCGCGCCCACCACCCGAATAACCGCTCACCGAGGGCAAGGCCACGGGGCAATCGGCGGGGATCAATTCCGCGTCAATGAGCGGGCGTAACAAAGCAATCGCGCCGGTGGCGTAACAGCCGGGGTTGGCCACGCGATCGGCTCTCATTACCGCTTCGCGTTGGCCAGCGGCCAGCTCGGGAAAGCCATAGACCCAACCCGGCGCCACGCGGTGCGCGGTGGAGGCGTCGATGATTTTGGGCTTGGTCCCGCTCAGGGCATCGATCATGGCCACCGATTCGCGGGCGTGGTCGTCGTGCAAACACAAGATGACCAGATCCACACGCGCCATGATCTCGCGTTTGGCTTGCGGGTCTTTGCGGTGCTCGGGCGCAATGGACACCAACTCAATGCCCGAGAGGTGCTGCAGGCGCTCGCGAATTTGCAGGCCGGTGGTGCCGGCTTCGCCATCGATGAATACGTGGTGCATGGGGCTTGCCTTGTCAGGTCGGGTTCAGTCTGAGACCCGTATAATTATGCATTATGTAAGCGATACCCATCCGAGTATGGTGCGTTGCAGCATGATACATTCCCGCAGTTGCTGCACAACAGCCGCCTCGGCCGATCCAGCGTTGCCGCTGACCGGGATCAGTACCCATCCATCCTGAGAGAGAGCTCATGAAAATCCACGAATACCAAGGCAAGGAAATCTTGCGTCAGTTCGGTGTGCCCGTCCCCCGTGGCATTCCGGCCTTTACCGTGCAAGAAGCGGTCGAAGCCGCTCAAAAATTGGGCGGCCCAGTTTGGGTGGTCAAGGCTCAAATCCACGCGGGTGGCCGTGGCAAGGGCGGTGGCGTTAAAGTGGCCAAGACCATTGAAGACGTCAAACGCATCGCTGGTGAGATTTTGAGCATGCAGCTCAAGACCCACCAAACCGGCCCCGAAGGCCAAAAAGTGCGTCGCCTCTATATTGAAGACGGCGCCGACATCAACAAAGAATATTACGTGTCCGTGGTCACCGACCGCGCCACCCAAAAAATCGCTTTCATCGCTTCCAGCGAAGGCGGCATGGACATCGAGGAAGTGGCCCACTCCACCCCCGAGAAAATCATCACCGAGTTCATCGATCCGCTGACCGGCCTGGGCGATGCCCAAGCCAAAAAGATCTCGGACGCCATCGGCATGCCCGCTGACTCCACCGCCCAGGCCGTGGACATCTTCAAGAAGCTGTACCAGTGCTACATGGCAACCGATGCTTCGTTGGTGGAAATCAACCCCCTGAACCGCGACAGCAAAGGCAACGTCATGGCCTTGGACGCGAAGTTCAACTTCGACGCCAACGCCTTGTTCCGTCACCCCGAAATCGTGGCTTACCGCGACTTGGACGAAGAAGATCCTGCCGAAGTGGAAGCTTCCAAGTTCGACCTGGCCTACATCAGCTTGGACGGCAACATCGGTTGCTTGGTCAACGGCGCTGGCTTGGCCATGGCCACCATGGACACCATCAAGCTGTTCGGCGGCGAGCCTGCCAACTTCCTGGACGTGGGCGGTGGCGCAACGGCTGAGAAAGTCACCGAAGCCTTCAAGATCATGCTGGCCAACAAGAATGTCAAAGGCATTTTGGTCAACATCTTCGGCGGCATCATGAAGTGCGACACCATCGCCACTGGCGTGATCACCGCTTGCAAGGCCGTGAACCTGTCCGTGCCACTGGTGGTGCGCATGAAGGGCACCAACGACGAGCTGGGCAAGAAGATGCTGGCCGAATCCGGTCTGCCGATCATCTCTGCCGACACCATGGCCGAAGCCGCGACAGCCATCGTCGCAGCCGTTACATAATGACTTTGCGGGACAGATCTTCAGCTCTGTCCCCAACTGATTAGGAAAACCCATGTCCATCTACATCAACAAAGACACCAAAGTCATCACCCAAGGCATCACCGGCAAGACCGGTCAATTCCACACGGAGAAGTGCCAGGAATACGCCAACGGCAAGAACTGTTTCGTCGCGGGCGTGAACCCCAAAAAAGCTGGCGAGTCCATCTTCAACATCCCAATTTACGCCTCGGTCAAAGAAGCCGCCACACAAACTGGCGCCACCGTGTCCGTGATCTACGTGCCGCCAGCCGGCGCAGCCGCTGCGATCTGGGAAGCCGTGGAAGCCGACCTGGACTTGGCCATCTGTATCACCGAAGGCATTCCCGTGCGTGACATGCTCGAAGTGCGCAACAAGATGAAGGCCAAGGAAGCCGCTGGCGGCAAGCGCACGCTGCTGCTCGGCCCCAACTGCCCAGGTCTAATCACCCCCGACGAAATCAAGATCGGCATCATGCCCGGTCACATCCACCGCAAAGGCCGCATCGGCGTGGTGTCCCGTTCGGGCACTTTGACCTATGAAGCCGTGGCGATGTTGACCGAAGTGGGTCTGGGCCAGTCCAGCGCCGTCGGTATCGGTGGTGACCCGATCAACGGTTTGAAGCACATCGACGTGATGAAGGCCTTCAACGACGATCCCGACACCGACGCCGTCATCATGATCGGTGAAATTGGCGGCCCGGACGAAGCCGAAGCCGCCCAGTGGTGCAAGGCCAACATGAAGAAGCCCGTGGTGGGCTTCATCGCCGGTGTGACGGCCCCTCCCGGCAAGCGCATGGGCCACGCCGGTGCCCTGATCTCTGGCGGTGCCGACACGGCCGATGCCAAGCTCGCCATCATGGAAGCGTGCGGCTTCATCGTCACACGCAACCCGTCTGAACTGGGCAAATTGCTCAAAGCCCAATTGAAGTAAATCGGACCGATCAGCAAAGAGGGTGACCCGGACAGCAGGCCATGGGCAGTGCAGGCGCCATCGTCAGCACTGTGGCGGTGGCTTGGTTAATCTGGGTATGGCTGGTGGCACTGGGGGGCGGTTTGCTCCTCGTCCTATTGCTCAAGTCGGTCTTGGGTTTTGTGCGTGAATTGCTCGCTTGTCGGGCGCTGTGGCAATCCCTGCGCTGTTACTTTCCCATTCAGCGCTGGGAGGTCATGCGGCAAGCCTCGAAGTGTTCGCTGCGAGCGCCCGTGGTTGAGTGTGAGCTCACGGTCATGTTTTGTGATTGGCGGGGCTTTTCAGCCTTGGCCGAGCGCGAGACACCGTTGCGTTTGCACGAAAGGCTGATGCACGTCATGAGCGAAATCACGCAAACCATCGAGAACCATGGTGGCACCGTGGACAAATACATGGGCGACTGTGTCATGGCGTTTTGGGGTGCACCCCACGTCAATTTGGCCCATGCCCGCGATGCCGTGGTCGCGGCAAATGCCATTGTTGAGTTGATTGAATCCCAAAAGCTCCTCGACAAATTCCCAGATCTGTTGGGCTTGGACATCACGATCGGTATTCACACGGGGATGGTGGTGGTTGGCGACATGGGATCCACCCAACGCCAAAGCTACACTGTGGTCGGTGATGTGGTCAACGTGGCTTCCAGGCTACAAAACCAATGCGCCAACCAAGGGGTTCGTGTGTTGGCCAGTGCCTGCACCGCCCACCGAAACCCGTGGACCGCATGGACGCCTTTGGGCACCGTGCACCTCAACGGCCGACAGCAAACTGTCGACATTTACACCCCCATTTTGAAGAATCAACCGGAGCATTGACCATGAAAACCAACCCATCCCGCGGCTTTACTTTGATCGAACTGATGGTCGTCTTGGCCGTGATTGGTATTTTGGTGGCGGCGGCGTTGCCTGCTTACCAAGACTACACTCGCCGCGCACGCATGGCCGAAGTCGTCAGTGCCGCCAGCGCGTGTCGCACCGCCATCACCGAAGCCGTGCAAAGTGCAGCGGGCGCATTGCCCGGTGCGGGCGCGTGGGGCTGTGAAGCCACGGCACCCAGTCGTTATGTCTCGGCCATTGAAACCGACGCCACAGGCGCGATTCGCGTCAGCACCACCATCGTCGATCAAGGGGCCATCATTCTCAAGCCCTTTGGCGCCGATAACCAAGCCCTGGGTGCCAACAGCGGCGGCGTGGCGCGATGGGACTGCGGCCCCGCCAGCACCGATGCGGCCTTGATCAAGGCCCTACCGTCGAGCTGCCGCGTCAGCGGTTTGAGCTTCGGCAGCTGACACCGCGATCACCGAGGCGTTGTGGTGGCCACAAAACTGCCGCTTTTGCCGCCGTGCTTTTCCAGCAGCGCCACATCGGTGATGGTCATGCCCCGGTCCACGGCTTTGCACATGTCGTAGATGGTCAGCAAAGCCACTTGCACCGCCGTTAAGGCTTCCATTTCCACGCCCGTTGGGCCAGTGCATTCGGCGGTGGCCCGACACAGCACACTGTGTGTGTCGGGTTCGAGGTCAAGCTCCAAACCCACACGGGTCAGTGCGATGGGATGACACAGGGGGATCAGGTCGCTGGTTTTTTTGGCGGCTTGAATGCCCGCAATGCGGGCAATGCCCAGCACATCGCCTTTTTTGCTATTGCCTTGTTCAATCAATTTCCAAGTTTCGGCTTGCATGCGGATGCGGCCTTGGGCCGTGGCGCTGCGGCGGGTGGCGGCTTTGGCTGACACGTCAACCATGTGGGCTTGGCCGTGCGAGTCGAAATGGGTCAAAGTGGGGCTGTGTTTCATGAGAATTGCGCATGGCCCCGAGAAACACCTCGGGAATCAAGGCATCATAGGGCAATGCAAGCGCGAACCCCTTTCACTTCTGCCCAACCTTGGCGCTGGCGCTACTTGGGATTGTTGGCCTTGGTGACGCCCTTGGGCATGGCCCAGCCGACACTGCCCTCATTGGGCGACGAGCCGGGCATGTCCATCGCTGCCGAGCGGCGACTTGGCGACTCATTGGCCCAAAGCCTCTACCGTGACCCGGATTACATCGACGACCCGGTGCTGGGCGACTACCTGCAAGGCTTGTGGACCCCTTTGTTCCAAGCGGCACAAGCGCGTGGGGACATCAGCCCAGCCTTGGCCGAACGATTTGCGTGGACCCTCTTGATTTCGCGCGACAAGCGCATCAATGCGTTTGCCTTGCCCGGCGGCTACATGGGGGTGAACCTGGGTTTGTTGGCTGCGACGGACAGCGCCCCGGAGGTCGCCAGTGTGATGGCCCACGAACTCACGCACGTGTCACAACGCCACATCGCCCGTCTGATTGCACGGCAATCGCAGCAGTCGCCTTGGTTGTTGGGCACCATGATTTTGGGTGTGCTGGCCGCGAGCGCGGCAGCCAATGTGGATGTGGCCAATGCGGTTATTGTGGGCGGACAGGCCGCCTCGGCGCAATCGCGTTTGGGGTTTTCGCGCGACATGGAGCGCGAAGCCGACCGCATTGGGTTTGCGATTTTGGAGCAAGCCGGTATGGACGGGCAGGGCTTTGTGACCCTGTTTAACAAACTCCAGCAAGCCTCTAGGCTCAACGACACCGGGGCCTTTCCGTATTTGCGCAGCCACCCGCTGTCCGACGAACGCATGGCCGATATGCGCAAGCGCCTGCCCGCCGTGACGGTGCCGCCGACGTGGCAAGCGCCCGAGGGCTTACACGCGGTGATGGCCGCCCGTGCAGAGGTGTTGGCCGAATCGAGCCCCGACCGCTGGCAGGCTTGGCTTCGTTTGGGTCAACAACCCAAGGCCGATGCGGGCTTGCGCGTGCGCGCCATTTTGAGTGCCCACCGTTTGGGCCAGCACGCGAGTGCCGTGGCTTGGGCCAGGGGCTTGGCGCGCGACCTCGCGGGCACGCCTTTGGCCTTGATGGCCAACAACCTGCTGGTGGAGGTGCTCTTGGCCCCGGCCTGGGTGGCCGACGCCGCCACCCGCACCGACTTGGCCGCGCATGCGCTGCGGGCGCAGACCCACACCGATCGCGCCACCGCCTTGTGGGGCGTTCAAGCCCAGATGGCCTTGGGGCAATGGGACGCGGCCGCTCAGCGCTTGCGCCCTTGGGTGGTGCAGCACCCCAGCGACGCCTTGGCGTGGCAACTGCTCGCGCAAGTGCAGTGGCAACAGGGACAGCGGGTGGCGGCCTTGCGGGCTGAGGCAGAATCGCGCGTCGCGGTGATGGATTACGTCGGCGCCTTGGACCGGCTGCAAGCCGCCAAAGCCCAACCGGGGCAAGGCCAAGACGAATGGGAGCAGATCATTGTTGAGACCCGTTGGCGAGACGTCAACGAGCAGTACAAAGCATCACAACGCGAAGATTGAGGCACATGAGCGCCATCCACATCACCGACATCGAGTCGGCCATCAACCATTGGCGACAGCGCCAACCCTCCGGTGACGGGTTCTCACTGCCTGCGCCCACGCGGGCCTTGGCCGAGGTGTACGCCTTGATGGTCATTGGTCACCAGACCTGGGTGCCAGAGGCGGACATGTCCAGCGCGGCCAAAGAAGCTTGGCTGGACTGGTACGCGACCACACCAGACACCCCCTGCATCGCCATCTGCTCGACCAGTCAAGGCGACGCCCATTGCAAAGGCTGTGGGCGCAGCTTTGAAGAGGTGCAGCGCTGGACCGAAATGCGCCCCAGCGAAAAACGCGTGACGTGGCAACGCATCACGCAAGAAGCCACCGCCTGGCGGTTTAACCGCTACGCCGAACGCGCCGCAAACGCCATCGGCGACGACACCCCACCCCATTGAACCGAACCAGCGCAGCCATGGCTCTCAAATCCACCATCTACAAAGCCCAAGTTTCGGTCGCCGACATCGATCACGCTTATTACGCCGACCACGCCTTGACCTTGGCGCGCCACCCCAGCGAAACCGATGAACGCATGATGATCCGTTTGGTGGCCTTGGCCTTGCAAGCCCACCAATTGCAGGCCGTGTGTCAAGGGGATGGTGTGCTGGCTTTTGGTGCGGGCTTGTCCGACCCCAACGACCCCGACGTCTCGCTGACCGATTTCACCGGCTTGCGCCGCTTGTGGATTGAGGTTGGGCAACCCGAAGACAAACCCATCATGAAGGCGTGCCAGCAGGCCGATGCCGTGATGGTCTACCCTTTTGGGTCTGCCGCCGAGGTGTGGTGGCGGGGTATCGAAAGCAAGTTGGTGCGTTTGAACAAGTTGCAGGTCTGGCGCATCCCCCACGAGGCCACCCTAGCCTTGGGCCGACTCGCTGAACGCAGCATGCAGTTGCAAGCCACCATTCAAGAAGGGGTGCTCAGCCTGTCCAACTCCGAGCACCACATCGACATCGAGCCCGTGCGCTGGAAATAAGGACGCCCGCGCTCAGGCCTGACGGGCCAAGGCACCGGCCCGCCCGGTGTAACTGGCGGGCGTCATGTCCAACAGGCGGGCTTTTTCGGCCTCGGGGATGTCCAAGCTGCGGATGAGCGCGTGCAGGTCGGCCGCGTTGACGGTTTTGCCCCGCGTGACTTCCTTGAGTTTTTCATAAGCACCGGCCACGCCGTAGCGGCGCATGACGGTTTGAATCGGCTCGGCCAACACCTCCCAAGCTTTGTCCAAGTCCTCGGCCAAGCGCTCTTCGTTGATCTCCAACTTACCCAAGCCCACGCTCAGCGAGTGGTAGGCCAGCACCGCGTAGCCCATGGCCACGCCCATGTTGCGCAGCACCGTGGAGTCGGTGAGGTCGCGTTGCCAGCGTGAGATGGGCAACTTTTCCGACAGGTGTTTGAGCAGCGCGTTGGCCAAGCCCAAATTGCCTTCGGCGTTTTCAAAGTCGATGGGGTTGACTTTGTGCGGCATGGTCGACGAGCCAATTTCGCCCTCTTTGAGCCGCTGCTTGAAATAGCCCAAGCTGACGTAGCCCCAAATGTCGCGGCACAGATCAATGAGGATGGTGTTGGCGCGCGCGGTGGCGTCGAACAACTCGGCCATGTAATCGTGCGGCTCAATCTGGATGCTGTAGGGCTGAAAACTCAAACCCAAGCCCAAGGGTTCGGGCGTTTCAATCACGCGTTGGCTAAACGCTGGCCAGTCAAAATCGGGCCAGGCGCTGAGGTGGGCGTTGTAGTTGCCGACCGCGCCGTTCATCTTGCCCTTGAGGGCGACACCGGCGATGCGATCGCGCGCTGTGCACAAACGCACAACCACGTTGGCGAACTCTTTGCCCACGGTGGTGGGGCTGGCGGTTTGGCCGTGGGTGCGGCTGAGCATGGGCACGTCGGCGAACCGGTGCGCCATGGCGCGCAGGGTGTCGATGATGCCGTCGAGCGCGGGCAACAAGACCTCGTCACGACCGCCTTTGAGCTGCAGGGCGTGGCTGGTGTTGTTGATGTCCTCGCTGGTGCAAGCAAAATGCACAAATTCGGCGGCTTTTTCCAGTTCGGGGCGGGCCTCGAATTTGGACTTGATCCAATATTCCACCGCTTTGACATCGTGGTTGGTGGTTTTTTCAATGGCCTTGATGGCCAGTGCGTCATCGGCGCTGAAGTTTTTCACCAAATTGAGCAAATAGGTGCGCGCGCCCGGCGACAGGGGTTTGAATTCGGCAAAGCCCGCGTCAGACAAGGCAATGAACCACGCAATCTCCACTTGGACCCGGCGGTGCATGTAGCCCAATTCGCTCATGAACGGGCGCAAAGCACCCAAGCGGTTGTGGTAGCGGCCGTCGAGCGGCGAGAGGGCGGCAACAGCCGACGCGGCGGGGTTGTAAGCGGTGTGTGAGGACATGGCGGCATTGTAGAAGGTGGCTAGAATGAATCCCCCATCAACAGGCAGTCTTGATATGAAACTCATCGGTTCCCTGACCAGCCCCTACGTGCGCAAAGTCCGTGTGGTGTTGGTTGAAAAAAAACTCGACTTTCAATTCGTCGAAGAAGATGTGTGGTCAAAAGACAGCACCATCAGCACCGCCAACCCCTTGGGCAAGGTGCCCTGCCTCATCATGGAGGGCGGCGAGGCGATGTTCGACTCGCGCGTGATCACCGAATACCTCGACACCATGTCGCCCGTGGGCAAGCTCATTCCTGCGTCCGGGCGTGAGCGGGCCGAGGTCAAAACGTGGGAAGCCTTGGCCGACGGCTTGCTCGATGCCGCCATTGCGGCGCGTTTGGAAGCCACCTGGGGCGGGCGCAGCGAAGCCCAGCGCAGCAGCGCCTGGATTGATCGGCAAATGAACAAAATTCACGCCAGCTTGGCCGCCATGGAACGCGGCCTGGGCGACAAACCCTTTTGCTCTGGGGGGCACTTAAGCCTCTCCGATGTGGCCGTGGGCTGCGCTTTGGCCTATTTGGATTACCGCTTTGCCGCCATCGATTGGCGCACCGAGCACCCCCAGCTCGCGCGTTTGTACGAGAAGCTGGCACAGCGCCAAAGCTTCATCGACACCTGCCCGCCTTAAGGCAAGCCCCGCTCAAGCCCGGTTGGCTCGCCGCTTGAGCCAGCGCATGAAGCCGCCGAGAATGGGTATTTGTTCGTACAGTTCTTCGGCGGCGTCCCAGTAGTCTCGGTGCTCGACCACACGCCCATCGGGTGTGCAGCGCACAAATGAGCCCCCGCGTATGGTGCGGGGTGTGGCCTCGCCGCGAAACGCGAAGTGAAAGACCCACACCAAAAACGCGCGGTCTTCTTCGACCACTTGTTGCGTGACCACGAAACGCGGGTGGTCCAGGCGGTGAAACATGTGTTCAAAAATGCCGCGAATGGCCGCCGCGCCTTGCACTTCATTAAATGGGTCTTTGAAGCGGGCTTCGGCGCTGTAGAGCTGGTCGATTTGCGCCAGGTGCGCAGGCTGCAGCTCGGTGTAGAAGGCCACCAATCGTTCGATGGTGGCGCGGGTGTGGGCGGTGGTTTCGGCGGGGTTCATGGTCACAGTCCGGTGGCGCGGCGCACCAACACAGCATACAGGCGGTGCGGCAAGCAACGCATCACCTTGAGCACACGGGTGAAGCGCTTGGGGTAATGAATTTCAAACACCCCCCGCGCCCAGTCGCGCATCATGGCTTGGGCGGCCTCGACCGGCGTGATGATGGCGGGCATTTGAAATTCGTTTTGTGCCGTCAGCGGTGTTTGCACAAAGCCCGGGTGCACCACACTCACCCCGATGCCGTGCGGCGCCAAATCGAGGTAGAGGGTTTGCGCCCAGTGCGTGAGCGCGGCCTTGGTCGGGCCGTAGGCCAAACCGTTGGGCAGGCCACGAAAGCCCGCCACGCTGCTGATGAAGCTGATGTGACCATGGCCTTGTGTCAGCAGGGCGGGCACCACCGCCGCGCTCAGGTGCACCGCGCCCATGTAATTGACGGCGTTGTGGCGGGCGATGTCGGGCACGTCCATGGCCGTGCCCCGCATGGCTTTGTAATGGCCCGCACAAAACACCACCAAGTCGATCGCGCCCATCGCCAGCACGCGTTGCGCCACCGCGAGGCAAGCGCTGGGGTCGGTCACGTCCAAGGGTTCGGCGTGCGCGGCGTGGTGCTGCGCATCGGCGGGGTGGGTGTTCACAAAGTGTTGCAAGGCGTTGGCTTGGCGCGCCGAGACTGTCACGTGTGCACCGGCTTGCCACCACGCGTGGGCGCAGGCCTCACCAATGCCGCTGGACGCACCCACCACCCACACGCGCAGGCCGCGCCCATCGCGCAGCGGTGGGTTGGCGCTGCGCCACAGGCTGGGTCGGGTGGCGGCGCTCATGGCGTGCGCTTGTGAAACGACAGGGTGACCTCACCCAAACGCACGCCCCATTTGCTCATGGTGGCTTTGTTGAGCATGACGCGCTCGTCCATCAGGTACATCCAGTCGTCAAAGTCCACGTGCCACACGCGGCCATCGACCGGCAAAGCCAAGGTGTAGCCCCAACGAAACGCATTGCCTTGGGTTTGCCCTTGTGCTTCACCCACCACGTCGTCGGCGCGACCGCTGTAACGGCCATTGCCATGGTCGGTGAGTCGCCAGACCCGTTTTTCGGTGCTGCCGTCGCTGTAAACAAAGGACTCGTCGAGCACACCTTGGTCACCCGCCCACGTGCACACCATCAGCACGGTGAAGCGCTTGACCACCCGACCGCTGCGGTCGGTGAAGACGCCGTGCGCGTCCAGCGTGCCGTTGAAATACTCGCGCAAATTCAACACGGGCTTTTCCGCCGCGTAGTCTTGCACCTGTGGACCGGCGCAACCCGCCAAGCCGGCGCCAAGCACCACCACCCCACCCAACAACAAACGCCGTTTCATGACTCACTCCTTAAATGGGGGCTGGCACCTTGGGTGCCCAAGCGTGGTGTGCGAACACACCATTGATACAACAGGGCCGCCGCCGCCAACTTGAGCACACAGGGCAAGACACTGTAGGCGATGGTGAGGGTTTGTAGGGCCTGTGGGTCGGTCGAGCCCGGTGTGTAGCCCCACCAAGCCAGCAAAGGCAAGGACAAGCCCGCCGCCAAGGCTAGGTTCATTTTGGTGGCCAAATTCCACCAACCAAAAAACACGCCCTCGCTGCGTCCGCGTTCGCCCACGTCGTCGATCACCCCGTTGAGCAAGGCGCTGGGCGCGGTCAGGTCTGCGCCCAAGGCCAAGCCCGAGCCCACACACACGGCGGCAAACGCCCACGTGTCGCCCGTGCCCAAGGTCACGGCCCACACAAAGGCCGCCACCGACAAGCCCATGCCCAGCCACCAACTGTGCACCAAGCCCCAGCGCCCAGCGGCGCGTGCCCACAGCGGCATGGACAGCGCCGCAGCCACAAAATACAGCAGCAAAAAAACCCCTTGCCACGACGCATCGGCGCCCAATCGGTCTTGGATGAAAAACAGCACCAAGGTCGCGGGGATGGCGCTGGCGGTGCCGTTGATCACGAACACCCACATCAGACGCACAAACGCGCGGTGACGCCAAGGCGATACGGCCACGGCGCTTTGGTGGGTGGGCGTGACTGCGGTGCGCACGGGTGGATTGGCCCAGCGCCAGGCCAAAAGCCCGGTCAAAATGCCCGCCGCGAAGACGCCCATCATGGCCGGTAAGCCCGCCACGCTCGGCAAGATCGAGGCACTCACCACGCCAAACAAAGACAAGGCCTCGCGCCAAGCCACCACCCGCGCGCGCTGGGCCTCGTTGCCACCCAAGCGTGCGCCCCATGATTGGTGGGCCACGGTGGCCACACTGAACGCGGTGCTGGTGACGAACAAACCCAGGGCCGCCCAAGCCAACACCGCCGCCTCACCCGATTGGCGCACCGCCCCTGGTGGAAACAACAGCGCCAGCAAACCCAGCCACATGATCAGTGCCGACACGGCGGCCAACGCCCAGACGCGCCAAGGGCCGCGATCGAATTGTTGGTCGCACCAGCGGCCAATCCATGGGTCCATCAGGGCGTCCAAGGCGCGGGTGCCCAGCAGCACCAAACCCAAGCCCGCCAAGGGTGCGCCCAACACCACCGCGTAGTGGTTGGGCAGCAAGACGTACAAGGGCAAGGCCACAAAGGCCAATGGGTAGCCCATGGCACCATAGCGCAAACCCCAGCGCCAAGCACCGGGCTCGGTGAACCGTGCGGCGGGGGGAGTGGGCTGGTTCATAGGGCCAGCAAAGCTTGGCGCATGGCGGGCTGCGGGCTTTGAGAGGACAACCAAATACCCAAAAACAGCTCGGCGAAGTCAGAGCCTTCAACCGTGCCGAGGAAGGTTTCATTCAAGAACAGGACGGCACCTTGCATGGGTTGGTTCACGCCGGTGATGCGGTCACCCGTTTGTACATCGGGTATGAGGGCGCGCAACTGGCGCTGCCATGTAGCTACGCGCGCAGGCTCCCAAGGCTGGCCGCTGCGCTGGGCCAATGTTTGCATCTCGCTGATGGTCCGATCGGCAATCGCCAAGCCTTTGAGGCTGCGGGTATAGGTAAGACCCAATGCCAGGCGGTGTTGCGCAAAACGCGTGGGCTCAAAGCCTGCGGCCACCCGCAGCTCGGCCTCGTAGATCGATAGGCCCCAATAGCGAAAGTGATGGGTGCCTCGGGTTTGCAGGCCGATGGTGGCCTCGCGCCAAGTGGGGCTGGGCGTCTGCGCCCACAGTGGCCCAGTGGCGCACACCAAGCCCGACAACAGGCAAAGGCGACGGGACAGGTGTGGGGCGTTCATGGACTCAGCCGGGCTTGCGCAAGGTGAACTGCACGACGTCCGTGCTGCCTTGGGTGAAGGCGGCTTCGCAATACGCGAGGTAGAAGGTCCAGATGCGCAAAAAGCGTTCGTCAAAACCCAGCTTCAAGACCTCAGCTTGTTGGCGCACAAAATCCTCGCGCCATTGGCGCAGGGTCTGGGCGTAGTCTTGGCCGAAGTGAAATTCGTCTTGCACCACCAAGCCCGCCTTCATGGCTTCTTCACGGAACACCCGAGGGCAAGGCAAGCACCCACCGGGGAAGATGTATTGTTGGATGAAGTCGGTGCCTTGGACGTAGCGCTCAAAGCGCTCGTCTTGGATCACGATGCTTTGAATGCAAGCGTAGCCACCGGGTTTGAGTGTGTTGGCCACGGTTTGGAAGTAGGTGGGCCAATAGGCTTGGCCCACGGCTTCAATCATTTCGATCGAGCACACGGCATCATAAGGACCGTCGTGGATGTCGCGGTAATCTTGCAGCCGCAAATCGCTGCTGACCCCCAAACGCGCCATGCGCTGCTGTGCAAACGCGAGCTGTTCGGTTGAGAGCGTCACGCCGGTGACGCTGGCACCCATTTCGGTGCTGGCCATCTCGGCCAAAGCACCCCAGCCACAACCGATCTCCAAGACCCGGTCGCCGGGGCGCACACGCGCCATGCGCAAAGCGCGGCGCACCTTGGCGTGTTGGGCGTCGCGCATGGACTGATCGGGCCGCTCAAACAAGGCCGACGAGTAGTTCATGGTGTCGTCGAGCCAGAGTTGATAGAAGGCGTTGCCCAAGTCGTAATGCGCGTGGATGTTTTTGCGGCTGTTGCGTTTGGAGTTGCGGTTGAGCCAGTGGCGCACGCGGTAACTCAATTGGCCCAACCAAGAGCCATAAACGGCGTCTTCGATCGCGTCGCGGTTGGCGATCATGAGCTCAATGAGGGCGCTCAGGTTGGGCGTGGTCCAGTCGCCCGCCACATACGTTTCGGCAAAACCGATGTCGCCAGACTGAAGTGCTGCTTGGCAAACCGCCCAGTTGTGCCAGCGCATGCTGGCACTCAGGCCCCCGCCCCGGCCACATTCGCGCACCGAACCGTCGGGCAATTCGATGCGCAGGTGGCCGTGTTCCAAGCGTTCGAGCAAACGCAAAGCGGCACGCGCGGCGGCGGGAGGGCGACTGGTGCGGGGGGCGGCGGTGGCGGTGGGGCTGCGACTGTTCATGGCGTGTGTCATGGGCGGTGGAGCGGTGTATCTGTGGCGGGCGGCGTTGGTGGGGAGACAAAGGCCGGTGGCAAGGGGGCGAGTTTGAAAAAAGGTGTGCGCAAGCGCCACAAGCGAAATGCTTGCCAGTGTATGCGGGCCATAACCCCCCAGGTCATGGCGGGGTATTGCCACAGGGCACGGCGGCGGCTCGATGGTGTGAGGTCTTCCAGTTGCCCGCTCACGCTGGTCTGGATGAGCGCGTCAGCGCCGTCTTCGTCAAAGTAATCGATGCGCGAGACCACACGCCCGTGTTCGGTTCGCATAAAAACAAAACGGTAACGCCCTTGCACAGGGCAAAACGGCGAGACATGAAACACCTTATCGGCCCAAGCCGGCACGCCAAAACGGGGTTGGTCGATCCAATAGCAGTGGCGCTGGCCGAAGGTGTTGTTGACCTCGGCCAAGACACCGCGTAGGCGGCCATCGCGGCGGTGACAAAACCAAAAACTCACCGGGTTAAAGGTGTAGCCCAAGATGCGCGGGTGGGTGTGCAGCCAAATTTCGCCGTCGGCGTCGGTGACGCCCTGGGCCAACAGCACCGACTCCAGCCAAGCCAAGCTGTCGGGGCCGCCCAGGCCGTGGTCGCGGTCGTCAAAGGACAGCCCAGCCCAGCGGTTGCGTGAAAGCAGGGGCGCGGACTGATCGCGCAAGCTGCGCATGGGCAACATCAAGAAAAAGCCCCGGTAAGCAAACGCGTGGCGCTGGGGGCGTGTGCGCGTGTGGCGCACCACACCAAAGCCAATTTGCGCCCGGTTCAAGCGCCAACCCCCAAGGCGTGGCGCACCGAAACCGCCGCCGCCATGCCCGCTTTGAGGCCGTCTTCGTGAAAGCCGTAGCCCATCCAAGCCCCACAAAAATGGGTGCGCAGGCGGCCTTGCAGCGCGGGCACTTGGGCTTGGGCGCGGATGGCCGCGAGGTCAAACACCGGGTGGGCGTAGTCGTAGCGGCCCACCACATGCTTTTCGTCGATTTCCCGCTGCGGGTTGAGCGACACCACCACCGGCTGCTCAACCGGCAGCGGCTGCAGGGCGTTGAGCCAGTAGTGCAGGCACACGCGGGCCTGTTCGCGCTCGGCGTTGGCCGCACGCTCGTAATTCCAGGCGGCCCAAGCGGCGCGGCGCGTGGGCAGTACCGAGGTGTCGGTGTGCAAAACGGCCACATTGGCTTGGTAGTGGATGGCGCTGAGCACCTCGCGCTCGGCGGTGCTGGCACCCGCGCCAAGCAGCGCCAAGGCTTGGTCGCTGTGGCAGGCCAACACGACCTGTTCAAACCGCTCAACGCCTGCGTCGGTGTGCACCAACACACCGTGGTCATCCCGAACGATGTGACGCACCGAGGTGTTGAGCCGTTTGTCGGTGATGCGTTCGGTGATGGCGTTGACGTAATGGCGTGCACCACCGCGCACGGTGAACCACTGGGGTCGGTTGCTGATTTGAATCAGACCGTGGTTGTGGCAAAAGCGCACCATGGTGGCGACCGGAAAGGCCAACATCTGATCGGTCGGGCAGCTCCAGATGCAGCCCATCATGGGCAAAAAATACCAGTCGCGAAACGCTTGGCCAAAGCGCTCACGCGCCAAAAATTCGCCCAAGGGCTCCATCAGCGCACCGTCGGTGTGGTCCAGCCCGTGTTCGGCCAGTTGTGTGCACAGGCGGTTAAAGCGCAGGATGTCGGTCAACATGCCCCAAAAGCGGGGGCTGAGGAGGTTGCGGCCTTGCGCAAAAACCGTGGACAGGCTCGATCCACTCCACTCCACGCGGCGTTGGCCAGGTTGTGGCGGCACCTGAACCGAAAACGACATGTCCGATGGGGCAATCGCCACGCCCAGGGTTTTGAAGAGGGCCAATAAGTGCGGGTAGGTGCGCTCGTTGAGCACCAAAAAACCGGTGTCCACCCCAAATTCGATCACTTGCCCTTGGGCGTTGGGCAGGCGCATGTCCACCGTGTGGGTGTGCCCACCAAAATAATCACCCGCTTCAAACAGGCTGATGTGGGCATGCCCTTGCAAGTCATGGGCAGCGGCCAAACCCGAGATGCCCGAGCCCACAACGGCCACCCGAGGCAAAAGCCCGGGGGTGGGTTTTGGAGAGGACACATTGGCCTCAAACAGCGTCATAATTAATCAAACCCTTAAATTTTGTCCATGACAATATTAAACCTAAACCCCGGCTTGGAGTACAGTATCGCCGATGTCGAGCGCGACACGGGCTTATCCAAAGACGTGTTGCGTGTCTGGGAGCGACGCTACGGTTTTCCCGTGCCCACCCGAAACGCCCTAGGTGAACGGGTGTACGACGAATCGCAACTGCACCGCTTACGCCACATCCGCCGTTTGCTCGATGCCGGCTACCGGCCGGCGCGCATTGTGCAGTTGCCCCTGAGCACCCTGATGTCTTTGCAACAGCAAAGCGCATTGTTCCCTGCGCCGTCGGCGGCTTCGTCGCTGGACACCGAATACTGGTTTTCATTTTTGTATGCACAGGACAGCACCGGCCTGCGCCAAGCCATGGTCAGTACCGAACAGTCCTTGGGTTTGTTGCGGTTTTTGTCCGAAGTGGTGGCCCCGCTGAATGTGCTGGTGGGTCAAGCGTGGTTGGAAGGGCGTATGGCCGTGCACGAAGAACACCTCTACACCGAGACGGTCGGCACGGTGATGCGCCAAGCGCTGTGGATCATTCGGGAAAACACCGCCGCACAAGGCCCCCGGGTGTTGACCACCACCTTGCCTGGCGAAACCCACGGGCTGGGGCTGTTGATGGCCGAATGCGCCATGGCCTATGCGGGTTGTGCGCTGCAATCCTTGGGTTTACAAACCCCCGTACCCGACATCGTGGCGGCTGTGCAAAGTGGCCAAGTTGACGTGGTTGGGCTGGGGTTTTCTGGAGCACAAAACCCACGCGATGCCTTTGCCGCCTTGAGTCAGCTGCGCGAGTGCTTGGGCCCGCCGGTTGAAATTTGGGTGGGCGGCACCAACACGGCCTTGCAACGTCTGATGCAAACGGCGCAGCGCGGTCACGAGCCCGCGCTCTACATCAATCTGTCGGATTTGGGTGCGATTGCGCCCGTGGTTGAGCGTTGGCGCATGGACCACCGCCAGTAAATCTGGTGCGAGCCGGCCAAGCCGCGCGACAAAGACAACACCACGCCCCAAAACACCCCGCTCAAGTGCAGCGCTTGCACCACGGCCATCTCGTCGGCCGAATCCCACACCACGGGTTGGTGCCAAGCGTGTTCGATCAGCAATTTGACCAACAAGGCCAGCAGCAACAAAGCGCCCCATCGGCGGGCCTTCGGAATGCGGATTCGGCGCAGCAGCAAGTCCACACCCAAAATGGCCGCACCGGCGTGCAGCAAACCGGTCAGCCCCACCGCATAGCCGATTTGTGGCCACACCAAGAGGCTGATTTGCAACAAAGGCCAGGACAGCCACCACACAACGGTGGTGCGCCACGATGGCCGCACCACCCAAGCCAAAGCCGCCAGCATGCCCATGCCGATTTGGTTGCCGATGAGGTGCGCGGTGTTGAGGTGTACCCAAGCGCTGGTCCACCACGTCCAAGGTGTTGCCCACGCGTGATCGGCCCGCCACACCCAAGGCTCATACACCTTGGGCCCCGCCCACCAAACCAACATGCTGCCCACGGCGTGCAGGGCGCACAAAAGCAACCAACTGCGCGCCGGGCGTTTCATGCGGGCGGCGGCGCGTCAACGCCCAAAACGTGTTGCCACAAAGCCAGAACCGCCGCGATGTGCACCGCCATGGACACGGGATCGGCCAGCGCATGCGTTTCATCCAACCGCGCGCGGTGTTGCAGGTGCCGCAAGGTGCGGTAGGCCTGAGAAGCGGCCAAACCCATGCCCTCGGGCAACAGGCCTGCGGCCTCGGCGTGGAGCAGCAACGCGGTGTTGCCCAGGTTGGGCCGCAGGCTGGGGTGTTCTCCGGCGTGAGCGAGCACCAAATGCTGCACCACAAACTCGATGTCCACCATGCCGCCCACGCTGTGTTTGACGTCGAAGGTGCCCGGGCGAATGGGGTGGGCTTGGCGGACTTTGTCGCGCATGGCACGGATTTCTTGGGCCAAGGCCCCGACATCGCGTTGGGCCGTGATCACCGCTTCGCGCACGGCTTCAAAGCGCTGGGCCAGCGGGGGGGTGTCGGTGTCCCCCGTGCGGTCAAGGACACACCGCGCCCGCGTCATGGCTTGGTGCTCCCAAGTCCAAGCGGTGTTGCTGCCGCGCTGCTGCTGGTAGTCGGCGTAAGCGCCAAAGCGACTGACCAGCAGGCCTGCGCTGCCATTGGGGCGCAAGGCGGTGTCGATTTCAAACAAATCGCCTTCCCCTGTTTTAACGGTAAGCCAATTGATGAGCTTGCGCACAAAGCCGCTGTAGATTTCGCTGGCGTTGTCGTCCTCGTCGTCAAACACAAACACGATGTCCAAATCGCTGCCGTAGCCCAGCTCTTTGCCACCCAGCTTGCCGTAGCCAATGATGGCGAAGCGGGGCTGTTCACGGTGGCGGTTTTTCAGGCGGCTCCAGCACCACTGAGCGGTCACGCGCAACACGGCATCGGCCAAGGCCGACAGGTCATCGGCCACCTCTTCGATGCTCAGCACGCCCTCAACATCGCGGGCCAAGGTGCTGAAGACTTCGGCGTGGTGGGCGCGGCGCAGCAAATTGAGCAAGGCCTCGTCGTCGTCTTCGCCGGTGCTTTGTAAGGCTCGGCGACGGGCTTCTAACTCGGACTCAAATTGGGCGGCGTCAAAGCGATCGTGCAGCATGGCCTGACCGGCCAGCTCGTCAATCACCCCCGGGTGCTTGAGCAGGTAGCGGGCGGGCCATTTGGCCGCGCCCAACAAACGCAGCAAGCGTTCGTGCACCGAGGGCCGCTCTTGCAGCAAAGCCAAATAGCTGTCGCGCCGCAGCATGGAGTCGATCCAATCCATCCAACGCAGGGCGCCGGTTTCGCTCACGCGGCCCGCGCCAATCCAATCCCCGGTGCGTTGGATCAAACGGAACAAACGCCCACGGGCCTCATCGCGCAGCGCCAGCACACGCGCCTGCGCGCTCCACGCCAGCACCTGTTGCCCAAAGGCGCTGGGCAAGGCCGAGGCCAAGCGGGCGAAGTCCTCGGGTGCCACACCCGGCTTGGTTTGGCCCGTGCATTGGCCGCCTGGGCATGGGGTGTTGGATTCGCCGCCGAGCAGGGTGTCGAACTCTTGCGCCACCGTTTCGCGGTGGGCGTGCAGGGTTTGCAAAAATCCCCCCACCTGTGCAAAGCCCATGGTCTGCGCGACCCACAGCAAGTCGGCGTCTTCGGTGGGCATGAGGTGGGTTTGTTGGTCGTCCAAGTACTGAATGCGGTGCTCCACTTGGCGCAAAAACACATAGGCCTGCGCCAAGGCTTGGGCGGTTTGCGCCGACATCAGTTGGGCGGTGGCCAGGCGCGGCAGCGCGTCGAGCGTGGGGCGGCGGCGCAGTTCGGGGAATTGCCCACCGCGCACCACTTGCAGCAGTTGCACGGTGAACTCGATTTCGCGGATGCCGCCGCGTGAGAGCTTGACGTCGTTGGCCCGACCGGGGTTGCCCGCCGCGCGTTTGGCCGCGTGTTCGCGAATTTGGTGGTGCAACTGGCGCAAGGCCTCAAAAACGTTGTAATCCAAGTAACGGCGAAACACAAAGGGCAACACCACCGCGCGCAAGGCCTGCGCACGGCCGTCGCGCACGCCGCTGAGGGGCGCCACCACGCGGCTTTTGAGCCAAGCAAACCGCTCCCACTCGCGGCCCTGCACCACAAAATACGTCTCCAAGGCGTTGAGCGACACCGCCGCAGGTCCAACATTGCCGTTGGGGCGCAAGGCCAAGTCCACCCGAAACACCAAGCCGTGTTCGGTGCTTTCGCCCACGGTTTGGTGAATGTGTTTGACCAATTTGCCGAAGAACTCGTGGTTGGTGATGCGTTGTCGGCCTTGGGCGTTGCCGGTGGTTTCGCCGTCTTGGTCGTACACATAAATCAGGTCAATGTCGCTCGACACATTGAGCTCGCGTGCACCGAGTTTGCCCATGCCCATGATCCAGCATTGGGCGGGCTGCTCACCCGCCATGGGGATGCCGTGCACTTCACTGAGTTCGTCCATTGCCAAGCGGTGGGCGTGGTCGAGCGCCAATTCGGCCAACTCGGTCATGGGCTGGGTGATGTCGCTCAAGGCCGCGCCTTGCTCGCAGTCGAGCACCGCCAAACGCTCCAACACCAGGTGGCGCAACACACGCAAGGCCGCGGGGGTATTCAAGCCCGTGGCCTGCAACGACGCTAACGCCACTTGCATTTGGGCCATGCGCGGCACACCAGCGGGCAACTTGTGCAGGTGGTCGGCGTAGCGACGGCGCACGCGAGCCACAAAGCGCGAATGCTCGGCCATGGCGCGAGGCGCTGGGGCGGCGGAATCGGCGGCGGGGGAGGGGAGCGTCATAATTTGAGGTCGCAAGGAAACCCATGTCTGTCTTGAACGTCACTTCGCACCGAAACACCTCATGGATGAAACCCGTGGGGCGCATCCTAGCGGGCTTGCTGCTGTTGGTGTTGACGGTGCTGGTGCTGTCTTGGGCCGCTGTGCAGTTTTGGATTGTGCCGCGAATCGACGCTTGGCGTGTGGACCTGGAAACCGTGGCCACCCGGGCCTTGGGCTCCACGGTGAAGGTCGGGGCCGTGGACACCCAGGACCGGGGCTGGTGGCGCTCGCCCATTTGGGTGCTGCGCGATGTGCGGGTGCTCAACCCGCAAGGCCAGAACGCCTTACAACTGGGCCAAGTACAAGCGGCGTTCAGCTGGTCCTCGCTGCTGCGCCAACAGGGCTTTGACCAGTTGGTGGTGGACAACGCGCAGGTGGATGTCCGGCGCAGCGCCGATGGCCGCTGGTGGGTGGCGGGGTGGGATGTCACGCCCAAAGGCCCCAGCGATGGCGCAGGCTTGCGCTGGGTGCTGGCGCAATCCGAGCTGGCGTTGCGCCAAGGGCAATTGACCTGGACCGATGAGCTCAACCAACGCGAACCCGTGACGCTGAGCGATGTCCAGGTGGCGATTCGCCGCCAAGGGCCGCAGCACACGGCCAGCGTCTCGCTGACCCCGCCACCGGGTTGGGGCGAACGCTGGACCCTTCAGGCCGACGTGCGTGACACCGTGTGGGGTGATGCGCCGCCCGATCGGCCGTGGGCGCATTGGACGGGCACCGTGCATTGGGATGCGCCCCGCTTGGATGCCGCGCCCTGGGCGGCACAAGCGGCGGTGTGGCCTGGTGTGCCCGAGGCGGTTAAACACCTGCAAGGCCACGGCGCTGTGCAGGCATGGCTCAGTTTGGAGGCCGGGCGGCCCACGGCGGCCTCGGTGCGCCTGGACTGGCCCGAACTCAGCACGCGGGCGGATGCCCAAACGCCCCGCTTGGCCTTGCGCGACGCACAAGGCCTGTTGCGGGCCGATTGGGCGCAAGGCCTGGGGGTGTCTCTGGAGGGCGTGCGAGCCCGCACCGATGCGGGCTTGCGCGTGGCGATCGAACAGCTCGATTGGCGGCGCACGGTCAGCGCCGATGGGCGCGAAGCGACCGATCGCTTGGACGCGCGCGGGGTGGACGCGCGTGATTGGGTGGCCTTGTCCCGCGCGTGGCCCTTGCCCCGTGCGCTGGCGCAAACCCTTGCCCGTTGGCAACCCGCTGCGCAGGTCGACGAACTGAGCGCCCAATGGGCTTGGCGTTTGGACGGTCAAGCCCCACCCGTTTGGGCCAACACCTACCAAGCGCAGGGCCGCGTGCGCGACATCCGCGCGATCGACGTGGGTGCCCCCGGCTCGCCCGCGCAGCCGGGTGTGCGCGGCCTGGCCGTGAACTTTGCTGCGAACCAAACGGGGGGACAAGCCCAACTCGACATGGTCGATGGGGCCGTGAGTTTGCCCGGTGTGCTCGACGAGTCGCTGGTGCCGGTGCAAGCCCTGCAAGCGGGCGTGCGTTGGCGCATCGATGCGCAGGGCCTGCAGGCCGATGTGCGCGGTTTGCGTGTGGCCACACCCGACTGGCGCGGTGAGCTTCAAGCCCAGTGGCGCACCGCCGTGGCCGACAAGCCCGAAGACCGCTGGCCCGGCGTGCTTGACCTCAAAGCCCAGTTGCACGACGTGGCGGTGTCGCGGGTGCACCGTTACCTGCCCAGCGCCGTCTCGCCGGGTGTGCGGCGGTATGTGAAAGAGGCGTTTGTGGCGGGTCAAGCCCCGCAGGTCTCGATTCGGGTCAAGGGCGATTTGCGCGACTTGCCCTTGGGGCGCGCCAACGCCCAAGGCGTTTTTTTGGTTGAGGCCGACCTCGAACACGTCGACTTCGACTACCTGCCGACCTATTTGCAAGCCCCCACCGATGCACCGTGGCCGCGCTTGCAAGAGGCCAGCACGGCCCTGCGATTCGATGGTTTGTCTTTGGCGGTTGGCCCCATCCAAGCGGCGGTGCAAGGTGCGCCGGGCGTGCGGGTCAGCGACGCGCGGGTGAGCTTGACGGACCTGGCCAGCGGCCCTGTCCGTTTGTCCGTGAATTTGAACACCCAAGGCCCGTCGCCGTCGTTTTTGCAAGTCGTCAACGGCTCGCCCCTGCATCGCATGACGGGCGGCGTCCTGGCGCAAGCCCAAGCCAGCGGTGACCTCAGCGGTGCGTTGGCGATGCAAATGCAGTTGGCCGACGACCCGCAACTGCGGGTGCAAGGGCATGTGGCGATGCGCGGCGCGGACTTGCGGTGGGCACCCCACACACCCATGGCCCAAGCCATTGATGGTCGCATCGACTTCAGCGAAACCGGATTCACCGTGGCCCCCACCCAGGCCCGGCTATTGGGCGAGGTCTTTCGGGTGCGGGGTGGCACCCAAGCGGTGCCGCGTGGGCAACCGAGTTGGTTGGTGTTCGATGTGGAGGGCCGCTTGAGCGCTCAAGGTTTGCGTCAGGCCGAACTGGGCGCGGTGTCGCGCTTGGCCAACCACATGACCGGTGCCACGGCGGTGTCCTTGCGCTTGGGTTTGCGCGGCGGCGTGCCCGAGGTGGACTTGCGTTCCGATTTGGCGGGTCTGGGCTTGAACTTGCCCGCGCCCTTGACCAAAGCCGAGGGCATCGCCTTGCCCTTGCACCTGCACAGCGCGGTGCAATCGGTGCGGGGCACCCAAGTCACCGGTGACCGCTGGCGCTTGTCCTTGGGTGAAGGCCCAGACCAACGCGCGGGCGCGGATTTGCAGCGCGACCTCACGTTGCCCCAAGCGTCTTGGCGCGGCCACGCTTGGGTGGGTCAAGCCCCCAGCCAAGCCCCCGCAGCGACGGCAACGGGCTGGGCTTTGGATGTGCAGGTGCCGCGTTTGGACGCCGATGCGTGGCTGGCGGTGCTCACCCCGCCCGCCGCCGCGTCCTCTCCCGCCGAGACACGCGCCGGTCCTGCGCCGCTTTTGGACACGTCGGCTTGGCCGCAGGTGGTGCGCTTGTCCACCGAGGTGTTGCAGGTCAAGCGGCGCGAGTTGCACGCGGTGGTGGTGGTGGCGCAACACGAAACGCTGCGCTGGCGCTTGGACCTGTCGGCCAAAGAAGCCTTGGGCCGGGTGGACTTGAACCTCTCCCCCGATGGGGGCTTGGCCAAGGTGCACGCCCGTTTGAGCCGCTTGTCGGTGCCCGACGCCAGCCAAGCCGATGTGGAGTCTTTTATTGCACAGCCACTCACCGTGCCCGCCTTGGACGTGGTGATTGAAGACATGACCGTCGGGCGCATCGGTTTGGGCCGCGTGGAGGTGGACGCCAGCAACCACGGCGAAGGCGCGCAACAGTCGTGGCAATTGAACCAACTGCGGGTGACCTTGCCCGAGGGCACCCTCTCGGCTCAGGGTTTGTGGGCCTCGACCTTGGGGCTGGACCCGACCTTGCCCAACAAAAGCACGGTCTTGCAGTTTCAACTGGACGTTCGCGACGCGGGGGCCATGCTTGACCGCTTGGGGCAGCCCGGCAATTTGCGCAACGGCCAAGGTTCGGCCAGCGGCTCGGTGGCGTGGGCGGGCTCGCCCATCACACCGGACGTGGCCAGTTTGTCGGGGCAGTGGCAGTTGCGCCTTGAAAATGGACAGATCCTCAAAATTGAGCCTGGGGCCGGTCGTTTGCTCGGCATCCTGACCTTGCAGTCCTTGCCAAGGCGCTTTTTGCTCGACTTTCGCGACACCTTTGTGGCGGGCTACGCCTTTGACGACATCAGCGGCCAAATCGACATGGCCCAAGGCGTGGCCAGCAGCGACAACCTGCGTTTGCGCAGCATCTTGGCCGACGTGCGCATCAATGGCCAAGTGGACTTGGTGCAACGCACACAAGACTTTCGCTTGCGCATCGTGCCCGAGATCAATGTGGGCACCGCTTCGGTGGGCCTGCTGGCGGTCAACCCGGTGCTGGGTCTGAGCACCTTGTTGGGCCAATTGCTGTTGCGCTCACCCCTGAAGGCTTGGGTGACCCAATACATGCAGGTCACCGGCACTTGGGCGCAGCCACTGGTCACCAAAACGGCGGCCCCCGCCAGCCCCCAGCCCCAATAAGGAGGAGCGTTACATGTTGGTTGCAGCGGTTCAAATGGTCTCGGGTCCGGACGTGGCCGCCAATCTGGCGCAAGCCCAGCACTGGGTGGCCCAGGCCGCACAAGCGGGTGCCGAGTTGGTGGTGTTGCCCGAGTATTTTTGTTTCATGGGCCACCAAGACGCCGACAAGCTGGCCTTGGCCGAGCCGCATGGGCAAGGCCCCATTCAATCGGCTTTGTCGGCTTGGGCGCGGCAATACGGCGTGTGTTTGGTGGGGGGCACCCTGCCCATGGCCACCAACGATCCCCTGCACGTGGCCAACGCCAGTTGTGTGTTTGACCGGCAAGGCCGCGCCTTGAGCCGCTACGACAAAATTCACCTCTTTCGTTACGACAACGGTCGCGAAGCCTACGACGAATCGGCGGTGCTGGCCGCGGGCGACACCCCCACCGCGTGGGACATGACCGACCACAGCGGCCAAGCGTGGCGCGTGGGCATGAGCATTTGTTACGACCTGCGTTTTGGCGAGCTGTACCGGGCATTGGCCGCCGACGTGCTGCTGGTGCCCGCCGCCTTCACCCACACCACCGGCCAAGCCCATTGGGAGGTGTTGCTGCGGGCCCGTGCCATCGAAAACCAAGCCTTTGTGATCGCCAGTGCCCAAGGCGGCGTGCACAACAACGGCCGACGCACCTGGGGCCACAGCATGGTCGTTGACCCGTGGGGCCAGGTCTTGGCGCTGCACGCCGAGGGGCCTGGTCTTGCCATGGCCCACATCGACCCGGCCCGCTTGCGTGCTGTGCGCAGCCAGCTCCCGGCCTTGCAGCACCGCCGTTTGTGATGACGCACCCCTCCAACGCGGCGCAGGCGTGGCCCTACCCACGACGCTGGTGGCTGGCGGGTTTGTTGTTGCTGGCCTTACTCACTGGGCTGTTGGGTGTGTTGGTGTTTTTGGCGCGCGAGTACGAAGCGGCGCGTGAGCAAGACGACTTGTCGCGCGACGTCGAGGCCATCGCCAACGACATGCGCAGCGAACTCACCCGCAACACACAAACCGTGCAGCTCTTAAACAGCGCCGACCCGAACAGCGCACTCTGGCAGCAGCGCGCCGAGCGTTTGCTGCAAAGCCACCGCGCCTTGGTGCGCTTGGAATGGCGCGACCCCGACATGGCCCTGCTGGCCAGCAGCAACACGCCGTTTTTGGGCGCTTTGTTTCAAACCTTGCCCCGCGACCAAGCCCTGCCCGACATTCGCCGAGCGTGTGACGCCGCCTCGCGCATCAGCGGCCCGAGTTACTCCAGCAACTACTTTTGGCCAACGGCGGGCGGGCGCGGTTTGGCCTTGATGGAGATGTGTTTGCCCATTGCGCAATCGGGCACTCCCAAAGGTTTTCTGGTGGCCACGTACAGCCTGGCGGGCATGATGGCTGAGTGGGCCAACACGTCTTTGCTGCGTGGCCGAGGCTTGGCCTTCACCGAAGCCGATGGCACCCGCTTGAGCTTGCATGCCACCGTGCCCGGTGGGCGTGAGTTGATGTTGGCCGGCGCCCTGTTGGATTTGCCGGGCCACACCTTGCAACTGCAACTGCAAAGCCCGCGCCGACCCTTGGGCCTGTTCCCCAATGTGCTGACGGCCGTGGTGGGCGCTTTGTCTTTGTCGTTGTTGGTGGTGTTGGCGTTTTTGGCCCACGACATGCGCCGACGTTGGCGCGCCGAACGCGAACTCGCCGAGGCCCTGGCCTTTCGCAAGGCCATGGAAAACTCCCTCGTCACCGGCTTGCGCGCGCGCGACATGCAGGGCCGTTTGACCTATGTGAACCCGGCGTTTTGTGACATGGTGGGTTTGCCCCCCGAGCAGTTGCTTGGCTCGGGTTTGCCTGCCCCATATTGGCCCGACGAGCTGCTCGACGTGTACCAACAACGGCAAGCGGTGCGCCTGGCCGGTCAAGCCTTGCCACGCGAGGGCTTTGAGTCGATGTTCCAGCGCAGCGACGGCACACGTTTTCCGGTGCTCATCATTGAGGCCCCGCTGATCGACGCACACGGCACACAAACCGGCTGGATGAGTGCCGTGCTCGACCTGAGCGAGCAGCGCCGCGTGGAAGAGCTCAACCGCGCCCAGCAAGACCGCTTACAAGCCACCGCCCGTTTGGCCATGATGGGCGAGATGGCCTCCTTGCTCAGCCACGAACTCAACCAACCCTTGGCCGCCATTGCCAGCTACGCCAACGGCTCGCTCAATCTGTTGGCCGATCCGCAGCGCGGTGACGACGGCTTGCCCAGCGCCATGCGCCAAATCGTTGCGCAGGCCGACCGAGCGGCGCGGGTCATCAAAAGTGTGTCGGACTTTGTGCGCCGACGCGAACAGGTTCGCGAGGCGGTGAACGCCGCCGATCTGCTGGAATCGATACAGCCTTTGTTGGCCTTACAAGCCAGCAAATTGGGCATTCGTGTGCTCATCAATGTGCAAGCCGGTGTGCCGCCGGTGGTGTGTGACCGCACCATGGTGGAACAGGTGTTGTTGAACTTGGCGCGCAACGGCATGCAAGCCATGCCCCATGGCGACCCCCCGGCGCGCAGCGGCTGGCGGGTCTTGAGCCTGTCGGTGCAAGCCGTCACGCCCGAGGCCTCGGCGGCTCGGCGTTGGGTGGAGTTTGCGGTGACCGATCACGGACAAGGCCTGTCCGAAGCGGCGAAAACGCAATTGTTCATCCCGTTTTTCACCACCAAGGCCGACGGCATGGGCCTGGGCTTGAGCCTGTGCCGCACCGTCATTGAGCAGCACGCGGGGGAATTGACGCACGCGCCGGTGCTGCCACGCGGCACGGTGTTTCGCTTTCGCCTGCCCGCCGCGCCCGCACTATGATTCGCCCATGAGCAGCCCGCACCCCCACGCCAAAGTGTTCATCGTCGACGACGACGCGGGCGTGCGCGATGCCCTGGCGTGGTTGCTGCGCACGCGCCGTTTGCTCAGCGAGTCTTACCGCAGCGCCGACGAATTTTGGGACGAATTGCAGCGCTGGCGGCAAGAGCCCGACGCCCCCGCGTGTGTGCTGCTCGACGTGCGCATGCCCGGCATGAGCGGCTTGGCGTTGTTTGAACAGCTGCTGGCCTTGCCTTGGCAAGCGGCGTTGCCGGTGATCTTTTTGTCCGGTCATGCCGATGTGCCCACGGCGGTGGACGCGGTCAAACGCGGCGCCTTTGATTTTTGTGAAAAACCGTTTTCAGACAACGCTTTGGTGGACCGCATCGAGCAAGCGCTGGCGCTGTCGGCGCAGGTGGTTCATCAGCGCCAACAACGC
>JAABPX010000042.1 GCA_011391745.1 Comamonadaceae bacterium
AGCCGTGGCCGTTGGAGAGCACAAAACGGTCGCGGTTGGCCCACTGGGGATTGGAGGGGTTGTGCTGTAGATGGCGGTTCCACAGCACTTCGGCGATGTCGGCCATGCCCATGGGCGCACCGGGGTGACCGCTCTTGGCTTTTTCCACGGCATCAACGGCGAGCATGCGAACGGCATTGGCCATCTGACGGGCCATGGCGGGGGTGGGGTGTTGCATCAAATTTCCTTGTTAATGAATCAAGCGGCTTTTTTCTTGCGCTCCATCATTCGCCAGATGAAGGGCGTGAAGATCAGCTGCATGGCCAACTCCATCTTGCCGCCAGGCACCACGATGGTGTTGGCGCGGCTCATGTGCGAGCCACCGATCATGTTCAGCAGGTACTGGAAGTCGATGCCCTTGGGTTTGGCAAAACGGATCACCACCATGCTTTCGTCGGCGGTGGGTACGTCGCGAGCCACGAAGGGGTTGGAGGTGTCCACAATCGGCACGCGCTGGAAGTTGACGTGCGTGTGTTGGAACTGCGGACAGATGTAGTTCACGTAATCGGGCATGCGGCGCAGGATGGTGTCGGTCACCGCATCGGCGCTGTAGCCGCGCATGTTTTTGTCGCGGTAGAGCTTCTGGATCCACTCCAAGTTGATGACCGGCACCACACCGACCAAGAGGTCGGGGTATTGGGCCACGTTGTGCTCGGGCGTCACCACCGCGCCGTGCAGGCCTTCGTAGAACAGCATGTCGGTGTCTTTGGGCAGATCTTCCCAAGGGGTGAAGGTGCCGGGGTCTTGTTTGTAGGGCGCCGCTTCTTCGGCGTTGTGCAGGTACTTGCGGCTCTTACCATGCCCCGTCTCGCTGTAGGTCTTGAACAGACTTTCGATCTCGCCAAACAAGTTGGCATCGGCACCGAAATGGCTGAAGTTGTTGTTACCAGCCTTTTCGGCTTCGGCGGCTTTGAGCTTCATCTCTTTGCGATCGAAGCGGTGGTAACTGTCGCCTTCGATGATGGCGGCCGTCACGCTTTCGCGGCGGAAGATGTTCTGGAAGGTACGCGTGACGGTGGAGGTGCCCGCACCGGACGAACCGGTGATGGCAATGATGGGGTGCTTAACGGACATGTCGATCTCCTGGCATTGGGTGTGGGGTGGTGGTCTGGGGTTCAGTCGCGAAACAAGCTGCGCTCAGCGAACAAGGGGTTGATGTCGTCTTTGGCTTGGGCCGGTTCACGGTGGTAACGCTCAATACGCTCCACTTCGTTTTTCGAACCAAACACCAAACCAATGCGCTGGTGCAATTCGGTGGGCTGCACCGTCAACATGGCCTCACGCCCCGTGCTGGCGCGGCCACCGGCTTGTTCCATGATCATGCCGATGGGGTTGGCTTCGTACAGCAAGCGCAAGCGGCCTGGCTTGCTGGGATCTTTGGTGTCACGGGGGTACAAGAACACACCGCCACGCATCAAGATGCGGTGGGCTTCGGCCACCATCGATGCGATCCAGCGCATGTTGAAATCTTTGGCGCGGGGACCGGTTTTGCCCGCCAAACATTCGTCGACATAGCGCTTAACGGGCAGCTCCCAAAAGCGGCTGTTGGACGCGTTGATGGCAAATTCTTGGGTGTCGGCGGGAATTTGGATTTTTTCATTGGTCAGTTTGAACTCGCCCAAGTTGGGGTCCAACGTGAAGCCGTAGACGCCAGTGCCGACGGTGAGCACCAACATGGTGGTCGGGCCATAAAGGGCGTAGCCCGCAGCCACTTGCTGTGTGCCTGGCTGCAAGAAGTCCTCGCTGACCACTTCACGGCCCGAGTCGATCACCGATTGGGGCGCACGCAAGACGCTGAAGATGGTGCCGATGCTGACGTTGACATCGATGTTGCTCGAACCATCCAAGGGGTCGAACACCAACAGGTATTTGCCTTGGGGATAGGTTTTGGGGATGGGGTACGGGCCGTCCATTTCCTCGGACGCCATGCCCGCCAAGTGACCGCCCCATTCGTTGGCCTTAATGAAGATGTCGTTGCTGATAACGTCGAGTTTTTTTTGCGTCTCGCCCTGCACATTGATGCTGGTGTGTTCGTCACCGTGGTTACCCAACATATCGCCCAAGGCGCCGTGAGAGACGCTGCGGGCAATGGCTTTACACGCCAGCGCCACGTTCAAGATCAGCGCATTAAAGTCGCCACTGGCATTGGGGTATCGACGGCGCTGCTCGATCAAGAACTGCGTGAGGGTGGGGCGTTTGGACAAGGGCATACCGGACTTTCAAGGCAAAGGAAAAAAGAACAAAACGAATCAGGCGGCACTGGCGTTGCGACGCAACTGGCCCATGACGGTGGTGTAGCCACCGTTGTTGTCGGGCGCACCAAACACGGCACTGCCCGCGACCAAGGTGTCGGCACCGGCGGCGACGATCTCGGCGATGTTGTCGACCTTCACGCCCCCATCGACCTCCAGCCAAATGGGCTGACCGCCAGCGGCCACATGGGCGTTGATGCGAGCACGCACCTCACGCAACTTGCCCAAGGTGCTGGGGATGAAGGACTGGCCGCCAAACCCGGGGTTCACGCTCATGAGCAAGATCAAATCCAAACGATCCATGACGTGGTCGAGCACGCTCAGGCTGGTGGCGGGGTTGAGCACCAAACCAGCCTTACAGCCGTGCGACTTGATGAGCTGCACGGTGCGATCCACGTGCCGACTGGCTTCGGGGTGAAAGCTGATGATGTTGGCGCCAGCCTTGGCAAACAAGGGAATGAGCTCGTCCACCGGCTCGACCATGAGGTGCACGTCGATCGGGATGTTCACGTGCGGACGAATCGCCTGACACACCAAGGGACCGACCGTTAGGTTGGGCACGTAGTGGTTGTCCATCACGTCAAAGTGAACCAAGTCCGCGCCCGCGGCCTCAATGGCACGCACCTCTTCACCCAAACGGGCAAAGTCGGCAGACAAAATGGAGGGGGCAAGGCGAATGTGGCTCATGGTGTTCTTTCTGTAAGTGGGTTCAGGCCGACTCAAACCATCGGCGCAACTGAGTCAGTCGCACATGGCGCAAGTCCGGGACCACGCGCCAAGCGGCGCGAAAGTCGTGGTGATCGGTGAAGGGGTTGGGGGTAATGACGGTTTTTAAACCCGCCGCATTGGCTGCACTCAAGCCGTTGAACGAATCTTCAAACGCCACGCATTCGCTGGCTTCAAAGCCCATGTCGCTCAGCACTTGGCGGTACACCTGGGGGTCGGGTTTTTTGACCGGCGAAGACGAGGCATCACCCACCGCCAAAAAATGCGTGCGCCAGTCCGACCCGATCGCCGCGCTGAGCAGCGCGGCGATGTTGGCGGGCGAGGTGGTGGTGGCGATCGCCAGTTGCAGGCCCTGCTCGCGGGCCTCTTGCATCAAGGCCAAGACACCGGGGCGTAGGCTGACCTCACCGTTGCGCACCGCGGCTTCGTAAAACGCGGTTTTAACGTGGTGCAAGCGTTCCACCGTTTCGGTGATGGCACCGCATTGCAACTCTTTTATGTTCGGTTCAACTTGGCGCCAGTGGTGCAGCATGCGCTCCTTGCCGCCAGAAATGTTGAGCAATTCGGTGTATTGGGCTTCGCTCCAGTGCCAGTCAAAACCCTCCTGGGCAAAGGCTTGGTTAAAGGCTTGGAGGTGGGCGTGCTCGGTGTCGGCCAAGGTACCGTCCACGTCAAAAATCAAAGCGTTGAGCATCACCATCTCCTGCAAACACCACACCGCACACACGGCCATGGATACACTATAAGAACTCACTTAAATAAGGTAAATTCACAATTAATTGCAAATTAGTTAAGGTTTTACTGAATGAAAAACGCCACATTCCGCCAACTCAGGGTGTTCAACGAGGTGGCCAAACACCTCAGTTTTGCCCGCGCGGCAGAGGCTTTGCACCTCACACCCCCAGCGGTGACCATGCAAATCAAGGAGCTGGAGGGCCATGTCGGCTTGCCGCTCTTCGACCGCCAAGGCCGACAGGTGTCGCTGACCACGGCAGGCGAATACATGCTGGTTTACGCCCGCAAAATGCTGGCCACCCTCAAAGACGCCGAAGACGCGGCCGCGCGGCTGCAGCGCTTGGAGGTCGGGACCCTAACGATTGGCATGGTCAGCACAGCCAAGTACTTTTTGCCGCGCTTGCTGACCCAATTCCGGCAAGAGCACAGCGGCATTGAAATCAAACTGGTGGTGGGCAACCGCGAGCAACTGGTGCAGATGCTGCAAGGCAACGAGGTGGACATCGCCGTCATGGGCCGCCCACCCACCGAATTGGCCACGCGGGCCGAGCCCTTTGCCGCCCACCCGCACATGTTTGTGGCCCCGACCGATCACCCTTTGCTCAAGGTGGGGCACCCGACCACCGAGCACTTGCGGCCCTACAGTTTCATCGTTCGTGAGCGCGGCTCAGGCACCCGCGCCGCGATGGAAAAATTCATGAACTCGCAGCGCTTGGAGCCGCGTGTGGTGATGGAGATGACGAGCAATGAAACGATCAAACAAGCCGTCATGGCGGGCATGGGCCTGAGTTTTTTGTCGCTGCACACCTTGGGCCTGGAGCTTGAGCACGGTCTGATTGGCGTGCTCGACGTTGAGGGCACGCCCATCGTGCGGGCTTGGAACGTGGTGCACACCCTTTCCAAGATGCTTTCACCCGCCGCCGAAGCGTTTCGTTACTTCATGCTGGAGAACGCCGAGAGCCAATTGGCAGAGCAATACGGCGCACACATGCCCTTGCCCCTGCGCCGCTGAAGCGCTCAGTCGTCGTCGCCCAACTCGGCATCCCAGCCCATGGCTTTGGCCCGTTGCAGGGCCTCGTCGTGGATGCGTGCGTGGCGCGTGGCCAGCTCGGGCGGCAAGCGGCTGGGCAGCTGGCCATACGGCTCCCAAGCGGCGTGCACCGCTTCAAACAGGTTTTGCAAATCGCCCGCGTGTTTGCCGGCAAAGCCATCGCCTTCGGGCAACAAACCAAACACCCAAGCGTCGCGGATGATGCGCCCCGTCATGCTCATGCCGTGGTGCTCTTCGTGGTCGATGCCGCTGTAGGTTTTGGTGCGGCTTTGGATCATGCTCATGGGGGTGTCCTGGTTAACGGGTCAGTCCAGCATACAGGACGGGGAGTTTTTCGGGCAGGCGCTCGACCTTGTCGACCACCAGGTAATGGCGTTCGCCAAAAATGCGGCTGACGTATTGATCAGCGCGGGGGTCCAAGCTCATGCAATAGGTGGTCACACCATTTCGGGCGGCCGCCTCAACGGCTTTTTTGGTGTCGTGGCGCAGGTACTGCGGGTCGCGCACATCCACATCGGCGGGCTCGCCGTCGGTGATGACGAGCAAGAGCTTTTTGCTGCTGCGCTGGGCTTTGAGCGCGGCCGTGGCGTGCCGAATGGCCGCGCCCATGCGCGTGGACAACTGGCCTTGCATACCCGCCAAACGGGCCTTGGCCAGCTCATCGTAAGGCTGATCAAAATCTTTGAAACGCCAGTAGTTCACATCGTGGCGGCCGTCCGAACAAAAACCGTGGATCGCAAACGGGTCGCCCACTTTCTGGATGGCGTCGGCCAGCAAAGCACAGGCCGAGCGGGTCAGGTCCAACACCGTGTGTTCTTGCCCCGCCACCTTGTCGTTCGTGGAGTGCGACAGGTCAAGCAAGACCAGCACCGAAATGTCGCGGGTTTTGCGCACGCTGCGCATCATGATGCGCGGGTCGGGCTGACGGCCCATGCGCATCTCGATCACCGAAGCCAACGCAGCGTTGAGGTCAATCTCGTCGCCGTCTTCGAGCTTGCGGATGCGCTGCACCCCTTGGGGCTGCATGGCATCCAAAATGAATTTCATACGGCCGATCAAACGGCGATGCTCGCTCAAAATGCCATCGATCAGGGTCGGGTCGCCCGCTTTGGGCCGACGCTCTTGCACCGTGGCCCAAGCCGGGCGCTCGAGCTGGATCATGTGGTCCCACTCGCCGTAATGCACGGGCGGCAACACCGGTTCGCGACCTTCGCTGTCATTGAAGGACACGCCCAGGTCTTCATAAGGGAACAACTCGGTGCCCAGCACCCAGACCTCTTGCGCGTCGTCGCCCGCACCCTCCACTTCCAGCTCGTTGACGAATTCCATCAGGTTGACTTGCTTGCGCACCTGTTGAGGCGGCTCGTAACCCGCGGCGACCGAACGCTCAAAGTCGTAGCCATCAAACGCCCAAAAGTAACGGTTGTCGTCGCGGTAGACGGCGGCTTGACCATCGGTTCGAGGGGCGAACGCGGGGCCTTGGGTGAGCTCGCGGTAGCTGTGCGCCAACTGCACACCCATGGCCCACGCTTCGCTGTTGTCGTGGGGCTGGGCCAGCAGGCGCGGCATGGCTTCGGCCATCAAGGCACGGCCTTGGGCGATCCAAGGGTGGGCATCGTCGTACATGGGGTCGACCCAAGCCCGCGCCATGCGGGCCAACCAATCGCCTGCCGTGGCTTGCTGCGTGGCGGGGGTGGTGTGCAACTGTGCCCACAAAGGCCGCATGCCAGGAAAGCGCGCCATCGCCAAGGCTTCCACCCGGGCGTCTTCGGCCAAGGCCACCATGGCCATCTGCCACGGGTTGAGCGATTCGGCCGAGATCGGTTGGCGCGTGAACACCACATGGGCCGCAGCGTGGGCGCAAGCCGCGCGGTAGAGCTGGGTGGCGTCCACTAGGCCATCGTTGCCCTGCACGGCGTCCAAGGCGTCGGGCAAGTGGATGAAATAGTCCTCGATGAAGGGGCGCAAGCCTTCCCGGTTTTCAAAGTCACCCGAGGTGGGGCGCATGAAAAAGTCACGGCCCCACAAGGCACGCAGGTACATGTTGATGCGCCGCTGCACATCGACCAACAAGGTGCCTTTGCGCTCTTGTTGCAGCATGGCCAAAGATTCTTTGGACTGCAAACCGAAATACGCGATTTGGGCCTCGTATTCCGTTCGGTGGGCTTGTGCCCCCCAGGTGGCCCATCGGCGCAAGCCCCCCAAAGTCAGCTGACCAAACAGCGCATCGAGCTGCCCCAACATGGGCCGCAAACCGCGCGGGGCTTGCGCCACCAACGTATTGAGAAACTGCAGGTACTGCATGAACAGCGCCGCGTCGGCCAAACGCTTGGCT
This sequence comes from Comamonadaceae bacterium, assembly GCA_011391745.1. Classification (GTDB taxonomy): domain Bacteria; phylum Pseudomonadota; class Gammaproteobacteria; order Burkholderiales; family Burkholderiaceae_C; genus Hydrogenophaga. The sequence goes on from JAABPX010000042.1 coordinate 7,139, forward strand.
GCGGTCGGGGCGGTGGCCAGCACCAACTCGATCACCGAACCCGAGGTTTTAGACGCCAAGACCAAGGCGGTGGTGGCCAATTCGCCAACCACATCCTCACCAATCTCTTTGGCCACTTGCGGTGCGCCATCGATCCAGGCGTTGACCAAGGCATGGCCACGACCCAAACCGCGCAAGGCCGCAGCGCCCTTGACGTAGTTGTCGAGCCCACGGGCAGAAAACACCTTGGTCGCCTCGGGCCAGGTGTGTGTGAGCAAGTCCACCGAAGCCGGGTCGAGTTGCTCGACCCACTCGGCGTGGTCTTGAAGCTGCACCGACATCGAGGTGCCTGCGTCAGAAGAAAGTAGAAACAGCGGCGTCCAAGGCGTCGCGCATGTCGGGGTCGTCCGTGATCGGGCGCACCAAGGCCACACGGCAAGCGGCTTGCGCGGCCACGCCTTGGGCAATCAAGCTGCCCGCGTAGATCAACATGCGGGTGGAAATGCCTTCGTCCAAACCATGGCCTTTGAGGTTGCGCGCCCGCTCGGCGATGCCCACCAGCTTGGCCGCCACGTCGGCGCTGACGCCCGTTTCGTGCGCGACGATTTCGGTTTCGATGTCGTGTTCTGGGTAGTTGAAATCCAGCGCGCCAAAACGTTGTTTGGTCGACTGCTTCAGGTCTTTCATCAGGCTTTGGTAGCCCGGGTTGTACGAGATGACGATTTGAAAATCGGGGTGGGCTTGCACCAGCTCGCCCTTCTTCTCCAAGGGCAAAACGCGGCGGTTGTCGGTCAAGGGGTGGATCACCACGGTGGTGTCTTGACGCGCCTCGACGACCTCATCGAGGTAACAAATCGCGCCATGGCGAGCGGCCACGGCCAAAGGACCGTCTTGCCAGCGGGTGCCGTTGGCATCCAACAAGAAACGGCCCACCAGGTCGCTGGCGGTCATGTCCTCATTGCAGGCTACGGTGATCAGGGGCTTGTTCAGCTTCCAGGCCATGTGCTCGACAAAGCGGGTTTTGCCGCAGCCGGTGGGGCCTTTGAGCATCATGGGCATGCGCACCGAGTAGGCGGCTTCAAACAGCTCGACCTCGTCGGCCACGGGGCGGTAATAAGGTTCTTGGGCGACGCGATAGGCGTCCAATGCTTCGCTCATGTTCTTGTCTCCGTTTGCTCGTTGCCCCGCAGCGCGTGGCGCGGGGTGGCCAACTACGTTCGTGTCCCCCGCTGGCCTTCGGCCAGCTCCTCCTTGACCTCACTGCGTTGGCCACCCCGCGCCACACGGGTGTGCGAGGCGCAAGGGGGTCAACCGTCAGACTGTCTTGCCGCGGAAGATCACCATCGACGCGCCTTGCGACTGCGTGAAGTTGTTGTAGCCGATCAAGCGGATGTGGTTATCCGGGTTGGCTTGGCGGCAGGCTTCGCATTCGGCCAGCACCTTGTCCACGTCGGTTTCACCGAACATGGGCAGTTTCCACATGTACCAGTAGGAGTCCATCAGGTACTGGGGTTCGGTGTGTTCGATGGCAGGGTTCAGGCCTTTTTTGACCAAGTATTCCACCTGTTTGCGGATCTCTTCCTTGGTCATCGCAGGCAGGTAAGAGAAGGTCTCGAACTTGCGGCTGGCCGGATCGGACAAGCGGGAGTTGTAGTCTTGCATGCTCATGGTGTGTGTCCTTGACTGTGATGAGGGATTACTTGTGCGCGATGTCGAGCTTGTCGACCGTGTCGAATTCAAACTTGATCTCTTTCCAGGTTTCCATGGCGATCTTGAGTTCGGGCGAGTGCTTGGCGGCATCACTGAGCACCGCCTTGCCTTCTTTTTCAACCGCCACACCTTCGTTGCGCGCTTTGACGCAGGCTTCCAAGGCCACGCGGTTGGCGGCAGCGCCCGCAGCGTTACCCCAGGGGTGGCCCAAGGTGCCACCACCGAACTGCAAGACCGAGTCGTCACCAAAAATGTTGACCAATGCGGGCATGTGCCAGACGTGGATACCACCCGAGGCCACGGGCAAGACGCCGGGCATGGAGCCGAAGTCTTGGTCAAAGAAGATGCCACGGCTGCGGTCTTCTTTGATGAATTCGTCACGCATGATGTCGATCCAGCCCAAGGTGGAGGCGCGGTCGCCTTCGAGCTTGCCCACCACGGTGCCGGAGTGCAGGTGATCACCCCCCGACAGGCGCAGCACCTTGGTCAGCACACGGAAGTGAATGCCATGGTGCGGGTTGCGGTCGAGCACGGCGTGCATGGCGCGGTGGATGTGCAGCAACATGCCGTTGTCGCGGCACCAGTTGGCCAAGCCGGTGTTGGCGGTCAGGCCCCCGGTGAGGTAGTCGTGCATGATGATCGGCGAGCCGATTTCTTTGGCGTACTCGGCGCGCTTGTACATCTCTTCCGGGGTGGGCGCGGTCACGTTGAGGTAGTGGCCTTTGCGCTCACCGGTTTCGCGCTCGGCTTTTTCAATGGCCTCTTGCACAAAATCAAAGCGCTGACGCCACCGCATGAAGGGCTGGCTGTTGACGTTCTCGTCGTCTTTGGTGAAGTCCAAACCACCGCGCAGGCATTCGTACACAGCGCGGCCGTAGTTCTTACCCGACAGACCCAGCTTGGGCTTGATGGTGCAACCCAAGAGGGGGCGACCGTATTTGTTCATGATGTCGCGCTCGACCTGGATACCGTGGGGTGGGCCGCCGCAGGTCTTGACGTAGGCGATGGGGAAGCGGATGTCTTCCAGGCGCAGAGCGCGCAGAGCCTTGAAGCCGAACACGTTGCCGACCAAGGAGGTCAACACGTTGACGACCGAGCCCTCTTCGAACAGGTCGATGGGGTAGGCCACGAAGGCGTAAAAACAGGTGTCGTCACCGGGCACGTCTTCGATGGCGTAGGCGCGGCCTTTGTAGTAGTCCAAGTCGGTCAGCAAATCGGTCCACACGGTGGTCCAAGTGCCGGTCGACGATTCGGCGGCCACGGCGGCGGCGACTTCTTCGCGGTCCACACCGGCTTGGGGTGTGATCTTGAAACAGGCCAGGATGTCGGTGTCCTTGGGCGTGTAGTGAGGCTCCCAGTAAGTGCTGCGGTATTCCTTGACACCGGCGTTGTAGGTTTTGGTGGCCATGCGTTGTGCTCCTCGGTTGAAAAATGAACAGTTGGAATGAATCGGTGGAGCGGATTCTTGCCCCGATCATGATTAAGTAAAAGTAAAATGTTTAGACTGTTATCTTTTATTTTTATAAATGTATGAACCTGCGCCACGTCACCCTGCACCAGCTGCGCATTTTTCAAGCCGTGGCCGAGCACAACAGCTTTGCCCGCGCGGCCGAGGCCTTGCACCTGTCGCCGCCCACGCTGTCGCTACAAGTCAAGCAACTCGCCGACACCGTCGGTCAACCCTTGTTCGAGCAATTGGGCAAAAAAATCTTCTTGACGGCGGCGGGCAAAACCTTGGCCCAGGCCTGTCAAGACATCGCTCAGCGCATGGACTTGCTCAGCGAAGACTTGGCCGCACTGCAAGGCATGGAGCGCGGCAGTTTGAAGTTGGCCATCTTGACCACCGTGAAGTACACCGTGCCCAAACTGTTGGGCGGCTTTTGTGCGGCGCACCCCGGGATTGACGTGGCCATGGTGGTGGGCAACCGAGAAAACCTCTTGCAGCGATTGGCCAGCAACCAAGACGACCTCTACATCATGGGCCAGCCCCCGCAACACATGGACGTGGTGTGCGAGGCCTTCGCCGACAACCCGCTCGTCTTGGTTGCGCCGCCCAGCCACCCCTTGGTGGGCAAACGCCGCATCGACCCCGCACGCTTGCGCCAAGAACCCTTCATTCTGCGCGAGCCGGGTTCGGGCACGCGCTTGACCATGGAGCGCTTTTTTGCCGAGCAAGGCTTCAGCGCCGTCAACCGCTTGGAGGTCGGCAGCAACGAAGCGATCAAACAAACCGTGGCCGGCGGCTTGGGCTTGGCGGTGTTGTCGGCCACCACCGTGGTCTCGGAATTGGCGCTGGGCGAACTGGTGCGACTCGACGTCAAGGGTTTTCCCCTCATCCGGCGTTGGCAGGTGGTGTACCCAAGAGGCAAACGCCTGTCCCCCGCCGCGCAGGCCTTTAAACAATGGCTGTTTGACCACCGACCACAACCAAGCGCCACCGCCCAGGTCTGAGGTCTGAGGTCTGAGGTCTGCAACACGCCCCATTTGTCGGCACAATGGTTGCACCAATAACCCTCACAGGAGCCACACCATGACCCAACGACGTCCCCACGTTCAGGCCTTGTCGTCCCTCCAAACGCGCCGACGGCGTTGGTTGGCTTTGTCGGCCTTGGTGATCGCTGGTGTGTGGTTCAGCGCACAAGCCTTGGCCCAAGTGCCCGCCATTTACCAAGGTGCTGACCTCAAACTCGGTGAGCAACTCATCGAGCAAAACAAGTGTTCGCAGTGCCACGCCACCAAGGTCGGCGGTGATGGCAGCGCCATTTACAAGCCCATGGGCCGCATCAACAACGCTGGTCTCTTGCGCGGCATGGTCGAGCAGTGCAACAGCATGTTGAACCTGCAAATGTTCCCCGAAGAAGTCACCGCCGTGGCCGCCGTGCTCAACCGCGATCACTACCAATTCAAGTGAGTGAGCCTCGCGCCAGCGCTTGGTCGGTGCTGGCCGTTTTTGCCCGGCCCCGCCAGCAGCCAAGTGGGCATGGCCTTGGGCCTGATGCGCGCGGGCATGGTCGTGATCGCGTTCGGTGCGTTCGCGGGCGTGTGGTTGACCCCCACCCCACCCGCCAGCGCCTTGGGCGATTGGCCGCTGCGCGTCTCGCGCCGCACCGGTGTGTGGGCCTTGGGCTTGTTGGCTTTGGGTTTGGTGTGGGGCCCGGTGTGGGCGCAGCACAGCGGCGCGGCGCTCGTGACGTTGGCGGACGCTTGTTTTCGCGCGGGCGCTTGGGTGTTCGGCGGCGGGCACGTGGTCTTGCCTTTTCTACAAGCCGAGTTGGTGGGGCCCAACGGCGCGGACGCCGCCACCTTCATGGCCGGCTACGGCGCGGCGCAAGCGGTGCCCGGCCCGCTGTTCACCTTCGCGGCCTTTGCCGGTGCGGTGATGCCCGGCGCCGATGGCGCGGCCTTGGGCGGGGCCGGTGCTTTGACCGCGCTGCTGGCGGTGTTTGCCCCCGGCGCCTTGTGGCTGATGGGCGTGCTGCCGTTTTGGGGCTCGCTGCGGCGACACGCCGCGATCCAACGCGCCTTGATGGGCGCCAACGCCGCCGTGGTGGCTTGGCTCTTGGTCACGCTGATCGGCTTGGTGAGCGAACACGGCACCGCTTCGTGGGCGCAAGGGTTGGTGGCGCTCTTGAGCGGTGCGGCTTTGGTGTGGGGCCGCTGGCCCGCGTGGGCGGTGGTGTTGAGCGCGGGCGCGGTCGGCGCGCTGTTGCTCTGACACCCGGGTTCAGTGCTTGGCCGGTGCCGTGGCTTTGGCTGCGGCGTCAAAACCGCCTTTGGCCTTCCACTCTTCCATGCCGCCTTGCAAGATGCGCACGGATTCTCAATCCAATGCTCGACCCTCACCCTTTTCCTCGACGGTCTCACCGTCACGAATGTGATAAATCCGCTTGAACGTGGGGATGATCTTTTCGTCGTGCGTCACCACGATGATGGCCGTTTGCGCTTGACGCGCCATGTCATTGAGGATGCGCACCACACCCAATGCGCGCTCGCTGTCCAGCGGTGCGGTGGGTTCATCAGCCAAGATCACGGGGGGTCTGTTGGCCAACGCCCTGGCAATGGATACCCGTTGCTGCTCACCACCCGACAATTGCGCTGGCTCAGCTTTTGCACGATGCGCCACATCCAGCGCTGTCAGTAATTCAAACGCACGCTGTCTGGCCTGCGCATTGGGCACGCCAGCCAGCATAGAAAGCAAGGCGACGTTGTCCGTCACATCGAGGAACGGAATTAGGTAAGGCGCTTGGAACACAAAACCAATTCGATCACGGCGCAAAGCCCGCAAATCTGGAATCTTCCATCCGTCGTCATAAATGATCTCGTCCCCCAAGGTCATGCGCCCAGAGGTTGGTTCGATGATCGCGCCCAAACATTTAAGCAGCGTGCTTTTTCCCGACCCCGAAGGTCCCACGAGCCCCACCACTTCACCAGGTGCCACTTGCATGTTGATGTTTTTAAGGGCTTCGACCGCTGTATCCCCATGGCCATAGACCTTGCGTAAGTTTTCGATGTGAATACCACCGGTTTGATTGCTCATGTCATGGCCTAACTGATGGCTTGCGCCGGGTCGACGCGAAGCGCCACGCGAATCGCCAATGTGCTGGCGAGTGCACAAATCAACAGAGTGGCGGCAAAGCCAACCACTGCATCGCCTGTGAGCAAGAGCACGAATTTCGGAAACACCGGCGCCCAAAACGTGGCCGACACTTTGCCCACCACAAAGCCAATCACGCCAAGGCCCAAAGCCTGCTGCAAGATCATGGAGGCGATGGTGATGTTGCGCGTACCAATCAACTTGAGCACGGCAATTTCGCGGATTTTGCCCAACGTCATGGTGTAGATGATGAAGGCCACGATGGCTGCGCTCACCAGTGCGAGGATCGCCAAAAACATACCGATTTGCTTGGCCGACGTGGCGATCAATTTTTCTATCAAGATGTCCTCCATGTCTGCACGAGTAAAAACATTCAAGTGTTTCCAACGCCTGATGGGCTCAGCCACGCGTTCACTCTCCCAGCCCTCGGCGACTCGCACCAACACAGCATTGACATTTCGACTGCTGGTTTGCAGGTTCTGCACGGCATCCAACAAGCCGGGCACGGCGGGGCGATTGAAAGCTGGGTTGGCTGCTGTTCGCGCACGGTCGTTGACGATGGCGTCGTTGTCTTTGAGAAACTGTGCTTCTTGTGCATCTTTGATGGGTATGAAGATCATGGGATCTCCTCCTGAGGACACCATGCGACGGGTTAACCCCACCACCTCGTAGGTGTGACGGCGTACCTCTACTTTGTCACCCAAGGCCAAACCTGTTTTGATGTCAGCAACGGCCTCATAGTGACTGCGCGTGAGATGACGCCCCGCCAACAAATGGCTAGGCTGGCCTGGCAATCCGGCTGCACCGGGCTCAATACCAACCACCATGGCTCGGGCTTCTTTGCCGCCGAGGGCTTTGACCTGCATGGTGAAGTACGTGATGTTGGCTGCCATCGCCACCCCCGGCATGGCCGCCACGCTGCGCACAACATCGTCCTTAAGGCTAGATGCCTCGGCGTAGGGGCCTTGGGTGTCTTTTTGCACCACCCACAGGTCAGCACCGCTGTTGCTCAGCAACGCTTGTGCATCGTCCACCATGCCTCGATAAACCCCAGCCATGGTGAGCGTCACGCCGATCAGCAAGCCCAAACCCAAACCCGTCAATACAAATTTGGCCCAGCTGTGCTGAATGTCGCGAACCGCGAGGCTGATCATGGTTGTGCCTTTTTAACCAGTGCGTCGACAACTTTGAATCGAACACCCTCTGACAGTGGTTTTTCGCTGTACACCACCACCGTGTCATCCAAGGCCAGTCCACTCAACACCTGCACTTGGCCATCCAAAGTGGTAGCGCCCCATTGCACGGGCATGAATGCCAATGCGCCCTCTTTCAGACGCCACACGCCAGTGCGCCCTTCGTTTGTTTGCACGCTGGCTTGTGGCAACACCATGGCCTGGGCAATGGGTTTCAGTTGAAGTGTCACCTCCGCCATTTCGCCCAGCGATAGCGAATCCGGCATGCTGTCAAAACCAATGTGAGCGATGCGCTCTTCCGTCACGGCATCGGCTTGTAACTCCACCCGCTCCACCTTGCCCTCCCATGTCTTGGCGGCTTGTGAACGTAACACGATCTGAGCTGGCAACCCACTGACCAGACCAGACGAACGCGCTTGATCAACGCGCAACTTCACCCAAAGGCTTTTCGGATCGAACAGCCTGATCACTGGTTGCCCAGCGACCACGGTGCTGCCCGATTCAGCATCACGGCTGACCACGATTGCATCGGCAGGTGCAAGCAAGCGGCTGTTTTGTTTTTGTTGCATGGCACCTGCTCGCTCGGCTTGCAGTCGATTGGTATCTTGCTTGGCCGCTTGTAAATTGGCCTGTGCAGCTCGATACGCTGCATCTGCTGAATGCTGCTCTTGCACACGACTCTCTAGTGCGGCGGAACTGATGAAGTTTTGCGTGACCAGTGATTGGTATCGCGCCAAATTGGCACTGGCCAATTCTCTTTTGGCCTGGCTGTCTGCCAACTGCGCTTTCGCTGCCATTTCAACACTACTGGCTTTGGCTAAGGCTGCCTCTTGTGCCTGTATACGTTGGTCCAAATCGATAGGGTCCATCTCGGCCAGTACTTGCCCGGTTTTGACGGACTGCCCCACATCAACATGCACCTTCAATACGCGACCTGACTGGGTCGGCCCCATCAGCCAACTTTGACGCGCTTCTACACTCCCAATGCCAAACACAGCTGGCGTCAAACTTTCGCTTTTAACTTGAGCGACGGTCAGCTTGGTGGGGGCCAGTGGCCCCATCTGAAAGGCGACAAAACCCAAAAGTGCCACAAAAACTGAACCAGCGGCAATTACTACCAATTGTTGTTTGTTGAGTCGAATCAATTTCATAAGGTAACCCATTTCATGTTGTGTATCGCGCACGCAAACCTGCGTCATAGATCGTGAAGATCGACTCTGCTTTGCTCCGTATGCCCTCAAAACTTCCAGTAATCAAAGCTTGCATCACCAACCCCTGTACTGCGCCAATCAACATCACGACAGCGGCCTGTGTGTCAACGTTTTGGCTGATGACGCCCTCTTTGCGCGCGGCCATCAGCAACCCCGTCAGCAGTTGACGGTAATCGGCCATCAGGCGCTGTACTTTTGTTTTTAATGGCGTTGGTTTGGCATGCTGCAGCTCTTGAAAAATAAGTCGTGGCACACCCGGGTAAGACGACACGAATTGAATGTGAGACAAAAAAACTTGCTTCAAAGCTAGCAATGGTTTCGCATCTTGCGCTTTTGCAACCCGATTTAATTCATCCATCAAAGATTGATGAGCCCAGTCGATGACGGCAAGCCAAATGGCCTCTTTGCTGGCGAAGTGCTTAAAGATACCGCCTTGTGTGATGCCAATCACCTCCGCCAAATCACCGGTTGTGATATCCGCAGGGCTTCTCTGCGCAGCCAATTCCAATGCTGCCTGAACCAACGCGGCTTGGCGATCTTCGGTTTTGAGTTTGGTTCGTACAGGTGTGGACATGGCAGTAAAGTAATTGATCAATCACTTTACCACATTGACCCGCACAGCGATGCTTGGCTTTACGTGGAGGCTTCTATGTCACCACCGCTCCATCTACTTTACGGGTTGGTCTCAAAACCCACAATCACGCGGTTCATATTGGCGCGGTCGGCGCGCTGCTGCTCTGACACCCGGGTTCAGTGCTTGGCCGGTGCCGTGGCTTTGGCTGCGGCGTCAAAACCGCCTTTGGCCTTCCACTCTTCCATGCCGCCTTGCAAGATGCGCACGTTCTCCCAACCCGCCACGCGTAGCGCAAAACCGGCTTGAGCCGACAGCGAACCGGTGTTGCAGTAAATCAAAACGGACTTGTCCTTGGGGATGGTGTTGCGCTTGGCCAGCACCTGACGCCAGTCCATGTTGACCGCGCCGGGGATGTGGCCCTTGGCGAACTGGCCCGCGTCGCGCGCGTCGATCACGAAGATCTTGGCCCACTCCTCTTTGGGAATTTGCTCGGCAAAGATCACGCCGCCGCCGTAATCGACGAACTCCAAATACGCTTCCATTTCGTCGGTGGCGATGGCCTTGTTGTCGGCGTGGGCCATGGGGGCAGCCAAGAGCGCGGCGCTCGCCAAGACGGTGGCGGTCAAACGGGTGAGGGTCATGGTATCTCCTGCGGGTTAAATATCAGTGTCGGCTGATATTTTCTCACGCAAGGTCAATCGCTTACCGGACCAAAGGTCTGATGGTGGTGAACCCGCCATCCACGGCGAGCGTTTGACCTGTCAAACGTGCCGCATCCGACGACAGCAACCAATCCATCACAGAAGCCACATCTTGGGCGGTTTGTACGCCGCCCAGTGGGTACTGTTTACCGGCGGCCTCGCGCATGGCGGGCAACTTCAGCATCCCTTCGGTCATGGGCGTTTCGGTGAGACCCGGCGCAACAGCGTTGACACGCACGCCCTGGGCGGCATAGGTGGCGGCAGCGCTGCGGACCAGCGCGTCGACGCCACCTTTGGCGGCCGCAATCGCTTCGTGGTTCGATACACCGATCTGCGACACCACGGAGCTGGCAAACACGGCGGCACCAGGTCCTCCCTTGAGCCCGTTGATCCAAGCCTGAAGCATCCAAAGGCTGCTCTCAAGGTTGATTCGCAACACATCACGGATCTGGTCTTCGCGTGAGCGGTGTAACGGTGCGACCAAGGTGCTGCCAACGACGTGCGCCATCAGCGAGGGCGCCAAGCCCCATTGCGATGTGCAGATATCCACCGCACGCTTGGCGCCTTGCGGGGTGGTTGTATCGGCTTCAATGTGAAGGTCAGCCGCCACCTCTTGTAAGCGCGATAGGTCACGCCCCACGGCGGCCACCTTGATGCCTCGCGCCCTCAGTCGCTCCACCAAAACACGGCCAATGCCGCCACTGGCGCCCGTCACAATGGCTATTGGGTTAAGGGTCATTTTGTTCCTTCTATAAAAATCAACTGTTTTCGCATCATCCAGTGCATTGGTATGTGCACGCCCTGTGCTTGGTTATTCGGCGCACCATTTGATCCCCAAATCACAAGGGGTGTTGTCACACAACCGTGGCACAGTCAACGCCGTTCACCAACCCGTTGCCAAAAAGGAAGCCCACATGAACACGGCCCAGCACCCCGCATTAGCCGAGATTGCCCATCTGTTTGATACCCATGGCCACTTAACTTATGGCGAAGGGGTCACCCAGCTACAACACGCCTTGCAATGCGCCACCTTGGCCGCGCAAGCCCACGTCAGCGACGGCTTGGTGTTGGCCACCTTTTTGCACGACATCGGGCACATGCAACACCCCGACGCCGCTGGCGACCTTGAACAGGGCCGCGACGACACACACGAAGCCTTGGGGGCCGATTTTTTGGCCCGTTGGTTTGGCCCCGATGTCTCAGAGCCCGTGCGTTTACACGTGCAAGCCAAACGCTATTTGTGCCAAGGGTCACCCGATTATTTGAACCAGCTCTCGCCCACGTCTGTGCGCACCTTGCGGCTTCAGGGTGGCCCCATGACACCCCAAGAAGCGTTGGCTTTTGAACAACACCCATACCGCGACGACGCGCTGCGCCTGCGCCGCTGGGACGACTCGGGCAAAGAAGCCCACATGGACACCTTGCCCATGGCGCACTTCATGCAAATGGCCGAGCAGCACCTGCTGAATTTGAGAGCTTGAGCTTCACCCACCCCCTGACATTCGAGGCCATTAGCCAAGACCCTAAATGATGCCAAAATGAACGGGAACTCGATGGAATGAGAGTCATACATGAACAGAATCACTTTGACCCCTGGGCAACGCGGCGGAAGGCCTTGTATTCGTGGCTTGCGGATATCGGTCTATGACGTTTTGTCTATGATGTCCAGCGGCATGTCCGTGGCCGAAATCCTCGATGACTTTCCCGAATTGCAAATGGAAGACATCACGGCTGTGCTGGCCTATGCCGCAGACCGTGAGCACAAGGTTTATACGCTGGCAGTCAAATGAAACTGCTGTTGGACGAAAACCTGTCTCGCAGGTTGGTCCCTTTTTTGCAGCACGATTTTCCGGGCTCATCACAAGTCGTGCTGTTGGGGCTTGAGTCTGCAAATGACACCCAAGTTTGGCAAGCTGCCAAAGAACAAGGCTTTGTCATCGTGACGCGTGATGCAGACTTTCAAGAGTTGTCCTTGGTTTGGGGTCAGCCACCCCAAGTGATCTGGCTAAAAACCCAAAATCAAACCAGCGCTGCCACGCTGAAAATCCTGCTCGAAAACCGTGAAGCCATTGAAGCCGCGTTCACCGCTGGCCAGGCTTGCGTAGAAGTCACGGCATAACCGTATGGCCCTTACCGCAAAAAACCCCGTTGATCAGATAGTCCCGCAAGCGTTCGGTAGCCCTGGCCACGATGGCATCGAAGTTGTAGTGATCAATGTTCCGGTTGACTGTCAGCGCACCATCTTGGCGAACGATTAGGAATTTCCTAATGGTTGCCAAAAATTCCATTTCGCCAGCGCATTGTCAGGCCGCTTCGAGCACCCGCATTTCGATGTGAAGCCCGGCTGCTGTGGCCATGTTCACCAGCGCATCGAGGCCGAACAAGTTGATCTTGCCGCGCATCAAGTCAGAGACGCGCGGCTGAGTGACGCCAAAGAGCTTGGCGGCCTGTGCTTGGCTCATTTCGGTACGGCTGAGGTGGTTTTTTAATGCCGTCATCAGGACGGAGCGCAGCTTCATGTTTTCTGCTTCTTCCGGTGTGTCCTCGATGGCATCCCAGACACTGGAAAAATTCTTGAGTGGAGCCATGGCCTTCAATTGCGTGGGCGTGAGCGGCTGCGCGTCCGGATCAATGCGAGCGGCAGCGGTGATGGCCTTGTCCTCTTGCACACTGGTCATGCGCACGGTTGGGCGCTTAGAAATTTTCGACAGGGTGTTTCACCTCGCGTCGATTGGCACGGCGAAGGCTGATCAATCGTCAACCCGTACCAGCGGGGTTACTTGGCCGACCAAAAGACAACGGCTCCGTGAGGAGCCGCTGTGTGATGACCGCGTTGTGCAGTACGGTGCATAGCCGAGTCTGGTGCCATCACGCAACGATTGTATGCGTGACGTGATCGACCTGCACTTTGCAAAACGGGACCCTGTTTTAGAATCGCGGCTCGGTAGGTGGTGAGGTACAGCCATCCGCGGGGGGTCTGTATCGTTCAGCGTGAACGATCTTTCCGGTTCGAGCCCGGCACCACCTATCGACCCTTCACAAACCTGCCACTGCGCAGGTTTTTTTCCTGTGCTCAGTCGTTGGCAGGTTGGGGGAATGCTCAGCCAGGAGTCTCGGGATCGTTGTCTGGTGTGCTCACAATGTGTGCTTTATCGCAAAAACCCCAGCGCAAACACCTGGGGCCGCAGCTTGTCGCTCAAGCCGCGAGGCGCTGCTGGCTGTCCCAACCCGGAAACACCAGCACAGCAGGGTGACAACGCAGCGCAGTGGCCAACACTTTCGCACGCTCCACACCCAAGTTGATGCGATCATTTTCAATCGCAGAGATCGTGGCTTGTGGAATACCGGTCAACGCAGACAACTGCGTTTGAGTCAGCTCTTGCAGCTCACGCAAGATGCGCAGCGATTCGCCAACAGAGACATCCACACGCTTTTTAGCCGGGGCATATTCGGACATGTCAAACCTTTCTGTAGTCATGCGGTGTGACTTGAACCACCTGGATCAGCAGCACGCCTGATTCAACTTTGTAGATCACTCGCCACTGCAAATTCAAACGGCTTGATCGGTGTCCTTGCCACTGGCCCAATAAAGCCTCATCGTAGAACCCTTTAATCAAGCGCAAACCATCTGGACCAGCAAGACATGCAATGTCTTTCCATTTTTCGTAGCGTTTAAGCACCTCTACAGGCACTTTTGCTGAAAGCTGTTTACTGACACGACGGTGTTCAAGGATTTGCCACATTAGGATCAACTATACCAAAAAAGACATGTGCCACGATGCGACATTTTCTGGCAACTGGTAGCGCCGTCAATTTGAAGCTATCGCAAAAACCCCATCTCAAACACCTGGGGCCGCAGCTTGTCACTCAAGGCGCTGTAAGCCGCTTCAAACGCCGCAAAACTCACTGGCACGGTGTCGCCGCTTTCGTTGCGCTTTTTTAATGCGTTGCGGATTTGGTACCAGCCCACATCAGCGCGGTTGAGTTTGTATTCGTCGCGCACGGTGCGCACGTCGGTGTGGGCAAAGTAGGCTTGCCACAAAGTGCGCCCAGCGGCCAGCACCGCCGTGGCTTCGGCGGACAGGGTAATGCCTGCCAGGTACTGCACCATGAAGTCGGACTCGAAGCGGTCGGGGGCGCCCACCTCGGCCTCGGTGAAGGGAATGAAATGGTTGACCAGCGACCAGATTCTGCCGTTCCACTCCAGGCCATCGGCCCCTGCGGTAAGGTTGCTGCCGTTGAACAACATCCAGATCAAGCAGTCGGTTTTGAATTCGTCGGTAAGCGGTGCCGTGGGCTGGAGAAATTGGTCGCGGTCGTTGAGCCAAGTGGGTTTGATGAGGCGACGCACGCTAAAGACGACAGCGGCTTGCCACAAGTTGTCAGCAGTGACAAAGAATGCGCCTGCGCTGCAAAAGCCGGATGACAACAGGGCCGTACCTTGTCCTGCGCCTTGCAAATCATTGCTATCACACAACATGCTGCCTATCGCACCGTCAGCCCATTTCATGCCGCGCACATCCTTTGTGCTGGTGGTCGGCGAGAGCGCATTTTTTAAGGGCAAGGCGTCTACTGCATTCGAGCGAGGCCGTTGAATCCAAGTGTTGAGAAACTGTTCTTTTGGTATGTTGTGGAACAACTTTTCGCCGATCGCTTGCGCCTCTCGATTCAAAACTTCTACGCGGATTTGAGACGGAAATACTTTGAGTTTTTGCTGAGTCTTCCAAACCAAAAATCCAATTGGGAAGTTCCCGCTCAAGCCATCAAAAGCTTTGCTGTGAACAATAAACCCGCCCAAATAGCTGGCACTCCACGTTGCTCGAAAACTCTCAAAGTTGGGGGCGTTCACATACTTCAATTTGCTGAACATCGCCAAAGTTGCAGATGGGATTTCCCTTTGTATGCGAACGACAAACTGTACAAATAACTCCCTTGTGGCGTAACCCTGACCGCTTGATGTGCTGGCAATTTTGGTGGTTGCAATGTCTGTTTTCGCGATTTTGTTTAGTGTGTTGGCTGATTCCCCATACGGCGGATTGATCAACACCAATATCTTCTTCCCCGCCGCAATCGCATCGCGCAGCGCCTGCGGCACCTTGTTGCTGAGGCTGTAGTCGATGCGCCCATCGTCGGTGATGTCGTCGTTCAAATAGTCGTACTGAAAGCGCGTGGCCGCCACGCAGGTTTTGGTGGCCTTCATCACGTCCACGTCGGCCTGGTCGAGCGTGCTCATGTAGATGTTGCGCGGGTTGCTGTGCTTGACTTCCAGGTTGCCCACGCCGCAGCACATGTCCCACACGATGTATTCGCGCTGCCAGTTTTTGCCCAAGGTCTCGCTCAGCTTGTCATAGGCTTTGTCCACCACATGCAGGGGCGTGTAATACGCGCCCTTAAAGCTGCGTTCGTCCAGCGGAATCAGGCTGTCGCGGCGCTCCAGCAGGTAGTCGCGGTATTCGCTTTTGGGCGGGCGGTGGTAGATGGCCCAAAAGCGGCGGTAGCCTTCTTTGTTGCCCAGCTCAAAGTTTTTGCCACCCAGGCTGAACACGGGCGCGCCGTTTTTGTGCAGCAGCTCGGCGGGCAAATTGGCGTGGGTGGACACGGTGCCGTCGTGCATGATGTCGGCAAAAAACAGCAGGGCGTAGTCTTCCTCCAGCACGCCCGCAATCTCGCGGCCAATCATGTCCACCCATTTGTCAAACACCTGTTTCAGGTTGTCGGGTGTGATTTGCGTGCGGATGATGTCGCCGCTTTGGATGGCCGCTTTGACGGTGCTGATGAATTCGTCTTCGTGCGTGGACAGTTTGAACGACACAAAGTGCGTGCCGATGTGGGCCGAGATTTCGTCCAGCGCCTCTGGCGTGTACTGGCTGGCCGACTTGCCCCACTTGATGGTCTTTTTGGACAGAAAAGGCAGCACGTCGGCGCTTTTCATGAGGGCGGCTTTTTCGGTGTCGATCACCGCCAAAAACGGCGGCACCTGTTCGCCTTTGTTCAGCGCCACCTGCACGTAATGCAGCAGCTGGGTGAACATGGCGTAGCTGGAATTGCGGCCCGTGTCTTTGGCTTCAAACCAGATGTCGTCGGTCTGGATGTCGATCAGGCCTTTGGTGTAGCCCTTGAGGCCCAGGGCCTTGATGTAAGCGTCCTTGACGTCTTCTTCGCTCTTGGCGGTTTGCAGCTTGGTGTAAAGGGACACGGCGTGTGGCTTGTGGTGGACGGGGTGTTTATTTTCGCAGTTCACACCGAGGGTGACGGGGTTAAGCGTCACCCGTGAACTAGCGCCAAACGGTTTTGATTTTCCAGCCGGTGGCTGAGACCGTTGGTTGCAGGACCGCTTCGGCACTGGTCTTCGCTGCTGCAATCAGTTCTGGTTTTGAGCACGATGTCTCTAACTCGGCTTGGGCCTTCTGCAGCGCTCGATTCATCGCTTGGGTCTGGCCTTCTGTGCCAGGCAGAAGCGCAGCGACTCCATTGTTGGTGACCGTGTAGAAGTAGGAGCCACCGGCCTTGGCATCGTGATTGAGACGTGCTGATATGACCTTCGGATTGGGCAGAGACAGCGTAGCCATCTTCTGTGCCGGTTGAACTTCTACGTACTTGGCGAGTGCGAGCTCGGTGCCGAGCAAGCACTCGCCGCGCGCGATCAAAAGCACACGGGTTCCCCCAAATCGAAACTCCCATTGGGTCCAAGGAATGTCCTGGGTAAGCCGCTCATTGAACTCGATGACATTCGCGTAGTTGACCCGCAGCGTTGTCAGCGTTCCCATCTCTTCAACCGACACGATCGGCGGTGCAGGCGGGCTCTGACTTTGCTCGGGTTTGAGCTGCCAGGCGGCGATCGCAGCGAGTGCGGCAAGAAGAACCGTGATGAACGTGGGTTGCATGTGAGTGAGGGCGATGGGTCAGTTCCTAAGACACATAATACGTGGCGAGGTGCAAGCCCCGTCACCGCGTTGCATACTCCACCCATGAAACCCCCTTTCTTTGCCTTTGGCCAAAACCTGCCCGATTACGCGGTGCCTGTGTTCAACGAACGCGCGGTGCGCGCCAGCGCGGGCATTTTGTTTGTGTTCGCCTTCGCCGCGTTTGCGCAAGCCTTGCTGCGCGGCGACTTCCAGGCCACGCAGGTGTTTGTGGTGGCGTTTGTGATTGAGTTCGGCATTCGCTTGTTTGTGAACCCGCGCTGGGCACCGGCCATGATCGTGGGCCAGTGGGTGGTGCGCGGCCAAGAGCCCGAATACGTGGGTGCGCCACAAAAGCGCTTTGCCTGGGGCATTGGTTTGGCGCTGGGCCTGTGGATGCTGTATTTGCTGGTGGTTGAGCGCAGCATTGGGCCGATCAACATGCTGGTGTGTGGCACCTGTTTGTTGCTGATGTTTTTTGAAACCGCGTTTGGTATTTGCATCGGCTGCAAACTGCACGACTGGCTGCGCCCCGAACAAGCCCAACTGTGCCCCGGCGGCACTTGCCGCTACACCCCCCCAGCGGGCGCGGGCGGGCACTGGGGCCAAGGCGTGGTGCTGCTGGGCTTTGCGGCGGTGATGGTGGCGGTCGCGGGCTGGGTCAAGCAAGGCCCCGAGCTGCGCGGCATGCACCACCCGGCGGTGCACGGCGCACCCCAGAGCGGGTCGGTGAACGAAGAAGAACGCTGCCAAGTGCCCGCCTTCGCCAAAGCCATGGGTCACGAGACCATTTGGAAACAACACAACGGCTGTCTTTGAAAGGACCTCACCATGAACCCCCTGATTTTTGACGTTGAAAACATCAAGTGCGGCGGCTGCGAAAACAGCATTCGCAAAGGCCTGGGCACCATCGCGGGCGTGAGCGTGGGGGATGTGCAGATCGACCGCGACCAACAACGCATCACCGTGGTGGCCGAAGCGGCCCACCGCAGCGCCATCGCCAACAAGCTGCTCAGCATGGGCTACCCCGAGCAAGGCACGGTGGCGGGTTTGCAATCGGGGCTGGCGCAGGCCAAGTCGATGGTGAGCTGCGCGATTGGAAAGGTCAGCGGTTAAGGCGCTCAGCCGTGCCGGGCCAAGGCCATCACGTCTTCGTCGAACATCTGGCCTTTTTCGGCTTGCAGCAGGCGGCCATCGCGCCCGCGCACCAGGGTGATGGGCAGACCACGGGGTTTGGGGAAGGTTTTGCGCCACTCGGGTGAGGCCCAAGCGCTGGGGAAGGTGTAGCCCTTGGCCTTCAGATACGCCTGGGCGGCGGCGGGTTGGCGGTCGATGGACAGGGCCAGCATCTGCCAGCCTTTGGCGCGTTGCTGACGCCACAGGGCTTCCATGCTGGGGCTTTGCAAGGCACAAAACGGGCAGGTGCTGGACCACCAATAGACCAACAAGATCTGCCCTTCGCTGGATGCGGGCTCGTAGACCGTGCCGTCAAGCCGCTCAATGCGCGGCACCGACAGCAAAGACCCGACGGCGGGCAACGACGGGGCTTTGGCTTCTTCGGCGGCGGCTGAGGCGGGCTGGGCCAAAGCCACGCTAGGCACGCCAAGGGCCGACGCGGCCAGCCAAACCAGGCTTTGTCGACGGTCGGGCTGGTTCATGGTTGGTCCTTGGTTTCGGCTTTGGCGCGGCGCATGCGCTCCAATCGAACGGCCAGCAGGGCCAAAGGGGCCAGGTGGTAAAGCAGGTCAAAGATGTCGATGGGGCGGCTGAGCGTGCCCTGCCAGAGCATGCGCAGCTTCTCGGTCAAATGGGGCTCGGGCACGATGGGTGCCACGGCCAACCACACCGCCACCGCGATCAAAATACCCAGAGGGATTCGGTCCAACCATGCCCACATCGTTTGCTTCTCCTATGGCAGAGATTCTATATATCGCTGGCGAATAAGCTTCTAAGAAGAATGTCGTTCACTTGCGGCGCTTGAACGCACACAATGGCGGCCATTGTTCACCAACCGCTTCTTTCCCATGAAAACTTGGATCACCCTCATCGCCGCTTGGGCGGTTTCGTTCTCGGCCCTCGCCGCCAACCCGCTGATCGACCCCGGCACCTTGGAAGACCTGCTCGCCAACCCTCAGGTGCGCGTGGTGGACATTCGCGAGGCGCAGTACTACCGCTCCAACCACGTGCCCGGCTCGGTCAACGCGCCTTACGACGTGTGGCGCGGCCCGACCACCAACCCCGGCGAGTTGCCCGCCCTGCCCAAGCTGACCAGCTTGGTGCAGAGCTTGGGCATCACGCCGCAGTCGCACGTGGTGGTGCTGTCCACCGGCTTGGACGCCACCGACTTTGGTGCCACCGCCCGTGTGTACTGGACGCTCAAGGTCTTGGGGGTGCAAGAGCTGTCCATCCTGAACGGCGGCTTTAAGGCCTGGATTGCCGAGGGCGGCCCTTTGAGCACCGCCCCACCCAAGGTGGCGCCCAGCCGTTTTGCGCCACAGCTCAACACCGCCCTGATCGCCACCCGCGCCGAATTGGTTGAACGCGTGCAAAGCGGCCAATCGGTGCTGCTCGACGCCCGCCCCTCGGCCTTCTTCAAAGGCGACACGCGCCACGCCAGCGCCAAGCTGCCCGGCACACTCAAAGGCGCGGTCAACTTGGAACACGACCGCTGGTTCCAACCCAAAACCGGCGTGTTTGTGAGCCCCGAGCAAGCCCAATCGGTGGCGGCCAGCAGCGCCATTGACCCGGCCAAAGCCACGGTGTCGTTTTGCAACACCGGCCATTGGGCGGCCACCAACTGGTTTGCGCTGAGCGAAGTGCTGGGCCAAAAGAACGTGAAGCTCTACGCTGGCTCGATGGTGGACTGGACACAGGCCAGCGCCAGCTTGCCCATGGACAACGTGCCCAGCCGCGCCAAACAATTGATGATCGACGCCAAGCTCTGGGCCGATCGCGTCACCAAGTAAGCACACACTCACCGCACACATGAAACGCTTGCCTTTGTCGCTCGCTCTGGGCGCATTTTTTGTCTTTTTGGCCTTGTCGGTGTCGATCCGGCAAGCGGTGCTGATGCTCGTGGGCGTTGGCATGGGCGCGGCCTTGGCCGGGGCTCGGTTTGGTTTCACCACCGGTTGGCGCCAGCTCGTTGAGCAGCGCAACCCGCAAGGCGTGGCCGGGCAGGTGTTGCTGTTGGCCGTGGCCAGCGCCTTGGCGCTGCCGCTCTTGGGCCAGTTCCCCGAACTGCACGCCGCCTTGGGTGCGCCGAGCATCGCCTTGCTGATTGGCGCGTTTGTGTTTGGTCTGACCATGCAAATCGCCGATGGCTGCGGCTCGGGCACTTTGTACAAAGCCGGTTTGGGCATTCCGCTGAACATGGGGCTGTTGCCCTTGTTTGCGCTGGGCAGCTTTCTGGGTTCGGTGCACATCGACCGCTGGTTGTCGCTGGGCCAAGTGGCACCGGTGGATTTGGCCACGCCTTGGGGCAGCGGCGGGGCACTGGCCATCACGCTGGTGTTGTTGGGCTTGGTGCTGCTGCTGGTGCGCTGGTGGGTGGGTGCGGGCCAGACTTGGTGGGGCCGACGCTGGGTTTGGGGCGCCGTGGCCTTGGGCGTGTTGGCCACGCTCAATTTGGTGTTGGCCGGGCAGCCTTGGGGCGTGGTGTACGGCTTTGGCTTGTGGGCGGCCAAAGGCGCGGTGGCGCTGGGGGTGTTTGACCCCACGACCAACGCGTTTTGGTCGCAAGAAGGCAACGCCTTGCGCTTGGCGCAAACCGCGTTCATGGACGTGACCTCCATCACCAACATCGGCATCTTGGGCGGCGCTTTGCTGGTGGCGGCGGGGCAAGGCGACGACAGCCGCCCCCTGACGCGCCAGCAGTGGGTGGTGGGTTTGCTCGCCGGTTTTGTGATGGGCTACAGCTCGCGCTTGGCGCTGGGTTGCAACGTGGGTGCCATGGTCAGCGGCATTTCCACCGGCAGCTTGCACGGTTGGTTGTGGGTGCCGCTGGCGTTTGCTGGCACCTTGATTGGGCTGCGCGTGCGCCGCCGCTTTGGTTTTTAAGGAGCCCCGCATGACCGGACGCACACACCGACAACTGTGGTTTTGGACCGCCCTGCTCGCCTTTTTGGCGTGGGACTTTTCAAACTCGGCCCCCATCGACTTGCGCCAAGAGCCGCCGCTGATCGCCGCCGGTTCGGGCCAAGCCAGCGCGGGTGGTCACTGCGCCATGGCCGATTAAGATCAGAGCATGAACCATTTTTCAATCAATCGCCGCCACACCCTGTCTTTGATCGGGGCCACCAGTTTGAGCCCCTTGGCCGCTTGGGCCGCCGAGGACTGGACCAACACCTTGCGCGCCGCGCGCGGCCAAACCGTCTACTTCAACGCTTGGGCCGGCAGCGAACAAATCAACGCCTACA
The DNA here is from genome assembly GCA_011391745.1 of Comamonadaceae bacterium. Classification (GTDB taxonomy): domain Bacteria; phylum Pseudomonadota; class Gammaproteobacteria; order Burkholderiales; family Burkholderiaceae_C; genus Hydrogenophaga. The sequence continues at coordinate 28,421 of JAABPX010000042.1, forward strand.
TCCAATGGGCCGGTGCCGAGCTCAAGCGCGACTTCGGCGTGACGCTGCAACACGTCAAGATCAGCGACGCGGCCGATGTCGTCAAGCGCGTGCGCACCGAAAAACAAGCCGGCCGAGGCGCCACCGAAGGCACGGTGGACCTGATTTGGATCAACGGCGAGAACTTCGCCGCCATGAAACGCGACGCCTTGCTCTCGGCCCCCTTTGCCCAACAACTGCCCAACTTTCAATGGGTGGACACCGTGGGCAAACCCACCACCTTGGTGGACTTCTCGGTGCCCACCGATGGCTTGGAATCGCCCTGGGGCATGGCGCAGCTGACCTTTTTTGCCGACAGCAAACGCTTGCCCAAGCCCCCACAAAGCATGGCCGAGTGGCTGGCGTTGGCCCGCACACAGAGCGGTCGCTTGAGCTACCCGCGCTTGCCGGACTTTCATGGCACGACCTTTGTTAAACAAGCGCTGATCGAGCACGCGCCCGACGCCAGCGCCTTGAGCCGCCCCGTCACACCCGAGGCCTTGGCCACGCAGGCCGCGCCGCTGTGGCGTTTCTTGGACGCGCTGCACCCGCACCTGTGGCGCGGTGGCAAGCAGTTCCCCAACAACGCCGCGGCCATGACCCAAATGATGGCCGACGGTGAACTGCTGGCCTCCATCACCTTCAACCCCAACACCGCCGCCAACGAGATCGCCGCCAAGCGCTTGCCCGCGTCGGTGAGCAGCTGGCAATTCGCCAAAGGCACGATCGGCAACACGCACTTCGTGGCCATCCCCTTCAACGCGCCGAACAAAGCCGGTGCGCAGGTCGTGGCGAACTTTTTGTTGTCGCCGCTGGCCCAAGCACGCAAAGCCGAGATCGATGTGTGGGGCGACCCCACGGTGCTCGACACCGCCCGGCTGCCCGCGACCGAGCGCGCGCGTTTTCAATCGGCGCTGCGCCCTGGCCAACTGCGCCAAAGCTCACCGACCCTACCCGAGCCGCACGCGTCTTGGGTCGAAGCGATTGAGAAAGAGTGGACTCGCCGCTACGGCGCGTGAAGCGCCACCTCGGCCCGCTGGCCTTGGCCGCCGCCGTCGGTTGGCCGCTGTTCGCGGCGCTGTGGGCGGCGATGCTCGCCACGCTCGACGCCCAAGCTTGGGCCGCGCTGTGGCAAGACCCGCTGACGTGGCGCGCCTGGGGCTTGACCCTGTGGACTGGCTTGGCCTCCACGGCCTTGGCGTGGTTCACCGTGGCGCACGCCTTGGCGCACGGTTTTGTGCGGCGGCAGTTGGCGCAAGCCCTGCGCTGGGTGCCGGCGTGGCTGGCCACACCACACGCGGCCATGGCCATCGGTTTGGTGCTCTGGCTCTCGCCCAGCGGCTGGGCGCTGCGCATGGTCTCGCCGGGCCTCACCGGTTTTGAATCGCCCCCGCCGTGGTTCACCACCCAAGACCCTTGGGGCTTGGGCCTGATCTTGGCGCTGTGGCTCAAAGAGGTGCCGTTTTTGTTGTGGGTCGCGGCCACGCAATTGCAACGCGAAGACTTGCGCCGGCGCTGGCAAGCCGAACTCTCGCTGGCACAAACCTTGGGCCACGCGCCCGCCACCGCGTTTGCCCAGGTCGTCTGGCCCGCGCTGGCGCTGCGTTTGCGCTGGCCCGCGCTGGCGGTGTTGGCCTACGGCCTGACGGTGGTCGACATGGCGTTGATCATCGGCCCGGCCGCGCCACCGACCCTGTCGGTGCTCGCTTGGCAATGGCTGGGCGACGCCGACACGGCAATGCAAGCGCAAGGCGTGGCCGCCGCTGCGCTCTTGACCGCCAGCGTGGCCGTGTTGGCCAGCTTGAGCGGGCTGCGGTTGGTGCAGCAAGCCCTGTGGGTACGCGCCACCGGGGCGTGGATCTCGCTGTCGCTCGGCGCTTCGCTGCGTTGGGGGGTGGCGGTGGGTGGGCTTGTGGGCGGCGCGTTGGTGCTGGCCTACCTCGCCGTGTGGTGGGCTTTGCTGGTGGGCAGTGTGTCGGGCGTGTGGCCGTTTCCGGACCTCTGGCCCAGCCTGTGGACGGGCGCGGCTTGGGTTTCGGTGTGGGCCAGTGCGCCGACGGTGTTCCACACCGTGGGCATGGCCGTGGCCGCGAGCAGCCTGTGTGTGGTGTGGGCGCTGGCGTGGTCCGAATGGGCGCCCCGGCGTTGGCAAACCTGGGCGCAGCCCGCGCTGCTCTTGCCCATGGTCTTGCCCAGCGTGTGGTGGGTCGTGGGTTTGTACAGCCTGGCCTTGCAGTGGCGCTTGGAAGGCCAGTGGTGGGGCGTGGTGGGCGCGCACACCCTCATGGTCTTGCCCTATGTGTGGTTGGCTTGGGCACCGGCGGTGCACGCGGTCGACCCGCGCCAAGCCGCGGTGGTGGCGAGCTTGGGCCACGGCCCTTGGGTGCACCGCTGGCGCGTGAAGTGGCCGCTGCTCAAACGCGCCTTGGCTTCGGCGTGGGCGGTGGGTTTTGCGGTCAGCGTGGCGCAGTACCTGCCCACGCTGTTCGTGGGCGCGGGGCGTTGGGCCACCGTCACCACCGAAGCCGTGACCTTGGCCTCGGGCGGGCAACGCTCGCTCATGAGCGCTTACGCCGCGCTGCAAATGGTTTTGCCTTGGATCGCGTTTGGTGTGGCCAGTTGGCTGGGCCGCCCGCGCCGATTTGAGAAGATGCACATTCAAAGAGACACCGCATGAACACCGGACTGCAGATCGACATAGAACGCTTAGGCCCCGAAGCCGCGCCGCTGTTGCGCGACCAACATTGGCAAGTGCCGCCGGGTGAGATCCTCACGCTCATGGGCCCCAGCGGTTGCGGCAAAAGCTCCGTTCTTGCCGCCGTGGCTGGCACCTTGGACCACGTGGCCGAGGGCTTGAGCCCACTGCGTTTTGTGGGCCGGGTGCGGCTCAACGGCCGCGACATCGGCCACACCCCCACCCACCAACGCGGCGTGGGTCTGGTTTTCCAAGACGCGCTGCTGTTCGCGCACATGACGGTGGCCGAGAACCTTTTGTTCGCTGTCCCCAAAACTTCACCGCTGGCCGAGCGCCACGCGCGGGTGCAACAGGCCTTGGACGAGGCCGAACTCAGCGGCTTGGGTGAGCGCGACCCGTCCACGCTGTCTGGCGGTCAACGCGCCCGCGTGGCGCTCATGCGCGCCCTCTTGGCTCAACCGCAAGCCCTGTTGTTGGATGAGCCGTTTTCCAAACTCGACGCGGCCCTGCGCCAGCAGCTGCGGCCTTGGGTGTTCGCGCACCTGCGCCAACGCGCCATTCCCGTGGTGCTGGTGACCCACGACCGCGAAGACATCGCCGACCCGAGCCGGGTGGTGCAACTGGAGAGCCCCCATGTTTGACCGCCGCGCCCAAGCGCTCTTGCGCCCCGTCTTGAACGCCACCGCGCGCGGCTTGGTGCGCGCCGGTATCAGCGCCGACGCGCTCACTTGGCTGGGCTTTGCCATCGGCATCGCCGCCGCTGCGGCAATTGCTGGGCAAGCCTTTGTGGCGGGCCTGGTCTTGCTGCTGATCTCGCGTTTGCTCGACGGTTTGGACGGCAGCGTGGCGCGCTTGACGCAGCCCACCGACGCGGGCGGCTTCTTGGACATCGCCCTGGACTTTTTGTTTTACGCCACCATCCCATTGGGCTTTGCCATCGCCGACCCCACGAACAACGCCCTGCCCGCGGCCGTGCTCTTGTCCAGCTTCATCGGCACCGGCAGCAGCTTCTTGGCCTTCGCCGCACTCGCGGAAAAACGCGGCTTGGCCGACACCGCCCTGCCAGGCAAAAGTTTTTATTTCTTGGGCGGCCTGACCGAAGCCACCGAGACCATCGCCGTCTTCGCCGCCATGTGCCTGTGGCCTGAGTATTTTGCGGTGTTGGCTTATGGGTTTGCGGGCTTGTGTGTGGTGACGACGGGGATGCGCGTGTGGTGGGGGTATCGGCGGTTGGGGTG
>JAABPX010000043.1 GCA_011391745.1 Comamonadaceae bacterium
TGTGCTGTGGTTTTCTGCTTTGGGCTACGGTGCGCGTTGGCTGGCCCCGTGGTTTGCCAAGCCAATCGCTTGGCGGGTGCTCGACGCACTCATTGGGTTGACCATGTGGGTCTTGGCGCTGTGGTTGCTGCGCGGCGTGTTCAATTGGTAACCGCGCAGTAACCAGTTTCCACCATAATTGGAAACTCAATTACAAACCGGGCCTGTGCGGCCCGCACGGAGCCCAAACATGCCTTCTCGCGCCACCAAAATCGTTGCCACCTTGGGGCCAGCTTCCAGCGACCCGGCCTTGCTCGAAGCCATGATTCGAGCGGGTGTCAACGTGGTGCGCTTGAACTTCAGTCACGGCAAAGCCCAAGACCACATCGATCGCGCCGAATTGGTGCGCGCCGCCTCGCTGCGTGCGGGCCGAGAAGTGGCCATCATGACCGACCTGCAAGGCCCCAAAATCCGGGTCGGCAAATTCGCCGACGGCAAGGTCATGCTGGAGCCCGGCCAAGCCTTTGTGCTGGACGCCTCACGCACCGAGCTGGGCGACACCCATGGCGTGGGCTTGGACTACAAAGAATTGCCGCGCGACGTCAAGGGTGGCGACGTGCTCTTGCTCAACGACGGCCTGATTGTGATGGTGGTGGACAAGGTGGTGGGCGCGGCGGTGCACGCCACCGTCAAGCTTGGCGGTGAGCTGTCCAACAACAAAGGCATCAACAAACAAGGCGGTGGCTTGACCGCCCCGGCCTTGACCGCCAAGGACATGGAAGACCTGAAAACCGCCATGGCCCTGCGTGCCGATTACGTGGCGGTGAGCTTCCCCAAAAACGCCACCGACATGGAGCTGGCCCGGCAGTTGTGCACCGTGGCGTGTGAGGGCACAGGCCACAAGCCGGGCTTGATTGCCAAGATCGAACGCGCCGAAGCCATTCCCGAGTTGGCCAACATCTTGAAGGTGTCCGACGGCATCATGGTCGCCCGTGGTGACTTGGCCGTTGAGGTGGGCAACGCGTCCGTGCCCGGTTTGCAAAAACACATGATCAAACTCGCCCGCCAAATGGACAAGCTGGTCATCACAGCCACCCAGATGATGGAGAGCATGATCGTCCACCCCGTGCCCACCCGCGCCGAGGTCAGCGATGTGGCCAACGCGGTGCTCGACGGCACCGATGCGGTGATGCTCAGCGCCGAAACCGCCGCCGGCAAATACCCGCTGGAGACGGTTGAACAAATGGCGGCCATTTGTTTGGAAGCCGAAAAAACCGATTACGACCCCTTGGACGACGATTTCCAAGGCACCACCTTCAACCGCATCGACCAAGCCATTGCCATGGGCGCTTTGTTCACGGCCCATCACCTCAAGGCCAAGGCCATTGTGGCGCTCACCGAGTCGGGCTCCACCGCGCTGTGGATGAGCCGCCACAGCGTGCGCATGCCCATTTACGCGCTCACCTCGCAACTGGCTTCACAGCGAAAAATGGCGCTGTTTCGCAACGTGCGCCCGCTCTTGATGGCCACCAGCGCCGACCGCGACACGGCCTTGACCCAAGCCGAAGTGGAACTCAAAAAGCGCGGCATTGTGCAAGCGGGCGATGTGTACGCCATCACCGTGGGTGAGCCCATGGGCACGCCGGGCGGCAGCAACACCCTGAAGTTGTGTCAGGCGCGCTGACGCTAAAATCCCCGGAGTTACCAACCGGTTACCAACTCAGCGGAGGGGATTTTTATGGCACTCGTTTCCATGCGTGAACTGCTCGATCACGCGGCACTCAACGGCTACGGCATACCTGCTTTTAACGTCAACAACCTGGAACAGGTTCAGGCCGTCATGCAAGCCGCCGACGAAGTCGGCGCGCCGGTCATCCTGCAAGCGAGCGCCGGAGCCCGTAAGTATGCGGGCGAGCCTTTCATCAAACACCTGATTCAAGCCGCCACCGAGCAGTGGCCGCACATCCCACTCGTGATGCACCAAGACCACGGCACCAGCCCTCAGGTGTGCCAAGGCGCGCTCAACCTGGGCTTTGGCTCGGTCATGATGGACGGCTCACTGATGGAAGACGGCAAAACGCCGGCCAGCTTTGAGTACAACGTGAACGTCACCAAAACCGTGGTGCAAATGGCGCACGCGATCGGTGCCACCGTCGAAGGCGAACTCGGTTGCTTGGGCAACTTGGAAACCGGCGAGGCGGGCGAAGAAGACGGCATCGGCGCGGTGGGCAAACTTGACCACAGCCAAATGCTCACCGACCCCGAAGAGGCCGCCACGTTTGTGAAGGCCACCCAGCTCGACGCCTTGGCCATTGCCATCGGCACCAGCCACGGCGCGTACAAATTCACCCGCGAGCCCACCGGCGACATCTTGGCCATCAGCCGCGTCAAAGCCATCCACGCGCGCATCCCCAACACGCATTTGGTCATGCACGGCAGCTCCAGCGTGCCGCAAGACCTGTTGGCGCAAATCAACCGCTTTGGCGGCCAGATGAAAACCACCTTTGGTGTGCCGGTGTCCGAGATTCAAGAAGCCATCAAACACGGCGTGCGCAAGATCAACATCGACACCGACATCCGCTTGGCCATGACCGGCGCGGTGCGTCAATTCATGTTTGAACACCCCGACAAATTCGACGCCCGCGAATGGCTCAAGCCCGCGCGCGCCGCCGCTCAGGCCATTTGCAAGCAGCGGTATTTGGAGTTTGGCTGCGAAGGCCAAGGGGCCAAGATCCAGGGCTTGACGCTCAGCGCCATGGCCCAGCGCTACACCAAAGGGGAGTTGGTGCAGGTGGTGAACTGAGATAATTCGGTTCATGACCCCTGCCCTTCACACCTCGGCCCTCACCTCATTGCCTTTGTTGGCCCGCGGCAAAGTCCGCGACAATTACGCCGTGGGCAGCGACCGCATTCTCATGGTGGCGTCGGACCGCATCAGCGCATTCGACGTCATCATGGGCGAGCCCATTCCCGGCAAAGGCGCTTTGCTCACCCAGCTCAGCCTGTTTTGGTTTGAGCAGCTCGGCCCCAAGGGCCTGAACATTTGCCCGATTCACCTCACCGGCGACGCGCCCGAGAGCGTGGTCAGCGCCGAAGAAGCGCCGCAAGTCACGGGCCGCTCCATGCTGGTGCAGCGCTTAAAACCCATCCCCGTTGAGGCCGTGGTGCGCGGCTACTTGGCCGGCAGCGGTTGGAAGGAATACCAAGCGAGCCGTTCGGTGTGTGGCGTGCCCCTGCCCGAGGGCCTGCAAAACGCATCCAAGCTGCCCGCGCCCATCTACACCCCAGCGGCCAAAGCCGAGGTGGGCGAGCACGACGAAAACATCACCTTCGAGCAAACCGTGGCGATGATCGGCTCCGAGTTGGCGGCCCAGATTCGCGACGTGTCCATTCGCCTGTACCAAGCCGCCGCCGAGATCGCCCTGAAAAAAGGCATCATCATCGCCGACACCAAATTCGAATTTGGTCTGGACCCCCAGGGCCAGTTGGTGCTGATGGACGAGGTGCTCACGCCCGACAGCTCGCGCTATTGGCCCGCCGACCAATACGCCGTGGGCCGCAACCCACCGAGTTACGACAAACAGTTTTTGCGCGACTGGTTAGAGACCGCGCAGGTCGGTGGCAAACCGTGGGACAAAACCCCGCCCGCACCGCGCTTGCCGCGCGAAGTAATCGAGAACACGGCGGCGAAATACCAAGAAGCCTTGGTCCGTTTGTTGGGATAAACCATGGCCGCCTCCAGTTTGTTTCTGCTCATCGACGACATCGCCACCTTGCTCGACGATGTGGCGGCGATGACCAAAATTGCCGCCAAAAAAACCGCCGGTGTGTTGGGCGACGACTTGGCGCTCAACGCACAACAAGTCACCGGCGTTAACGCCGACCGCGAGCTGCCCGTGGTCTGGGCCGTGGCCAAAGGCTCCATGCGCAACAAAGCCATGCTGGTGCCTGCGGCCTTGATCATCAGTGCGGTGGCTCCGTGGCTGATCACGCCCTTGCTCATGATCGGCGGCTTGTTTTTGTGCTTCGAGGGGGCTGAAAAACTGTTGCACGCGTGGCTGCACCGCTCAGAAGACGCCCAAGCCCAACGCGCCGAGCGCTTGCGTGCCTTGGCCGACGAGTCGGTGGATGTGTTGGCATTGGAGAAAGACAAAATCAAAGGCGCGGTGCGCACCGACTTCATTTTGTCGGCTGAGATCATTGTCATCACTTTGGGTGCGGTGGCGGGAGCGAGCTTTGTGCAGCAGGTCTCGGTGTTGGTGGGTATTTCGGTGCTCATGACCGTCGGCGTTTACGGCTTGGTGGCCGGTATCGTCAAGCTCGACGACGCGGGCCTGTACCTGACCCAACGCCCCCAAGCCACGGCGCAGGCTTTGGGCCGTGGCTTGCTGGGCTTGGCACCAGCCCTCATGAAAACCCTGTCGGTGCTGGGCACCGCCGCCATGTTTTTGGTGGGCGGCGGCATCTTGTTGCACGGCGTGCCCGTTTGGGGGCACGCGGTGGCGCACTGGGCCGACACCTTTGCGTGGGCAAGCCCTTGGCTCAACAGCCTGATCGGCGGCGCCGTGGGCGTGCTGGCCGGTGCGGCGGTGCTAGGCGTGGTCCAAGCGGTGCAGCGCTGGCGAGCTTGAGCGCGGATCGGTTCAACCGAACTTCAAAGAAGTTCTTTGGGAATGTTGCCGCCGTTGGCTGCGATATGACCCAGCACATTTTTGTGTAGCCACATGTTCATTTGGGCGGAGTCGGCCATTTTGTCGTCCGGGCAGTAGAGTTCTTTGGCCAGTTCTTTGCGGGCCGCCAAGCTGCTGTCGAGTCCCAACAACTTCAAAAGGTCAACGATGGAGGTTTTCCAGTTGAGCTTTTCGGGGTGAGCGGCGGCCTTTTCGGCGAGCAGGGTCATGACATCCACCATGGCGATGGGCGCTGGAGCCGCGCTGCTGGCGGGCACCTCGGTTTTGGTTTCGGCTGGCGGTGTAATGACGGGCGCCGCCGCCGCGTCCTTCATGCCCAACTTCTCAAGAATGTTGCTGAAAAATCCCATGTCAATCCCTTCAATGGCGTTGCAAACACATGGCACCGAGTTGAACGCCATCACTCGGTGATCAAAGCATAACCGCGCTTGAGCGCGGAATGGGATGTTTTAAACTCATTGCAACCACACAGGACACCCCATGAGCACCATCCCAATCAGCCATTACATCAACGGTCAAGTCACCGCAGGCACTTCGGGCCGCAGTCAGAACGTCACCAACCCCGCCACGGGCGCGGTGACCGGCCACGTGGCGCTGGCCAACAGCGCCGAAGTGGCCAAGGCCGTGGCCGCTGCGCAAGCCGCATTCCCCGCTTGGGCCGACACGCCGCCCCTGCGCCGCGCCCGCGTGATGTTCAAGTTCCTCGAACTGCTGAACACCCACAAAGACGAGCTGGCCCACATGATCACCGCCGAGCACGGCAAGGTGTTCACCGACGCGCAAGGCGAAGTGAGCCGCGGCATCGACATCGTGGAATTCGCCACCGGTATCCCGCAGCTGCTCAAAGGTGACTTCACCGACCAAGTGTCGACTGGCATCGACAACTGGACCCTGCGCCAGCCGCTGGGCGTGGTCGCGGGCATCACGCCGTTTAACTTCCCCGTCATGGTGCCCATGTGGATGTTCCCCGTCGCCATCGCAGCCGGCAACACCTTCATCTTGAAGCCCAGCCCAACCGACCCAACGCCTTCGCTGTTCATGGCCGACTTGCTGAAAAAAGCCGGTCTGCCCGACGGCGTGTTCAACGTGGTGCAAGGCGACAAGGAAGCCGTGGACGCGCTGCTGGAGCACCCCGATGTGAAAGCCATCAGCTTCGTCGGCTCCACGCCGATTGCCAACTACATCTACGAAACCGGTGCTCACCACGGCAAGCGCGTGCAAGCCTTGGGCGGCGCGAAGAACCACTTGGTGGTCATGCCCGACGCCGACATCGACCAAACCGTGGACGCGCTGATCGGTGCGGGTTACGGCTCGGCTGGCGAGCGCTGCATGGCGATTTCGGTGGCCGTGCTGGTGGGCGATGTGGCCGACAAGATCTTGCCCAAGCTGATTGAGCGCACCCAAGCCCTTCAAGTGCTCAACGGCGAGAACCTAGCCGCCGAGATGGGCCCCATCGTCACCGAGGCAGCGCGTCAGCGCATCAAGGGCTACATCGACGCGGGCGTGGCCGAAGGCGCTCAACTGCTGGTCGACGGCCGCGAATTTGACGGTGCCCAAGCCGGTACCGGTTGCGAACAAGGCTTCTGGCTGGGGGGGACGCTGTTTGACAACGTGACCACCGACATGAAGATCTACAAAGAAGAAATCTTTGGCCCGGTCTTGAGCTGCGTGCGCGTGCCCGACTTCGCCACCGCGGTGCAGATCATCAACGACCACGAGTTTGGCAACGGCGTGAGCTGCTTCACCCGCGACGGCAACGTGGCCCGCGAGTTTGCCCGCCGTATCCAGGTGGGCATGGTCGGCATCAACGTGCCAATCCCTGTGCCCATGGCCTGGCACGGCTTTGGCGGCTGGAAGCGTTCTCTGTTTGGTGACATGCATGCCTATGGTGAAGAGGGTGTGCGCTTCTACACCAAGCAAAAGTCGATCATGCAGCGCTGGCCTGAGTCGATTGGCAAGGGCGCTGAATTTGTGATGCCGACGGCCAAGTAAGCGCCTTCGTCACTGCGACCGCAGCGAAGCAGTCCACGTGTATCGCCCCGCTTCTGTGGCGGGTCTGAGCTGGGGCGGAGGGCTGCGCTCATGTCCCCCGCCGGCCTGCGGCCGTCTCCTCCTTTACTTCGCTTCGCCCTCCACCCCAGCTCAGACCAATTAACAGTTCTTCATTAAACTAATCGGTTTACAGACGGAAAAATCGAATGCGATACGAGTTGACCACCCTTGAAACTTACAGTGACGAAGCGCTCGTTGCAATCAATGCCGAACGCGCAGGTGGCTATAAAAACTCCCTCTCGCTCGCTCAGTCTGACTTTGAGATATAGAGTACTTGTTCGCGATAAGTTTCGTTGCGTAATATGTGGCGTGTCCCCTGCGAAGGATGTTGGTGTCGAACTGCATGTGGATCACATTCACCCTTGGTCTCAGGGCGGAAATAACGTCGAAGAAAACCTAAGAACACTCTGCTTGAAGTGCAATCTAGGAAAGGGCGCGAAACTTGAAGTCCAAATTGGCAGTGAATGATCACTCTTCGAGTGCCAACTCCCAGACCGGCGCGACGGGGTGTCCTGCAGAGCGAAGTCAAGGAGGAGACGGCCGCAGGCCGTCGGGGGACATGAGCGGCGCAGGGCGCCTCGGTGCACCGGTCCAGCGAGTACCAACCTACCGCCCCACCCACGCCGAATACTCCAGCGGCCGAATCCCAAACCGCACCGCATTGCCCGCATGCAGCGCTGCAAACTCGGCCAGTACCAGCGCGGTGAAATGCGCGTGCTCATCCGGCGGCACCGAGTCGGGCATCTTGCTTTTCACCGCCTGCTCGTTGGCGGCTTCGCCCTGGCGCACGATGGCGGCGACCACTTCGGCCAGGGCCTGCCGGTGGCGCAGCCGAAAGGTGTCGGGTGGCACCAGGGTTTGTTGAATGGCCACGTACTGTTGGCATGAGCGTTCATAGGCCCACACAAACACGTCGCGCAGCAGCTCCACCCGGTTGAGTTCGTACACGCCCAGCATCGCGTTCACATAGGCTTGCTGCGGCACGTCAATAAAGGACAACGGGCAGAGGTTGTGCCGGATGAACGGGATGTTGGCCGCCAGCCGCGACACGCGTTTGTTCACGTCTTCAAATGGCTGCAGGTAGGGCAGGTGCACCATCAAAAAGAAGGCCTGCTCAAACGGGTCGGCAATCTCGGCCGCCATCTGCACCACGATGCCCAGCAACTCTTCCAGCCGCTGGGGCAGCGCCAGCGGCAGGTAAACGCTGCCGCCGATCTCCACCGGGCGGCGGCGCACGCGGCCCACGGCAGTGGGGTCGGCCATCAGGCCGTCCGACAAAAAAGCGTGCAGCGCGATCACCGTGTCGGTCTGCACACGCGCGTTGTCGGGGCTGAGCACCAGGTATTCGATGGCCTGTTTGTGGTTCAGGATCATCTGCGTTTCCAGCGCGTCCTTGCCTTCGGCGGCCTGGCCAAACGCGATCAGCCGCTCGGTGTCCAGGCGGCTGTAGGTGTTGCCCTCCAGTTGCGACGAGGCCCAAGACAGGTCGATCAGCAAGCGGTTGAGCATGTCCCGGGCGAAGGTGCCCGCAGGGGTTTGCGCGGCGGGCGAGCGGCCCATGGTGTGCAGCTGCTCGCGCAAGTCCTGCGGCAAGTACGCCGTGTGGTTGGGCTGGTATTGCTCCAAGAACGAGGGCCGGTAAGCCACTGGGCGGCGCTGGTGGCGCGGCTGGGTGACGTAGGCGCGGACCTCGGCCCCAGCCACTGACACGGGCATGTCATCTGGCGGCGGGGCGGTGCGCCAGGTGGCCTCTGGCTCTTGTGCGGGGATGGCGGCTGATGATGTGCGGCGGTAACGCGCCGTGCGGCGATCGCCCAGCATCTCGATGCGTTGCTGCGCCACCAGCAAAGCCAGGCGCCGTTGTAAGGTGCGGCGGTGCAGCGGGGTGCCCAGCTGATGCGCGAGCGCGTCAATGCCCACGCCTTCGGGGGCGGTGCTGATGAGTTCGAGCAAGCTGTCCAACTCTTGTGTGGGGGTGAGGCGTGGCATGGGGCGGGCTTAGCGACAGAAAAAGTGGCGCAAACCATTTTATGCGACACATGAAGTGTCGTAAAGCTCCGTCGCAATTGAAGCGCCACCCACGCGCACCAACCCCCGGACCGGCGCGCCGGGGTGTCCTGCAGAGCGAAGTCAAGGAGGAGACGGCCGCAGGCCGTCGGGGGACATGAGCGGCGCAGGGCACCCCGGTGCCCCGGTTCAGCGACTGAAGTGTTCCTCGCGAAGTGAAGCTTCAGTTCAGCGCCATGCTGAGCTTGCGGCGGTAGCGCGAAACGAGTTCGCTTTGTGGGTCGAGTGTGGCGGCGGCTTTGCCAGACAGTTCAATGCCACCCGCCGATTTGCCGATGGTGCTGGGGTCCACCTTGGGCGCGGACGGGGTCATCAGCTCCAGCAAAGCAACGCAGGTTTTGCGGGCCAGCTCGTTTTCCCAAGCGCGGTCGCGCATGACGATTTCCAGCAACTCATCCAGCGCAGCGGGCCAATCGCCGGTGGCGATGAGCAGGCGGCTTTTGGCCAAACGGGCTGGGAAGTCGCGCTTGTTGCTTGCGATCAGCGCATCCCAATGGTCCACGGTGTGACCGCCCTGTGGGTCTTCGTCCACAAAACGCAGCGCCAAGAGCCAGTGGTGCATGGCCTCCAAACGCGCTTTGGGCGGCAATTGGTTCAGGCCCGGGGCCAGGGTTTGGGCGGCGTCTTCAAGCAAACCCATTTCGATCAAACGCTGCGCGAGCTCGGCGCGGACTTCGTCGTTCTTGGGGTTTTGATGCAGTTCAGCCGCCAAGCGCTCCAAGGCTTGTGCGGGGTCTTCTTCGCCCATTTCGTCCAAGGCTTCCTCGTTGGCGGGGTGTGCATCACCGGGGGGTAAGTGCTTGTCCAAAAAGGCCTTGATCTGGCCTTCGGGCTGCGCGCCCGTGAACCCGTCGACGGGCTTGCCCCCGATCATGAGCACGCAGGTGGGAATGCTGCGAATGCCAAACGCGCCAGCGAGTTCTTGTTCTTGGTCCGAGTCGATTTTGACCAAGCTGAAACGCCCGCCGTATTCGGCTTCGATCTTTTCCAGCAAGGGCCCAATCACTTTGCACGGGCCGCACCAAGGCGCCCAAAAATCCACCAAGACCGGCAGGCGGTGCGAGGCTTCGATGACATCGGTTTTGAAATTCTCGGTGGTGACGTTGATCATTGGGGCGGGTTCTGGGTGAAAAAGTAAAATTCGGCGATGAACACCATACACATCGGTATTGTCATGGGTTCCAGTTCGGACTGGGACACCATGTCATCGGCAGTGCAGATTTTGCAGCAGTTTGGCGTGGGCTTTGAGGCCCAGGTGGTGTCGGCGCACCGTATGCCCGACGAGATGTTTGCCTATGCCGAGGCCGCCGAGGGGCGGGGCTTGCAGGCCATCATTGCGGGGGCGGGTGGCGCGGCCCATTTGCCCGGCATGATCGCGGCCAAAACCGTGGTGCCGGTGCTGGGTGTACCGGTGGCCAGCAAACACCTCCAAGGCGTGGACTCCTTGCACAGCATTGTGCAAATGCCCAAAGGCGTGCCCGTGGCCACCTTTGCCATTGGCAACGCCGGGGCCGCCAACGCCGCGCTGTTTGCGGTGGCCCTTTTGGCCAACCACAACCCCGACTTGCGCGCCCAATTACACGCCTTTCGCGCCGCGCAAACCCAAGCCGCCCGCGACATGAAGCTGCCCGTATGAGCCAGACGCCTTTGTTGCCCGGCAGCACCGGGGTGAACGGGCCGGTCACACTGGGTGTGATGGGCGGCGGCCAACTCGGGCGCATGTTCGTGCAGGCCGCACAGGCCATGGGTTACTTCACCGCCGTGCTCGACCCCAACCCGCAAAGCCCCGCCGGGCTCATCAGCCACCACCACATCGCCACGGCCTATGACGACCCCACGGGTTGGCAAGCCCTGTGTGCGGTGGCCGATGCCATCACCACCGAATTTGAAAACGTGCCGTCCCAAGCCTTGATGGCCTTGGCCGAGCAGCGCTCCGTGGCCCCCAGCGGCGCGTGCGTGGCCGTGGCGCAAGACCGGGTGCAAGAAAAAAACCACTTCAACGCTTGTGCGGGCGTGAGCGGTGTGCGCCCCGCGCCGTTCGCCGCCATAGAAACCGGCGAGCAGCTCGCGGCCGTGCCCGATGCGCTCTTGCCCGGCATCCTTAAAACCTCGCGCATGGGTTACGACGGCAAAGGCCAAGCGCGGGTCAACACCCGCGAAGCACTGGCTCAGGCTTGGCAACGTTTGGGGCAGGTGCCCTGTGTGCTGGAGCAGCGCTTGGCCTTGCGCAGTGAGTTGTCGGTGATCGTGGCACGGGGTGCCGACGGCCACACCGTGGCCTTTCCCGTGCAAAAAAACACCCACCGCGACGGCATCTTGGCCCTCACCGAGGTGCACGACGGCGCGGTCAACCCCGAGTTGGCGCAGCGCGCCCAGGCCAGCACACGCGCCTTGGCCCAACACCTGGGCTATGTGGGCGTTTTGTGCGTGGAATATTTTGTGGTGGACGATGGCACGGGCCGCGACACCTTGGTCGTCAACGAAATGGCGCCTCGTCCGCACAACAGCGGCCATTACACGCAAAACGCGTGCAGCTACTCGCAGTTCGAAGCGCAGGTGCGCGCCTTGGTCGGTTTGCCGCTGCCCGAACCCGAGCAGCACAGCCCCGCGACCATGATCAACCTGCTGGGCGATCTGTGGTGGCCCCAAGGTGACGCCCGCGCCGCACCCACCACGCCACCGTGGGACCAAGTGCTGGCCTTGCCCGGCACGCACCTGCACCTCTACGGCAAGCTCAGCGCACGCCCGGGGCGCAAGATGGGCCACCTCAACATCACCGGTACCAGCGTGGCGCAGGTGCGCCAAACCACGGCACATGCCTTGGCGATCTTGGGTTTGCCCAGCTTGGAGACTTTGGCCGCATGAGCCCACGCTGCTGGCCCGCCGAACACGCCACCGTTGAGGCGGCGGCGCGGCATTGGGCGGCGGGTGGTTTGGTGGGCATGCCCACCGAAACCGTGTACGGTTTGGCGGCCGACGCCGACAACGCCAAAGCCGTGGCGCGCATTTTTTTGGCCAAAGGTCGGCCCAGCGACCACCCGCTGATCGTGCACATCGCCGCGCCCGAAGCGCCGGGTGAAGCCGCTTGGCAAGCCTTGGTGGGCCGCTACGCCCACGACGTACCACCGTTTGCGTGGGCCCTGATGCAGGCCTTTTGGCCCGGCCCATTGACGCTCATCTTGCCGCGCCGCGAGGGCGTGGCCACCGCCGCTGCCGGTGGGCATGCCAGTATTGGCTTGCGTTGCCCCGAACACCCCACGGCACAGGCCCTGCTGTTGGCCGCTCAGCGCTTGGGTGTGTGGGGCGTGGCCGCGCCCAGCGCCAATCGCTTTGGCCGCGTCAGCCCCACCACGGCCGAACACGTGGCCAGCGAATTGGCGGCCTTGAGCGAGGCGGAACTGATCATCGTGGACGGCGGTGCTTGCCGTGTGGGCATTGAGTCGACCATCGTGGACGCCACGCGTGGCAAGCCCGTGCTCTTGCGCCCCGGCATGATCACCGCGCAGGCCTTGAGCCAAGCCTGCGGCTTGCCGGTGCGCGAACGCGATGCGCAGGCCCCACGCGTGTCGGGTTCGCTGGCTTCACATTACGCACCGCAAGCGCGTGTGCGCTTGGCCGAAGGGACGGCGTTGGCCGATGCCCTGCGGGCCGAGCCCGAGTTGGCGCGGGTGGCGGTTTATGCCCAGGTCGGTGTGGTTTTGCCGTCGGGTGTGCGGGCCGAGGTCATGCCCGAAGACGCGGCGACGTGTGCACACGACGTGTTCGCCGTTCTTCGCCGCTTGGACTCGCCCGAGCGCCACACGATTTGGGTTCAGGCCCCACCCATAGGCCCAGAATGGGACGGTGTGCGTGACCGCTTGCAACGCGCGGCGGCTTGAAGTCTCACGGCTGCTGAGCGGCGGCCCATTCCAACAAAGCGTCCAAGGCCGCACGCCCTTGGGTGGCGCGTTCGTGGTGAACAAAGCCGATGATCGCCAAGCGCTCACCGTTGCGGGTGTCCACATAACCCGCGATGCCCACCACGTCGCGCAGGGTGCCGGTTTTGATCCACGCTCGGCCGTGGGCCAAGCTGTTGGGGCTTTGCGCCATGCGCCGCGTCGTGCCGTTGATGCCAGCCACCGAGAGCGATTGCAAAAATGGCCCCGCGTGCGGGTGTTGGGCCGCGTGCCGCAGCAAGTGCAACAAGGCAGCGGGCGTGATGCGCTCTTGGCGCGAGAGGCCCGAGCCGTTGTCCACCACCGGCGCGGCCACGCTTGGCCCAAAGGTGTTGGCCCACCAGCGTGCCAGCACCTCGCGCGAACGCTCAAAGCCCGCGACCACGGGCGGCGCTGCGCTGCGCCCAAGCGTCTGGGTCATGCTCGGTGCGGCCCTTGTCGTGGCCAGGCTCAAAAACACCTGCTGCGCCATCACGTTGTTGCTGAACTGGTTGACGTCGGCAATGATGTCGCTCAGCGGCAGCGAATCGGCCGCCAAGATGAGCCGAGCGTCAGCAGGGGTGATGCCGCTGCGAACGCGCCCCGTCAACACCCCGCCGCCATTGCGCCACAGGCCCTCAAGCGCGCGGGCGGCGTAACTTGCCGGGTCTTGGTAAGCCACTGGCCAGACCTGTTCTCCACAGCGCTCTGCGTAACTGCCGTTTAGTCGAATCGCGTTCGGGTCGGAAAAATCCGCCTGCAAACGCGTGCGCCAATCGACGCAGGCCCGCGTGGTCAGTGGCACCGTGGTGTCCACCGCCAAGCCCATGAGCGGTGGCTCGCTGCGCACCCAGGCCACACCGGCTTCTGGGTCGGGCGTGAAGTGCAAGAGCACCGATTTGAAATTCACCAACAGCGCGTCGGGCGTGACGTTGTAGGGCCGCAGGTGTTCGCCGTCAAAATCCCCAGCGTTCAAGGGCGGGACATCAAAGCCGCTGTGGTCCAGCACCAGATCGCCCGCAATGGCCCGCACACCTTGGGTTTGCAGGTCAAGCAAGGCGGCTTCGATGCGCTCGCGCACCCATTTCGGGTCGCCGCCGCCGCGCACATACAGGTCACCCTGCAAGACGCCGCGCTCCACCACGGCGGTGCTGTAAAAGCCGGTGTGCCAGCGGTGTTCGGGTCCGAGCAAATCGAGGGCGGCGTAGGTGGTGACCAACTTCATGACCGACGCGGGGTTGAGCGGTCGATCGGCCCCGATCGACAACAAGGGCTGGCCTTGTGCTCTGACGGGCGCGATCAACACGCTCATGGCGCTGGCGGGCAGGCGCGCGGTCTTGAGCGCTTGTTGCACCGTGGGGGGTAGGCTGGCTGCGGGCGACTGCGCGCCCAGCGCGGTGTGCACCAGCAACACCGCGCACACGCCCCACACACGCCAATGCATCCGTTTGTCCATGGCCCATTATGGCGGCGGGCGTGGTCGATAATGGCGGCCATGCCCGCGCCCACACACAACGCCCAACTGCCCAGCGCTCAGCGCCTGTTGGCGATGGAGACCAGTACCGACACTTTGTCGCTGGCCTTGGGCAGCGCCGCACCGAGCGAGCCCTTGTGGTCGTTCGATGGCCCTGGTGGCCAGCAGGCCTCGGCCACGCTCTTGCCCGCTTTGCGCCAAGGCTTGACGCAGGTCGATTGGTCCTTGAGCAGTTTGGACGCCATTGTGGTCGGTCGCGGTCCAGGCTCTTTCACCGGTTTGCGCACCGCGTGCTCGGTGGCCCAAGGCTTGGCCTACGGTTCGCCCAGCGCACAGCACCCCGAGGGTTTGCCGGTGTTGCCGGTGGACACCTTGTTGGCCGTGGCCGAAGAAGCCCGCGCCCAACGCGCCGCCCAAGGCCACGCCGTGCGCTGGGTGGCCACCGTGCTCGATGCGCGCATGGATGAACTGTACGTGGCGCTGTACGAGCACCACGGCGGTGCTTGGCACGAGCGCAGCCCCGCGCGTTTGTGCGCCCCGCAAGACGTGGGCGCTTGGGCGCTGACCCATGCGGTGCTCGACGCGCCCGCGTGGCAAGCCGGTCAATGGCTGTGGGCCGGCAATGTGTGGGCCGAAGACAGCCCTTATGCATCGCGATTGGGGGCTTTGTTGGGGGCGCGTTGCACCGCCTTGCCCACCGCCGCCGCGCTGCTGCGTTTGGCACCCGCGCAGATGGCTTTGGGCCTTGCCGTGCGCCCCCACAACGTGTTGCCGCTGTACGTGCGCGACAAGGTGGCGTTGACCACCGCTGAGCGCGAAGCGGGGCAGCGTTTGCAACCCTCAAGCGCCGCCGCTCGCGACGCATGGCCATTGCGTTGGGCCAGCATGCAAGAAGCCGATTTGGACGCGGTGCTTGAACTCGAAAAGCGCGCCCATTCGCACCCGTGGTCGCGCCAGCATTTTGTGGATTCTTTGCGCAGCGCTCACCCCGCGTGGCTGCTGTGGGCGCAAGCGCCCGACCGAGACGAACCCAGCCTATTGGGTTACTGGGTGGCCATGCCGGGGGTGGACGAAGCGCACCTGCTCAACATCACCGTGTCCCCTGAACACCAGCGCCAAGGCTGGGGGCGCTTTATGTTGGAGGCCTTGTGTGTGTGGGCACGGCAACACGCCGCGCAGCGCGTGTGGTTGGAGGTGCGCCACAGCAACCACGCCGCCCGCACCACTTACGAGCGCAGCGGTTTTGTGTCCGTGGGTGTGCGCAAAGGCTATTACCCGGCGGGACGCACCGCACGGGAAGACGCCGTGGTCATGAACCGACCCCTGAACGCCACGGCCTAAGCATGGAACACCCCACCCACTTTGTGCCTCAGCTCGACGCGCGTCAGCGCGCCATGCTCAAGGCCATGGGCATCACCGTGTGGTCGCCCACCGCCGAGAAGGCGCCGGTCAGCACCGCCACAGAAAGCCCGAGCCAGGTTGCGTTGACGCCTGCGCCCGCCGCCCGTTCACCAAGGACCGCCCCCGTGGCACCCCCATCGAACGCACCGGTCGTGGCCGCGCCCTTGGTGCAGCGCCCCGCCATCAACGCCTCAGCCTTGGCTGGCCTGGATGCCGAAGCCTTGGCGCAGACCATCGCCACTTGCCGAGCGTGTGCTTTGTGCGAAGGCCGCCGACACGCCGTGGCCGGTGGTGGACACCTGCCCGCCGATTGGATGGTGGTGGGCGATGCGCCGGGCGATGCCGAAGACGAGCAAGGCCAGGTGTTTGTGGGCGACGAAGGCGTGTTGCTCGACAACATGCTGCGCGCCGTGGGCCGCAGCCGCCATGAGGTTGGCCCCAGTGCCGCTTACGTCACCACCGCGCTCAAGTGCCGTCCTTTGATCGGGCAAAAACCAACCGATGCCGACATCGCGCAATGCGCCCATTACCTCAAGCGCCAAGTGGCTTTGGTGCAGCCCCGCGTCATCGTGCTCATGGGCAGCTTGGCCGCGCAGGCCGTCTTGGGCAGCACCGAACCACTGGGTCGCTTGCGCGGGCATGTGCACCGCTTTGAAGGCGTGCCCGTGGTCGTTACCTACCCCCTGCGCAACCTCTTGAACACGCCCCAACACAAAGCCAAAGCCTGGGACGACCTGTGTTTGGCTTTGGCGCAGTTACCGGGTTCAGGCACGCCCTGACGCCGTAGAGCATTGAATTTTTGGCATATTGCCCACTCTTCTGACACCCCGTTGTCAGTACCGCTCAAACAAAGCCTGCCCCGTGCACAGCAAGGCCAGCCAATTGAATTTCATCAAATTTTTAACTGGCCGCGTTGGCCGCTTGATCAAAACAAGGCGGCCTGAGCTGGCAAGTCCTGCGCCGGACCAGCCTGTACAGGCGTGTGCGCCAGCCCCATTGCCGCAGCAATTTTCAAAAAATCAGCCTCGCCGATCTTGATCTGCCCAAAGCGAAATGCCGCACCCCAATGGGTTTTGTCGCTGATGAATGCCAACTCGGCCACCAAAGGTTTGATGCTGACGGGCTGCACAGGCCGGTAATCTACATCGATGCGCCAAGGCACAAACCCCGGCACACCGTCGGGCGTCATGTCGTATTCGTAAACCGCCCCTGTGCGGATGAAACCCAAAGCCGTGAACGCCTGCAGCGCGGCCCCATTGGGATACGCCTCACGCGGCGAGTAATAAATCAAGCCATCGCCCGCCTTCATTCGCTTGAGCGGGGCCTGCTTGCCATGGTTCATCTGTGCAAAGCCGCCTGTCACGCCGCGCAACACATGCGAATGGCTGACCACACCGATCCAATAGTTCATGCCCATGTCCCCGTCATCGACCCTCGGCCAAAGCCTGGGGGTCTACACCTTGCTGGCGCAAAAAATCGATCAAGCGCTGCCCCTCGGTCAGACGAAAAGTCTGCGCCAAACCGGTCATCGACTGGATGCGGTCCAGCCTGAAGCTGCGAAAGTCCTCGCGCTTTTCGCACCAAGCCACCAGCGTCCACACCGCACCCCAGAAAAAGCTGCCCAGCGGCCACACGGTGCGCTGACTGCTGTGGCCCTGCGCATCGCTGTAGACCAGCGCCAGCTTGTGTGCGCTTTGCGTGGCCTCACGCCACAACTGCAAGTGCGGCTGCTGCTCGGCGGTCAAACCCCAAGGCGGCGAATACACCGGCGTGTGCTGCGCCGCATGGCGCTGGTCGGCGGGCAAAACACTCAGCACCCGCGACAGCGCCGATTCGCTCGCACGGGCCAACGCCGGGTCCAACCAATGCTGGGCCACCCGCGTCATCACCACCAAAGCCTGCGCTTCTTGCGGCGTAAAGATCAGCGGCGGCAAATCAAAGCCCTCGCCCAAACGGTAGCCCACTCCCGCCTCGCCCTCGATGGGAACGCCCTGACATTGCAGGTCAGCCACATCGCGGTACACCGTGCGCTCGGACACCTCCAGCCGCTGCGCCAACCACCGGGCTGTCGTCAGGCGCCGGCCTCGAATGAGTTGAACAATTTGGAAAAGTCGGTCGGCGCGGCGCATTGTTGGATGAAAGGAGTCAGCGGACAAAACGCTTATTTTCAGGCGTAGGCGTGCAGGCCAACTCGGTTGCCATCCACATCCAGCATGTGGGCCATGAAACCCAAGCCTTCAGGCAGGACCACTTTGCCCATGGCGATTTGCCCACCGGCTGCCAACACGCGCTGTAAGGCTTCATCCAGCGAGGCACCCGCATGCAAATACACCAGCGTGCCACAAGCGCCCACCTGCAAGGCCGGGTGTCCCGACATCAACGCGCCTTTGACGGCATCACCCTCGCCTGGAAACACCGCCATCTGCATGCCCGGCCCGGTATAGCTTTCGCGCTGCAAGCTCGTTTGCAACACTGCTTCGTAAAACCCCTGCGCACGCGGCAAATCGTTCACCGGAATCTCAAACCAATCAATCACTTTTTGCATTTTTTTCTTTCCACCTGAATGCGCACAGACCCTCTGTGCACTGGGGCAGACTTTGCCTGAGGGGTACTGACAACGGGGTGTCAGGAGAGTGGGCAACATACCCGAAGTCCAATTTAAACATTGAAATATTAACGAAACGCGTTAAAATTTCAATGATGATTGACCGTAAAACCCTGTCCACACTGTCAGAACGCCTGCACGAAGCCCCGGCTGTGGTGCTGCTCGGGCCACGCCAAGTGGGCAAAACCACCTTGGCGCTCACACTGGCAGGCACCTGGCCTGCGGGCTCCACCTACCTCGATCTGGAGCGTCCAGCCGACCGCATGCGGCTTGAAGATGCAGATGCTTTTTTACGCGCCCAAGGCGATAAGCTGATTATCTTGGACGAAATCCATCGCATGCCCGGCTTGTTTGAAGTGTTGCGCGGCATCATTGACGAGCGCCGCCGAGCGGGGCAACGCTTTGGCCATTTCTTGCTGCTGGGCTCTGCTTCGTTGGATTTGATGCAACAAAGCAGTGAAACGCTGGCCGGGCGTGTTGCTTACTTGGACATCGGCCCCATCCATGCGTTGGAGTGGCCCGCCGCTGACTTAGACACACTGTGGCTTCGCGGCGGTTTTCCAGACAGCCTGCTGGCCGCCAGCGATGCCGCCAGCCTGCGCTGGCGCGAAGACTTTGTGCGCAGCTACTTGCAGCGCGATGTGCCCATGTTTGCCCCGCGCTTGCCTGCCGAAACCGTGGGGCGGCTTTGGACCATGCTGGCCCATCAACAAGGTGCGCTGCTCCAGCAAAGCCGTTTGGCCAGTGGCTTGGGCGTTAGCAGCCCTGCGGTGGAGCGCTACATCGACTTGCTGGTGGACTTGCAACTGGTGCGCCGCCTGCGACCCTGGAGCGGTAACGTGGGCAAACGTTTGGTCAAAGCCCCCAAGGTGTATGTGCGCGACAGCGGGCTGGTACACGCTTTGTTGGGCCTGGGCAGCTTGCACGACTTGGCCGGGCACCCCGTTTGTGGTCCCAGTTATGAGGGTTTTTGCATCGACAACCTCATGGCCGCCGCCAACCCGCAATGCATGGCTTACAACTACCGCACCCATGCGGGGGCCGAGATCGACCTCTTAATTGAGCGTGCCGGTCAGCCCTGGATGGCCATCGAAATCAAACGCTCCACAGCGCCGACCCTGAGCAAAGGTTTTGACATCGCGTGCGCAGACTTGGCAATTGATCAGCGCTACGTGGTCTACCCCGGCGCCGAACGCTTTGTGATGCGTTACGGCACACAGGCCATTGGGTTGATGGAATTAATGCAGGTGTTGAGCCAATAAGCGACAATCCAATACGGAAAATATCTATTCATATACCTATTCAATGACCGCCGCCGACTCCCTAATCGCTGCCCTGCGTCGCCACAACGGTCACGCGAGCAGCCCTGAGCTGCAGCAGCAACTGGGGGTGAGCCAGCCCACGGTATCTCGCCTGTTGGCCCCCTTGCTGGCTTCGGGCCAAGTGGTCAAAGTGGGTGCGGCGCGGGCGCAGCGCTACCTTTTGCCGCGTGATGTGCCGGGCGTTGGGCGTCAGATATCCATTCACCAAGTGCCCGCCAGCGGCGAACCGCAGCGCTTGGGCACCTTGTATCCCTTGGCCGGTGGGGGCTTCTGGATGGATGAGGTCGACAAAGCCCATGGCCAAAGTGCTTTTCACCCCAGCTTGCCGTGGTTTTTGATGGACACCCGGCCCCAAGGCTTTATGGGTCGGGCGTTTTCTCAAACGCACCCCGATTTGGCTTTGCCCCCGCACTTGGCGCATTGGAACGACGACCACATCCTGCTGGCGCTGGTGCGCGCTGGCGAAGACCTGCCTGGCAACCTGCTGGTGGGCGCCGCTTCGCTCGACCGTTATCTGGCGCTCCCGCCCAGCCGCAGCACCGCCCCCGTGGTGAGGGACCCGGCGCAGGACTACCCCCGCTTGGCTCTACAAGCCTTGGGCAGCGCGGCCCCGGGCTCCAGCGCGGGCGGTGAGCAGCCCAAGTTTGGCGCGGTGGCGGATGGCGTGCCCGTGCTGGTCAAGTTCTCGCCCGCAGGCGACGCCCCCGCCGACCAGCGCTGGCGCGATCTGCTGGTGTGCGAAGCGTTGGCCTTGAAAACACTGCAAGCCGCAGGCGTTGCCGCTGCGCAGACCGACATCGTCCAGGCCGGGGGGCGCGTGTTTTTGCAAAGCCGGCGCTTTGACCGCACCGCTCAGGGCCGTGTGGGCATGGTGTCTTTGGAGATGTACGACGCGCACTACATCGGCATCGGATCGCAATGGGCGGCCACCGCCATGCAGACCGGGCGCGCCGGTGCCGAAAGCCTGAGCGCCGTCGACATTCAGACCCTGTGCTTGCTCGACGCCTTCGGTGCCCTGATTGCCAACACCGACCGCCACCACGGCAATGTGTCGCTGTTGTTGCATGAGCACCGCTGGCAGCTCGCGCCCGCTTACGACATGTTGCCCATGTTCTACGCCCCGGTGGCCGGCGAGGTGGTGGCACGCGACTGGGCCAGCCAAGCGCCCAGGCCCAACGCCCACACCCTGAGCGTTTGGCCTCAAGCACGGGCGTTGGCCTTGGCGTTCTGGCAACAGGCGGCAGGCGATGCACGCATCAGCCCTGCGTTTCGGGCCATTGCTCACGCCCATGCGCAGGGGGTGCAAGGGCTTTAAGGGTGGCCGAATTTCACGGTTGTCTTTTTTGGTCCTCCTTTGGGCTGTAGGAGCCCTGGTCGGCATGGTGTTGGTTTTGCACAATAAAGCCATGACCTCACCACAAACGCACCCCGCCACCGCCCTGCTCATCATCGATGTGCAGCCGTCTTTTTTGCAAGCGCCCTATTGGTCTGCGTCGCTTGCAGAGCCGTTTCGTGTCGCGCTGCAAAAGCTGGACGCGGGTTGCCGCGCTGCGGGTGTGTCGGTGGTGCACATTTTTCATGTCGATGACGATGCGCCTTTCCGTGCCGATTCGGGCCTGATCCGTCCTATGGACTGGTTGACGGGGGAGCCTGCCGTGCGTTTCATCAAACACGTTCACAACGCCTTCACCGACACCGGGCTCGACCGCTGGTTGCGCCGCCAAGGCGTGCAGCGCCTCATCATCAGCGGCATCCGCACCGAACAATGCTGCGAAACCACCGCCCGTGTGGCCTCGGATCTTGGCTATGCGGTGGACTTTGTGTCCGAAGCCACGCTCACCTTCCCCATGACGCACGCGGGCACCGGACAGACCTTCAGCGCCCAAGACATCACCACCCGCACCGAGCTGGTCTTGGCCGATCGCTTTGCGCGCATCGTCACCGTCGATACTTGCCTGTCCAGCTTCTAAAACACCGCACATCACCATGCTCCAACTGCGCCCCAACTGCGAATGCTGCAACCGAGACCTGCCGCCTGCGGCCTTGGATGCACGCATCTGCTCGTTTGAATGCACCTTTTGCGCGGCTTGCGCTGACACACACCTGCACGGCCACTGCCCCAACTGCGGTGGCGAGCTGGTGCGTCGCCCGGTGCGGCCTGCGGGCAAACTGTTGAACAACCCCGCATCGACGGAACGGGTGTTCAAGCCACAAGGCTGCACGCCTGTGACCATCGAAAGCCCCGCATGAGCACACAGACCATGCACCCCAAAGACCTGGCACTGGCCCTGTTGGTGATCGGCGTTTGGGGCGTCAACTTTGCCGTCATCAAAATGGGCGTTGTCGGCGTGCCACCCATGCTGCTGGGGGCATTGCGCTTCATGCTGGCGGCGTTTCCGGCCTTGTTGTTTTTCAAGGCGCCACGCGTGCCACTGCGGTGGTATCTGGCTTATGGGCTGACGATTTCGGTTGGACAATTTGCTTTCCTGTTCAGCGCCATTCATGTGGGCATGCCTTCAGGTTTGGCTTCGCTGGTGCTGCAATCGCAGTCGTTTTTCACACTGCTGCTGGCCAGCTGGTGGTTGAATGAGCGCTGGCATGCACACCAGATGGCGGGGCTCTTGCTGGCATTGGCCGGTCTGGTGCTGATCGCTGTGGCGCATGGGACAGTGGCGTCCGGGACCAGCTTGCCGCTGCTGGGCTTTGGGCTCACGCTGTTGGCGGCGTTGTCATTGGCGTGCGGCAACATCGTCACACGGGTGGTGAGCCACTATGGTCCGATGAATCAGCTGGCCTTTGTGGTGTGGGCCAGTCTGGTGCCGCCGCTGCCGTTTTTGGGCTTGTCACTGTGGCTGGAGGGACCTGAGGCCATCGCCCAATCCCTCAACCATTTGACGGCGGGCACGCTGGCGGCAGTTGCCTACCTGGCCTGGATGGCCACGCTGCTGGGCTATGGCCTGTGGACGTATTTGATGAGCCGCTACCCGACTAACCGCGTAGCACCGTTCACACTGCTGGTGCCGCTGGTGGGACTGACCACTGGCTGGCTGGTCTTTGGTGAAACGCTGGGCCCACTGCACTGGGCCGGAGGCGCGCTGCTGATATTGGGCCTGCTGATGAATGTGTTTGGTCAACCTTTGTTGCAGCGCTGGACATGCCAACCCTGACGGTTTACCTCGTCGTCACCCCCGGCGTGCTGCTGCTCGACTACGCTGGCCCCGCCGAGGCACTGCGCATGGCGCGCGACATGGGTGCGCCACTGGTGCTGCACACCTGTGGGCCGTGCGCATCGGTGAACACCTCGCTCGGCACACAGTTGGCGGGGCTGGAGCCTTTGCCCAAACGTTTGCCACCCAACAGCCTGGTGTTGATTACAGGCAATAGCCACGAACGCGAAGACTACGCCACCCCGGCGGCGCAGCAGGTGGTGCGCTGGCTGCAAACCGCCCTACAGCCCGACACGCGCTTGGCCAGCATTTGTTCGGGCGCTTGGTTGCTGGCGATGGCGGGGCACCTCGATGGCTTGCGCTGCACCACGCACCACAGCCTCATTGCCGACCTACAAGCTTTAGCACCCCGTGCACAAGTGCAAGCCGACCGGATTTTTGTGGACGATGGCCGGGTGCTGACCAGCGCGGGCATCACCACTGGCATTGATCTGGCGCTGTACATCGTGGAGCAAGTGGCAGGTGCTGCGCTGGCCGCGCAAGTGGCGCGGCGTTTGGTGATGTACACCCGTCGTGGCCCCAACGACCCACAACTGTCGCCCTGGCTGGCGCACCGCAACCACATGCACCCTGCGGTTCACCGCGCACAAGACGCCATCACGCAAAGCCTGAGCCAAGACCCGGCTCGGCGCTGGTCGCTGACCGAGTTGGCTCGCGTGGCGTGTGTCAGCCCTCGGCATTTGTCGCGCCTGTTCATGCTGCACACCGGCATCAGCGTGGTGGACTACCAGCAGCGGTTGCGCTTGGCGCGGGCACGCGAACTGATCAAGCAGCGACCGAACTTGACCCAAGAACAACTGGCCGAAGCTTGTGGTTTTGCCTCGGCGCGGGATTTCAGGCGGGTGTGGGGGCGGTGGTCGTAGACACGTTTATCCAGCCAAACGGCATTGCTCGCTCACGCGCGCGCCATCCAGATACTGCGCCAACAGAGCAATGTCCGCATTTGTCACCCAGATCACGAAGGGCTTTGGCGGCAGAGGGCTGACATGGCACGCATACTGAGCCTTCTAAAATCGCCCCATGACCTTTCTTGACATGCTCCAAGGCGCCGAGCGCCAACACGCGTCCCTCTTGTGCGTGGGCCTCGACCCGGAACCTGCCAAATTCCCGCGCCATTGGCAAGGTGACGCCAGCAAGATCTTCGACTTTTGCGCCGCCATCGTCGATGCCACGGCCGACCTGGCCATGGCCTTCAAGCCACAAATTGCCTACTTCGCCGCGCACCGCGCCGAAGACCAGCTCGAACGCTTGGTGGCCCACATGCGCCGCGTGGCACCCAAGGTGCCGGTCATCTTGGACGCCAAGCGCGGCGACATTGGCGCGACCGCTGAGCAGTACGCCATCGAGGCCTTTGAGCGCTTTGGCGCCGACGCCGTCACGCTCTCGCCCTACATGGGTTTTGATTCGGTGCAGCCCTATTTGAAGCGCCACGGCAAAGGCGCGTTTTTGCTGTGCCGCACCTCCAACCCCGGCGGCGACGATTTTCAAAACCAGCGCCTGGCCACGGTGGACGGCCAGCCGCGTTTGTTTGAACACATCGCCCAACTCGCGCAAGGCCCGTGGAACCTCAACGGCCAACTCGGATTGGTGGTGGGCGCGACCTACCCGGCCGAGATCGAGCGCGTGCGCGCCTTGGCGCCCACCGTGCCTTTGCTCATCCCCGGTGTGGGCGCACAAGGGGGCGACGCCACGGCCACCGTCAAAGCCGGTTGGCGCGCCAATGCACAAGGCCAAACCACCGGCCCAATTTGTGTGAACTCCTCACGCGCCATTCTTTACGCCAGCGCCGAAGCCGACTTCGCCCAAGCCGCTCGCCGCGTGGCCGAGGCCACCCGACAAACCTTATGCGAGGCGCAACGCGCTTGAGGGCGGTCTGACTTGGGTTTGGAGTCGCACGCTCAGGGTTGAATCATTACTTCAACGCGACGCGCTTCAGCCAAGTCGCCATCGTTGGGCATTTGTTCGGGCTTCTTCAATTCGATGGCCGACTCGGCCACACCCGCAGCAACCAAGGCATCACGGACCGACAGAGCCCGTTGCTTGGCCAATTCGGCGTTTTTCAGCGGGTCACCCGTCGCATCGTGAAAACCGGAAAGGATGAGGCGTTGTCCCGACTTGCCCGCCGTGACGGTCGCCGCCAAAGCTTCTTGAGCGCCAGCAGCCAAGTCTGCTTTGCCCGAAGCGAAATAAAACTTCACCACACCTTGTTCTACCACCACGCGGGCTTCATCGGTGAGCACCGCGGGCGTGGGTGATGCGGTGCTGGTTGGCACTGTTTCAGCCACCATGGGCGGTTTGGCTTGGCTGGTGTGAATGCCAAAGCCAATCACAAAACCGACAATCAGCAGAATCAGTGTGACCAACACAACGCCCACAACGCGGTGTTCAGACTCGTTATCTTGTGTATTCATTCGATACCCTCCAAGTAAATTAGAGATTTTAGCGGGCCAAAAGTTGCCGAGCCAAATATCGGCCGGTGAAGCTGGCCTCGCAAGCGGCCACGTCTTCGGGCGTGCCTTCGCACACCACGGTGCCGCCGCCGCTGCCGCCTTCGGGGCCCATGTCAATCACCCAGTCGGCGGTTTTGATGACGTCCAGGTTGTGCTCGATCACCACGATGGTGTTACCCGCGTCGCGCAGCTGGTGCAGCACCTGGAGCAGCAACTCGATGTCGGCGAAGTGCAGGCCGGTGGTGGGCTCGTCCAAGATGTAGAGCGTGCGCCCGGTGTCGCGTTTGGAGAGCTCCAGAGCGAGCTTGACGCGCTGCGCCTCGCCGCCCGAGAGCGTGGTGGCGCTTTGCCCCAGCGTGATGTAGCTCAGGCCCACGTCGAGCAGGGTTTGCAGCTTGCGGTGCAGCGTGGGCACGGCGTTAAAAAACGCGTGCGCTTGTTCAACCGTCATCGCCAAAATTTGCGCGATGTTTTTGCCTTTGTAGAGCACGTCCAGGGTTTCTCGGTTGTAGCGCTGACCCCCACAGACCTCACAGGGCACGTACACATCGGGCAAAAAGTGCATTTCCACCTTCACCACGCCGTCGCCTTGGCAAGCCTCGCAGCGCCCGCCGCTGACGTTGAACGAAAAACGCCCGGCGCTGTAACCGCGTTCGCGTGCGGTGGGCACCTCGGCCATCAGTTCGCGGATGGCGGTGAACAGGCCGGTGTAGGTCGCGGGGTTGCTGCGCGGCGTGCGGCCAATCGGGCTTTGGTCGACGTTGATGACCTTATCGAAGTGTTCAATGCCCTCGATGGCGTCGTGCAAGGCGGGCTCGTCGTGGGCGCGGTAAAGCGTGCGCGCCACGGCGGCGTGTAAGGTGTCGTTGACCAAGGTGGACTTGCCCGAGCCAGACACACCGGTCACGCAGGTCAACAAACCCACAGGGAAAGACACGCTCACGTTTTTGAGGTTGTGGCCGCGCGCACCCAGCACACGAATGGCTTGCCAGTCGCCCAAGCTGGCCTGGTGCGCGGCTTCCCGGGCGGCGCGGCGTTCGGCCGCAGGGCTCACCGAACCGTTGCGCGACGCAAAGGGGTTGTTTTGTTTGGGGGCTTGGCTTTTGACCACTGGCAACCACGCGTGGCGCTCGGTGGGCACCGCGATGCGGCGCACACCGCTGAGGTATTCACCGGTTAAGGAGCCGGGTGTGGCCATGACGTCGGCGCATGTGCCCTGCGCCATCACGCGCCCGCCGTGCACGCCCGCGCCGGGGCCCATGTCGATCACGTGGTCGGCGGTGCGAATCATGTCTTCGTCGTGCTCAACCACCAGCACCGTGTTGCCCAAGTCGCGCAGGTGCTGCAGCGTGGCAATCAGCCGGTCGTTGTCGCGCTGGTGCAGGCCGA
This sequence comes from Comamonadaceae bacterium, assembly GCA_011391745.1. GTDB lineage: Bacteria > Pseudomonadota > Gammaproteobacteria > Burkholderiales > Burkholderiaceae_C > Hydrogenophaga. The sequence continues at coordinate 26,572 of JAABPX010000043.1, forward strand.
TGCTGGGCTCGTCCAGCACGTACATCACGCCGGTCAGGCCCGAACCGATTTGGCTGGCCAAGCGAATGCGTTGCGCCTCGCCGCCGCTGAGCGTGTCGGCGCTGCGGTCCAGGCTGAGGTAGTTCAGGCCCACGTCGTTGAGGAAGCGCAACCGCTGGCGAATCTCGTTGATGACCCGAGCGGCGATGTCGCCTTTGGCGCCGCTGAGCTGCAGCGTTTGAAAGTAGCTCAGCGCTTCACCCAGGGTGATGCGGCTGATGGTGTAGATCGGTCGGCGCTGCTCGCCTTCGCCCACAAACACATGGCGCGCGTCGCGCTTGAGGCGCGTGCCGTGGCAGTCGGGGCAGGCATGGGTGGCGCGGTAGCGGCTGAGCTCTTCGCGCACGGCCACCGAATCGGTCTCGCGCAGGCGGCGCTCGAAGTTGCGGATGATGCCCTCGAAAGGGTGTTTTTTGCTCACCCGTTTGCCCGCCGAGCTGCCCGACTCCATGGTGTAGCTGAACTTGATTTCTTCTTCCCCCGAGCCATACAACACCACGTGCTGCACCGGCGCGGGCAAAGACTCCCACGGCGTGTCGGGGTCAAAGCCCAGGTGCTTGCCCAAGCTCTCGATCATCGAAAAATAATAGGCGTTGCGGCGGTCCCAACCTTTGATCGCGCCGCTGGCCAAGCTCAGCGAGGGGAAGGCCACCACGCGCTCGGCGTCGAACACCTCGGTGTGGCCCAAACCGTCGCAGGTTGGGCACGCGCCCATCGGCGAATTAAAAGAAAACAAACGCGGCTCCAACTCGCCCACGCTGTGGCTGCACACGGGGCAGGCAAAGCGCGCAGAAAAGCCGTGCTCTGCGCCGCTGTCGAGGTCCACCACCAAGGCGCGGCCATCGGCCAAGCGCAGCGCGGCCTCGAAGCTCTCGGCCAAACGCTGGCGCAAGGGGTTGGGCGCGCCGTCTTCGGGCACCTCTTGGCGCACCTTGAGGCGGTCGATCACCACATCGATGTTGTGCTTCTCGGTTTTTTTCAGTGTCGGTAAGGCATCGGCTTCGACCACTTGGCCGTTGACCCGAAAGCGCACAAAACCTTGCGCCTGCATCTGCGCAAACAGCTCAACGTATTCGCCTTTTTTTTCGCGCGCCACCGGGGCGAGCAGCATCAAGCGGGTGTGCTCGGGCATGGCCAGCACGGCGTCCACCATTTGCGCCACGCTTTGGGCGGCCAAGGGCAGGTCGTGTTCCGGGCAGTGCGGCGTGCCAGCGCGAGCGAACAGCAAACGCAAATAGTCGTGAATTTCGGTGACCGTGCCCACGGTGGAGCGCGGGTTGTGGCTGGTGGCTTTTTGCTCGATGGCGATGGCGGGGGCCAGACCCTCAATCAGGTCCACATCGGGCTTGTCCATGAGCTGCAAGAACTGCCGCGCATAGGCCGACAAACTCTCCACATACCGGCGCTGGCCTTCGGCGTACAGCGTGTCAAAGGCCAAGCTCGATTTGCCCGACCCCGACAAGCCGGTGATCACCACCAAAGCGTGTTTGGGGATGTCGAGGTCGATGTTTTTGAGGTTGTGCGTGCGAGCCCCGCGAACCGACAACACGGTGCTGGGCAAGACGGGGCGCGGGGCAATCAAGGGGTTCACAGTTTCGGGCCAGCGCAAGCGGCGGGGTTCAGGGCAACCCAGCATGATAAGCCGTGCAAGGCTTTGGCGCACAATAGCGCTTTTGCCTTTTCTGTTGCCTGTGACTGAGTCCCTACCCCCCCACGAATTTCGCATGACCGGCACCGAGCGCCGCGCCAGTTCGGCCTTGGCGGCCATTTTTGCGTTGCGCATGCTGGGTTTGTTTTTGGTTTTGCCGGTTTTTGCGTTGGAGGCCGCACGCTTGCCGGGTGGTGAGGACGCGGCCCGGGTGGGCTTGGCCATGGGCCTGTATGGCCTGACGCAGGCGCTGTTGCAAATCCCTTTTGGCGTGGCCTCGGACCGCTTTGGTCGCAAACCCACCATCGTGGCGGGCTTGTTGGTGTTTGCTTTGGGCAGCGGCGTGGCCGCTTGGGCGCCCGATCTGACCTGGCTCACCGTGGGCCGTGCGTTGCAGGGGGCGGGCGCGATTTCGGCGGCGGTCACGGCGTTTTTGGCCGACGTCACCCGCGACGGTGTGCGCACCAAGGCCATGGCCATGGTGGGCGGCAGCATCGCTTTGATGTTCGCCTTGTCTCTGGTTTTGGGGCCACTGTTGGCCGACCTCATCGGCCTGTCTGGCATTTTTGCGTTGACCGCCGTGTTGGCCCTGCTCGGCATTGCCGTGGTGATCTGGTGGGCGCCGCCCGAGCCCTTGGGCGAAGACCCGTTTGACGGGCCCGAATCGGCCCGCCTCGGCTGGGGCTTGGTCTTGCGCCACCCCGGCTTGCTGCGCCTGAACTTGGGCGTGTTTGTGTTGCACGCGGTGCAGCTCGCCATGTGGATGGCGGTGCCCGCGCTGTTGGTGAGCGCGGGTTTGGACAACCCCGATCACTGGCGGGTGTATTTGCCGGCGGTGCTGCTGTCGCTGCTCTTGATGGGCGGTCTGCTGTTTCCTTTGGAGCGCCGCGGCCATTTGCGGGTGGCGTTTTTGGCGGCCATTGCGCTGCTGCTGCTGGTCCAGTTGGCCTTGTGGTGGTTGGTGCAAGCCAGTGCGGCCCCCGCCTTGTGGACCATGGGCGGGGTGATGGTGTTGTTTTTTACCGCCTTTAATATGCTGGAAGCCTCGCAACCCAGTTTGGTGTCGCGTTTGGCACCGGCGCACGCACGCGGTGCCGCGCTGGGGGTGTACAACACCTTGCAATCGCTGGGCTTTTTTGTGGGTGGCGCGCTTGGCGGCTGGCTGGTTCACGCCCACGGCAAGGGCGGTTTGTTTCTGGTGTGTGCCGCTGCGGTCTTGGTTTGGCTGCTGGTGGCGTGGCCCATGACCGCCCCTTCGCGCCGCGCCGCTTAAACGCCGCTGCGGCACAATACCAGCCCAACACCCATCAAAGGACACCCACCATGGCATCCGTCAACAAAGTCATCCTCGTCGGCAACTGTGGCCGTGATCCCGAAATCCGTTACCTGCCCTCGGGCCAGGCCGTGGCCAACATCAGCATCGCCACCTCCAGCCGCCGCAAAGACAAAAGCAGCGGCGAAACCATTGAAGACACCCAGTGGCACCGCGTCACTTTTTATGACCGCTTGGCCGAAATCGCCGGTGAATACGTCAAAAAAGGCCGCCCCGTGTACGTCGAAGGGCGCTTGAAATACGGCACCTACGTGGACAAAACCACGGGCGTGGAGAAGAACACCGTGGACATCATCGCCACCGAACTGCAACTGCTCGGTGGCCGTGAAGGCATGGGCGGCCCCAGTGGTGGTGGCGACGAAGGCGGCTACAGCCGCCCTGCGGCACCCCGCGCGCCCGCTGCGCCCCGTCAAGCGCCCGCCGCGGCACCGGCCCCGGCGGCCCGGCCGTCCAGCGGCTTTGACGACATGGACGACGACATTCCCTTTTAGGATATACCTTTTATAAAATGACAACAAAGGCCCGTAACACAATGTGTTGCGGGCCTTTTTTCTTGTTGACATTTTTTTGAATGCGGTTAATATTGCGTTTATCAGCTACTTATTAAAAT
>JAABPX010000044.1 GCA_011391745.1 Comamonadaceae bacterium
CGTACACGATGTGCACACGTTGCGCTTGCCGGCTGGCGGCCATCAACTGCGCACGCAAAACGGCGTGCACTTGCTGCGCCTGCGCTGGTGTGGCGGTCAAGCCTGTGCCAATGGCCCACACCGGCTCGTAAGCCACCACCAATTCACTGGTGCAATGCCCCACCGCATGGATCACCGCCGCCAACTGGCGCTTAACCACCGAATCGGTCAAACCCGCTTCGCGTTCGGCCAAGGTTTCGCCCACACACACGATCGGCGTGATGCCAACGGCCAGTGCACGCTGGGCCTTGGTGGCCACCAGCTCATCGGTTTCGCCGTGGTATTGGCGTCGCTCGGAGTGCCCAACGATGGCATAGCGGCAAGCAAAGTCTTTGAGCATGTGCGCCGACACTTCGCCGGTGTAAGCCCCCTGCTCGTGGGCCGACACGTCTTGCGAGCCCCAAGCCATGGGCGAGCCTTGTAAGCGGCTCTGCACCTGCGCCAAATACGGCGCGGGTACACAAACCGCCAACTCGGCGTCTCGCAGCGCCGAGGCGCCCTCGAGCACCGCGCCGAGCAAGGCCTCGTTCGAGGCCAAGCCGCCGTTCATCTTCCAATTACCGACGATGAGCTTCTTCATGGCAGGAGTCTCTTGTGATCAGCCTTGTTGCTCTGCGTCTGGGGCGGGCGCGCGATCAAGCAAAGCCTTCATGGACAGCTTGACGCGGCCTTTTTCGTCGGTCTCGAGCACCTTGACTTTGACGATCTGGCCTTCGCTCAAATAGTCGGTCACGCGCTCAACGCGCTCGTGCGCGATCTGGCTGATGTGCAGCAAACCGTCTTTGCCAGGCAACAGGTTGATCAAAGCACCGAAGTCCAAGATTTTGGTGACCGGGCCTTCGTAGACCTTGCCGATTTCGACTTCGGCGGTGATCTGCTCGATGCGCTGCTTGGCGATCTCGGCCTTGGCACCGTCGGTGGCGGCGATGGTGATCGTGCCGTCCTCTTCGATGTTGATCTGGCAACCGGTTTCTTCGGTCAGCGCGCGAATGACGGCACCGCCCTTGCCGATCACGTCACGGATCTTCTCGGGGTTGATCTTCATGGTGAAGAGCTTGGGCGCAAAGTCGGAGACTTCGGTGTTCGCGTGGCTCATCGCCTCTTGCATCTTGCCCAAGATGTGCATGCGGGCTTCTTTGGCTTGTGCCAACGCGACCTGCATGATCTCTTTGGTGATGCCTTGAATCTTGATGTCCATCTGCAAGGCGGAGATGCCGTTGGTGGTACCGGCGACTTTGAAGTCCATGTCGCCCAAGTGATCTTCGTCACCCAAGATGTCGGTCAAGACCGCAAAGCGGTTGCCATCCTTGATCAGACCCATGGCGATGCCGGCCACGTGGGCTTTCATCGGCACACCGGCGTCCATCAAAGCCAAACAGCCGCCGCAGACCGAGGCCATGGAAGAAGAGCCGTTGGATTCGGTGATTTCAGACACCACACGCATGGTGTAAGGGAATTCCTCTTTGCTCGGCAAAGCGGCGATCAGCGCCCGCTTGGCCAAACGGCCATGACCAATTTCGCGGCGCTTAGGTGTGCCAAAACGGCCGGCTTCGCCCGTGGCAAAGGGAGGCATGTTGTAGTGCAGCATGAAGCGATCTTCAAATTCTCCAGCCAGTGCGTCGATGCGCTGGGCGTCGCGGTCGGTGCCCAAGGTGGCGACCACCAAGGCTTGGGTTTCACCACGGGTGAACAAGGCTGAGCCGTGGGTGCGTGGCAACACGCCATTGCGGATTTCGATGGGGCGCACGGTGCGGGTATCGCGACCGTCGATGCGGGGCTCGCCCGCCAAAATTTGGCCGCGAACGATGGCCGCTTCGATGTCGAACAACAGGGCCTCAACCGCCACGCCATCAAACGCCACGCCATCGGCTTTGAGGCCTTCCATGACGGCGGCGTAGGCCTCGCGACAAGCCTGGGTGCGGGCTTGTTTGTTGCGGATTTGGTAAGCGGCTTCGAGTTTGGCTTTGCCCAAGGCCTCGACCTTGGCGATCAAAGGCTCGTTCTTTGCTGGCGGTTGCCAGTGCCATTCGGGTTTGCCGGCTTCGCGCACAAATTCGTTGATGGCGGCCACGGCGATGTTGCCTTGTTCATGGCCAAACACCACGGCGCCGAGCATGACTTCTTCGCTCAACTGATCGGCTTCGGATTCCACCATCAACACCGCCGCTTCGGTACCGGCCACAACCAAATCAAGCTGGCTGTCTTTGAGCTGGGTTTGACCGGGGTTGAGGACGTACTGGCCGTTGATGTAACCCACACGGGCCGCACCGATGGGGCCGTTGAACGGGATGCCACTGACCGACAAAGCGGCGCTGGTGGCGATCATGGCGGCGATGTCCGCCTGCACTTCGGGGTTCAAGCTGACCACGTGCACGATGACCTGAACTTCGTTGAAGAAGCCTTCAGGAAACAAGGGGCGGATCGGGCGGTCGATCAAACGGCAGGTCAGGGTCTCCAACTCACTGGGGCGACCTTCGCGTTTAAAAAAGCTACCGGGGATTTTACCCGCGGCGTAGGATTTTTCGGTGTAGTCCACCGTCAAGGGGAAGAAGTCTTGTCCGGCCTTGACATCGTTTTTGGCCACCACAGTGGCCAGCACCACGGTGCCTTCGATGTCCACCAGCACAGCGCCGGTGGCTTGGCGAGCGATTTCGCCGGTTTCCATGGTGACCGAATGGGGACCCCATTGGAAGGTCTTGGTGACTTTGTTGAACATGCTCATGGTGTGCTCCTCAGGTGTCGGTCGACGCAATCGACGACGCGACGGTGTAGGCGGAAACTCCGCAAAAAACCCAACCATCAACCCAGAACACGATGCCATTCCAAAGCCGCTGGCCTTTGGGCACAACCGTTTTGGAATGACACAGCTTCGCTCTGTTGTCTCGGGTTTGGGGTGAAAAAAAGCGCAAAACGCCTGAGCCAGCGAACCAACTCAGGCGTTGTGCACATGCAAGCCTGGGCAAAATTATTTGCGCAGACCCAATTTGGCGATCAAGGCCACGTAACGGTCGGCGTCTTTGGCCTTGAGGTAATCGAGCAATTTGCGGCGACGGCTGACCATGCGCAACAAACCGCGACGGCCATGGTGGTCTTTGGCGTGTGTTTTGAAGTGGGGGGTCAACTCGTTGATGCGAGCGGTCAATAAAGCGACTTGGACTTCAGGGCTGCCGGTGTCTTTGGGCGCACGCGCATTGGCGGCAACAACTTCGGCTTTGATGGATTGGGCAATCATGGTGCTTCTTTCAATAACAGGCGTTCGCCGCAGCCCCATGCCGCAACGAACGTGATTTGCCGCTCGTGATCACTGCGGCAACCCGCCATTATAACGATACCCGTGCGGAGTCACTCAAGGTCGGCGCATGGCGCAGCGGTGAGGCATTTCCGCTTGAGCGGCGCTGAGTTGGCGAATGACCCGAAACCCATAGCCGGAGCCTTCCACATCAAACGGCACACCCGGCGCACCCTTGCGGTCCATGACGGCCACCACCAAAGGCTGTTGCAACTGGTGATCGCCCCCCCGCATGCGGGCGCTCTGCCCTGCCATGCTGACCTCGGCCTGCGCCAGCGCCCGGCCAATGGCTTGCGCATTCAATGCGGTGGACCCCGACTTGGGTGCCGAGCGCGCCAGGGCCTGTGCCAACGCCTCAATCATGATCTGCATGCGCCAGTGCACATAGTCATCGGCCGGGTTGGGGAATCGCTGACGAAACTCCTTGTAAAACGCTTGGGCGGCCGACCCCGGGACATTGGGAAACCATTCCGCCACCGCCACCACCTGGCCGATACCGGCATCGCCCATGGCTGCGGGCGCACCTAAAGCATTGCCATAAAACGTGTAAAAACGGCCTTCAAAGCCCACTTCGCGGGCCGCCTTGATGAGCAAGGTGAGGTCGTTGCCCCAATTGCCGGTGAGCACCGCTTGTGCCCCACTGGCTTTGATTTTGGTGGCGTAGGGCAAAAAGTCTTTGACCCTCGCCATGGGGTGCAATTCATCGCCCACGATGCGAATGTCTGGGCGCTGAGCAGCAAACTGTCGCCGCGCCTCGGCCAAGACGGCGTGACCAAAACTGTAGTCTTGCCCAATCAAATAGACGCTTTTTAATGCTTGATCTTCTCGAATCACGCCCATCAAAGCGTTCATTCGCATGTCGGCATGGGCGTCAAAACGGAAGTGCCAAAAGCTGCATTTCTCATTGGTCAGCGAAGGCTCCACCGCCGAATAATTCAAAAACAACACTTGGCGTTCGGGGTCGCGCTCATTGTGCTTGTTGATGGTGTCGATCAAACCCGCAGCCACGGCCGAACTGTTGCCCTGCAGCACGATGCGCACATCGCGGTCTATGGCGCTGCGCAGAGCCGTGATGGCCTCCTCGGTTTGACCTTTGCTGTCCATGCGCTCAATGACCAAGGGACGCGCGCCACCGGGCCACGGCACGCCGCCACGCGCGTTCACGCGTTCGGTGGCCCACACCAAATTGCGAAACACCGCCTCGCCGGTGTTGGCAAAGGGGCCCGACAAGCCCTCAATCATGGCCAAGCGAATCGGCTCACCCGTGGGTGACTTGGGCGTTTGCGCCGCCGCCGTTAGGGCCACGAAACCCAACACCGCCAGCGCGGCTTTCATCATTTTGTTCATGGTTTGGAACGTCCTATTCAAGCCGCCAAAGGCCAGCGCGGCAACACATCAAAAACACCCGCCGATCGCTCAGCGTCAAGCCACCCCGCCTGAATGCGCATGCCAGCGGCCAGGGCAATCATGGCGCCGTTGTCGGTGCACAAATGCAACTCGGGATAGTGCACACGCACACCCGCCGCGATGCACGCGGCGTTAAGCTGTTCTCGCAAGCGGCGGTTGGCCCCCACCCCTCCGGCGACGACCAATCGCTTCAAACCCGTCACGCGCAGGGCGGACAGGGATTTTTTGAGCAACACATCCACAATCGCGGCCTCAACACTGGCCGCCACATCGGCTTTTTGCGCCAAGCTCAACGGGTCGGCCAAGTGCGTGGTCGCTGGGCCATCGGGGTGCGCGTGGGCCAGCTTTTTGACCTGCGTGAGCACCGCGGTTTTTAAACCAGCAAAGGAAAAATCCAAATCTCCGCTGTGCAACAAAGGGCGCGGGAACGCAAACGCATCGGAGCGGCCCGATTGCGCCAAAGCCGACAAAGCCGGCCCACCGGGATAAGCCAAACCCAGCAATTTGGCCGATTTATCAAAAGCCTCGCCAGCCGCGTCGTCAATCGTCTCACCCAACAGTTCGTAGCGCCCGACACCATCGACGCGCATGAGTTGGGTGTGACCACCGGAGACCAACAAGGCCACAAAAGGAAATTCGGGCGGGTCGGCGCTCAAAAACGGCGACAACACATGCCCCTCCAAGTGGTGCACACCCAGCACGGGTTTGTTCAAAGCAAAGCCCAACGCCGTGGCCACGCCAGCACCCACCAACAAGGCCCCAGCCAAGCCAGGGCCTCGGGTATGCGCCACCCAATCGAGCGCGCTCAAAGGCAATCCCGCCTGCTGCATCACCTCGTCGGTCAAAGGCAAGACACGGCGAATATGGTCTCTGCTGGCCAACTCAGGCACCACGCCACCAAAGGCTTGGTGCATCTCGATCTGGCTGTGCAAGGCATGACCGAGCAAACGCGGCGTGGCGGTGCCGCTGGCGTCAACCAAAGCCACGCCCGTTTCGTCACAAGAGGATTCAATGCCTAGGATCAACATGGGGCGCCAGTGTAAACGCCTTGGCACGCGGTAGACTTCACGAGCGCTGACGTTCAGCGTTCACCAAGGAGAATTTTCATGGGACTTTTTGATTCCATCGCGGGCCAAGTCATGCAACAGGCGGGCAGCGCCCTTTCAGGAACCAATGACGCCGCAGGCGGCGGCAACATGGCCGCCATGGTCATGGGCTTGCTCAACAACCCCGAGGTGGGCGGCATTCAGGGGTTGGTCGCTGCCTTTCAGAAAAATGGTTTGGGCGATACCGTGGCCTCTTGGATTTCAACCAACGCCAATTTGCCCATTTCCGCGGACCAAATCATGTCGGTCTTGGGTCAAGGTTCTTTGAGCGATTTGGCGGCCAAAACCGGCCTGTCCAGTGGCGATGTGGCCTCGTCGTTGTCCGAGCACCTGCCCGCCTTCATTGACCAACTCACCCCCAACGGTCAATTGCCCACCGGCGACTTGATGGCCCAGGGCATGAATTTGCTCAAAGGCTTCATGAAGTCCTGACCTGTCCAGCCGATGCCGCACACGGACAACACATGGGATGCCGTGGTCATCGGCGCCGGCGCTGCCGGCCTGTTTTGTGCGGGCGTGGCGGGCCAGCGAGGCTTGCGGGTATTGGTACTCGACCACAGCCCCAAAGTGGCCGAAAAAATCCGCATCTCGGGTGGCGGACGAGCGAACTTCACCAACCGCGACCTCGACCCACGCGCACCGCACAAACACTTCCTGAGCCAAAACCCCAACTTCTGCCGCTCGGCCCTCTCGCGCTACACGCCGCAAGACTTCACCGCGCTGTTGACGCAGCATGGCGTGCCCTTTCATGAAAAACACAAAGGCCAGCTGTTTTGTGACCACAGCGCCGACGACCTGATCCAAGTCTTGCTGAGCGAATGTGCGACCGGTGGCGTGACGCGCTGGCAACCCTGTGGCGTGCACGCGGTGCGCCACAGCGACACCAACCCCCTGCCTTACGCGCTGGACACCGATCAAGGCACGGTGCACGCCCATGCCGTGGTCGTGGCCACCGGCGGCCTGTCCATCCCCGCCATCGGCGCAAGCGATTTTGGCCATCGCTTGGCGCGACAGTTCGATCTGCCCATCGTCACGCCCCGCCCAGGCTTGGTGCCGCTGACCTTCGACGCCGCCGCGTGGGCCCCATGGGCCGAACTCTCTGGGCTGGCCTTGCCGGTGCTCATCGAAACCGGCGATAAAAAACAAAGGGCTGTTTTTGCCGAAGACCTGCTCTTCACCCACCGCGGCCTGTCTGGCCCGGGTGTGTTGCAAATTTCCAGTTACTGGCAGGCAGGGGCCGACATCCGCGTCCAACTCGCCCCCGAGCACGATTGGGCCGCCGCTTTGACCCAAGCCAAACAACGCTCGCGCAAGCACTTGTCCAACGAGCTGAGCCAATGGCTGCCCAGCCGCTTGGCCGATACCTGGGTGCAACAAGACCCGCTGTGGCAACGCCCGGTGTGCGACGTGCCCGACAAAGCCCTGACCCGACTGGCCGAACAACTCAACGCGTGGCGTGTAACGCCCGTGGGCACCGAGGGCTACAAAAAAGCCGAGGTCACCGTGGGCGGGGTGGACACCCAAGCCTTGTCCTCTCAAACCATGGAGTCGCGCCAAAGCGGGCTGTACTTTATTGGCGAGGTGGTGGATGTCACGGGCTGGCTGGGTGGCTACAACTTCCAGTGGGCTTGGGCCAGCGCACACGCCTGTGGGCGGGCCCTGAAAAAATCACTATAATGCGGTGTTTTGCTGGCAACGCCCGTCGCCAACACGAGTTCACAGACGGGCAACATCGCAACCATGGCGAACAGGCTGATCTTCCTGTCCACCCTCTGCTGCACATTCTGGAAATCTTTTTTAATGACCACCATCCGCGTAAAAGACAACGAGCCGTTTGACGTAGCCCTTCGCCGCTTCAAGCGCACGATCGAAAAATTGGGCTTGCTCACCGACCTGCGTGCACGCGAGTTCTACGAAAAACCCACCGCTGAGCGCAAACGCAAGAAATCGGCCGCTGTCAAGCGCCATTACAAGCGCGTTCGCTCCATGCAGCTGCCCAAAAAGCTGTACTGATCCCAAGCGCCCACCGCTTCCCAAAGCCCGCCTGTGCGGGCTTTTTCCATTCAGGACCCTGTCATGAGCCTCAAAGCCCGAATCACCGAAGACATGAAAACCGCCATGCGCGCCAAAGACAGCGAGCGCTTGGGCACCATCCGCTTGCTCCAAGCGGCCATGAAGCAAAAAGAGGTCGATGAGCGCATTGAGCTCGACGACGCGGCCGTGGTCGCCATCGTTGACAAGCTCATCAAACAGCGCAAAGACTCCATCGCGGCTTTTGAGCAAGCCGCCCGCCAAGACCTGGCCGACAAAGAAAAGGCCGAAATGGCGGTGCTCGTGGCTTACTTGCCCGAGCGCCTGTCCGCCGAGGAAGTCACCCACGCAGTGCAAGCCATCGTGGCGTCTTTGGGCGCCAGCGGCCCCGGTGACATGGGTCGGGTCATGGGTGCGGTCAAAACCCAACTCGCGGGCAAGGCCGACATGGGCATGGTGTCAGCCGCCGTCAAGGCCGCGCTCGCCCCTTAAGCCTCAAGCCACGGGGCCGATCACCAAGGCTGTGCCCCACACGGCCAGGACCGCGCCCATCCACGCGCCCCAAGCGGGTCGGCGTCGGTAGACCAGCCACAACAAAGGCAAGATCAGGATGGGTGTGACCGAAGACAAAATGGCCACCACCCCTGCTTGCCCCTCACGCATGGCGGCCAAGATCAGCGTCATGCCCAAGGCCATCGCCACCGCCGCGCTGGCGAAGGTCAACCACAGGTCTTGCGCGCGCACCGCCGCTTGCGCCCGAGCACCCGACCACAGCAGCCACAGCACCCCATGCGCGGCCAAGGCCATGCTCATGCGCACCGCCGAAGCCGCCACCGGGTCCACGCCCGTGCTCATCAAGGGTTTGAGCATCAGCGTGGCCACCGACTGACACAGCGCCGCCAACAAACCCAAGGCCACCCCGCCCATCAGGCCACCCCGGGTTTGCTCCCAACCGTGCGCCTCGTCGCTGCGTTTGCCCCACACAATGGCCAGCATCACACCCGCCACCAAGAGCACCGCGCCCACCAAGGCCCAGCCCCACAAAACCTCACCCAGCCACCACCACGCCAAGAAAGCCGAAAACCCCGCGTGGGTGGCAAACAGCACGCCCGAGCGGCGTGGCCCCAGCCGGTTCATGCATGCAAATAGGGCCGTGTCGCCCAAAAAAATGCCGATCAAGCCTGAGACGCCCAGCCAAAGCCAAGCGCTGACCGCCAAGGAGCCCCAAGTGCCGCTGTGCCAAGCCAAAGCCCACAAGAGCGCACTGGCAAACAACATGCGCCAACGGCTGAACGCAAACGCCCCCAAGCGTTGCGCGGGCGGTGCAGAAAACAAACTGGAAAAGGCCCAACAGCCCGCCGCCATCAGGGCCAAGGCTTCGGGGCGCATCAACTGCCCGCGATTTGCATGCGGTTGATGAGGATCGAGCCCACCGTTTTGGCCCCATGGGTGTAAGCGTCGGCACCCACCGCCTCAATGCCCATAAACATGTCTTTGAGGTTGCCCGCGATGGTGATTTCGTGCACGGGGTAGGCGATCACGCCGTTTTCCACCCAATAACCCGACGCGCCGCGCGAATAGTCGCCGGTCACTGCGTTCACGCCCTGCCCCATCAGTTCGGTGACAAAGAGGCCACGGCCCAGTCGGCGCAGCATGGCGGGCAGGTCGTCGCTCGCCTGGGTGCGTCGGCTGGTCAAGCTCAGGTTGTGTGAGCCGCCGGCATGACCCGTGGTGCGCATGCCGAGCTTTCGGGCGGAATAGCTGCCCAAAAAGTAGCCCTGCACTTCACCCGCGTTCAACACACGGCGTGGCTGCACGCGCACGCCCTCGTCGTCGAAGGGCGAGCTGCCTTTGCCTTTGAGGATGAAAGGGTCTTCGTCGATGTCCAAGTGATCGGCCATCACCCGCTGGCCCAAACTCTTGGGCAAGAAGGTGGTGTTGCGGTAAAGCGCTCCGCCGCTGGTGGCCTGCACATAAGCCCCCAACAAGCCCGCAGCCAAGGTGGATTCAAACAACACCGGGCACTGCACGGTGGCGATTTTGCGTGCACCCAAACGCGACAACGCGCGCTCTGCGGCGTAACGACCCACCGCTTGCGGCGTGGCCAGGTCCTGTGCGCTGCGCATGGCGCTGTACCAAGCGTCGCGCTGCATGTCACGGCCTTTGCTGGCGATCGGTGACACCGACAAGGTGTGGCGCGAACTGGCGTAGCCACCACGGAACACGCCCGCACCGTGGGTCTGACCTTCGCGCAGGTGGGCGCTGAAAAAATGCGACTGCTGGGCCGAGACCGCCGCGCCTTCGCTGTTGGTGATGCGCTTGCTGGTGTTGAGCGCGGCGGCCTCACAGGCCAAGGCCAAGTGCATGGCCTGCTGCGATTCAATCGCCCAGGGGTGAAACAGGTCAAGGTCGCGCTGTTCCTGCGCCACGTCTTGCGCGTCGGGCAGCCCCGCGCACGGGTCTTCGGCGGTGAAGCGGGCGATGTCGTACGCCGCTTGCACGGTTTGGCGAATCGCATCGCTGGAAAAGTCGGAGGTGGAGGCGTTGCCCCGGCGGTGGCCGAGCATGACGGTCACGCCCAACGATTTGTCGCGGTTGCGCTCGACGTTTTCCAACTCACCCTTGCGCACCGAAACGCTCAAACCCGCGCCCTCAGAGACCTCGGCGGCGGCGTCCATTGCGCCCAAGGCCTTGGCGTGCGCCAAGGCTTGATCCACCAGCGCTTCGAACTGCGCTCGGCTGTACTGGAAGCCGCTCAAGGGGCGGCTGGGGTCTTGGGGCTGGGTGCGCGATGCCGAAGCGGCTGCGCGGGATGGGGGGGTGCGGCTGGTGTTCATGTCGGGGGCTATGATACTGGCCGCAGCACCCCGGTGCCCCCCACACGAAGAAGAACCCGCCATGCCCCGCAAATTCACCAAAGGTTATTACGTTCGCGGCCACTTCGTGGCCGAGGGCAGCGAACTGGATCTGGAGCTCAAACGCGAACTCAAAGGCGACACCGACGTCAGCCGCACCGACCAGAAAAAACAGAGCGACGAACTCCAAGCCTTGGGCGAGCAGCTACTGACCTTGCGCGCCGACCTCATGGCCCGCGTGAGTCTGCCCGACAAGCTGCTTGAAGCTGTGGTCGATGCCAAACGCATCACCAACTTCGAAGGACGCCGCCGCCAAATGCAGTTCATTGGCAAGCTCATGCGCAAGCTCGACGAGCCCACCGTACAAGCCGTGAAAGACGCGCTCGAAGAGCAACGCAAACCCTCGGCCCTGGAAACGCAACGCCTGCACCAAGCCGAAGACTGGCGCGACCGCCTCATCGCCGACGACCAAGCCCTCACCGCGTGGCTGGCCTTGGACGCCGAGAGCGACGCGCAACACCTGCGCGCCCTGATTCGTCAAGCCCGCAAAGACGCCCAAGCCCCCGGTGCAAAAGAGTTGCCAGGTCAAGCACCGCGCCACGGCAAGGCTTACCGCGAACTCTTCCAAGCCATCAAAAACGCCTTGGGCCGCGACAGCGAGGACAGCGCAGAGGCCGTCGCATGAGCCCCGATGACTTTGAGCCGGTTCGCATCGGCATCGTCTCCATCAGCGACCGCGCCAGCAGCGGTGTCTACGAAGACCTGGGCCTGCCCGCCTTGCAAGACTGGCTGGGCCGCGCCCTGCGCAACCCCATCACCTTCGAGGCCCGCCTCATT
The DNA here is from genome assembly GCA_011391745.1 of Comamonadaceae bacterium. Lineage (GTDB taxonomy): Bacteria > Pseudomonadota > Gammaproteobacteria > Burkholderiales > Burkholderiaceae_C > Hydrogenophaga. Next base: position 11,565 of record JAABPX010000044.1, read on the forward strand.
CCGGACGAGGCCGATCGCATCAGCACAACCTTGATTGAACTTGTGGATGCCGGTTGCAGCTTGGTGCTGACCACCGGCGGCACCGGCCCTGCGCTGCGCGACGTCACGCCCGAAGCCACCCTGGCCGTGGCACACAAGGTCATGCCCGGTTTTGGTGAACAAATGCGCCAGATCGGCCTGAGCTTTGTGCCCACCGCCATTTTGTCGCGCCAAGTGGCGGTCATCCGCGACCAAACCCTGATCATCAACTTGCCCGGCCAGCCCAAAGCCATCGCGGAAACCCTGCAAGGCCTGCCCGCCAGCGACGCGCGCGCGGGCGTGCCGGGCATCTTCGCCGCCGTGCCCTATTGCATCGACCTCATCGGTGGGCCTTACCTGGTCACCGACGACGGCGTGTGCCGAGCCTTCCGTCCCAAAAGCGCCCAGCGCCCCAACCCCACCGCTTGAGACCCACCATGATCATTGGACCCAACACCGTCGTCACCCTGACCTTCAAAGCCAGCAACGCCCAAGGCAAGGTGCTCGAAGACGGCCAAACGCCGCGCGCGTATTTGCACGGCGGCCACGGCAACACCCTGCCCGGCATTGAAAAGGCCTTGGAGGGTCAAGCCGTGGGCTTTGCCGGCACCCTGGTGCTGCCGCCGGAAGACGCGTTTGGTGTGCGCGACGAAAGCTTGGTGACCTCCATCCCCAAGAGCCAATTCCCGCCCGGCGTGAAGGTCGGCGGCACCATCCAAGGCCGCGACGACCAAGGCGCGGCACACACCTTCACCGTGATGAAGATCAAGGGCGACACCGTGCAACTGGACGGCAACCACCCCTTGGCCGGTGAGACCCTGCACTTCACCGTCAAGGTGTTGGAGGTGCGCGCCGCCAGCGACGAAGAGGTGGCGCACGGCCACGCGCACGGCGCGCACGGACACCACCACTGAAGCGCTTGGCGGCTCAAGCCGCCGCGCCTCACTTGCCCACGAGCTGGTTGAGCTTGTCGGCTTCGAAGTGTTCTTTTCGGTGGGCGTCTTCGGGCACACAGTCGCCCTGTTTGACGCAGTCTGAGAGGGTTTGCACCGCTTGCCAGAGCATGGCGATTTGGTGTTCTTGGCCAGCCGCGTTGTCGATCAGGCCGCGCATGGCTTGGCTCAGCGGGTCGTCGTTTTGCGTCACACCATAGGCCGAAAAGCCCATTTTGGAAGCCACCGCTTCGCGCTGCGCATCGATCTCGGCGGCGATGATGCGCGCCGGGTTGCCCACCGCCGTCGCGCCCGCGGGCACCGGTTTGGTCACCACCGCGTTGCTGCCGATCTTGGCGTTGTCGCCCACCTCAAAACCGCCCAAAACCTGCGCCCCCGCGCCGACCACCACGTTGCGGCCCAAGGTCGGGTGGCGTTTGGTGCCTTTGCTTAAAGAGGTGCCACCCAAAGTCACCCCTTGGTAAATCGTGCAGCCCGGCCCAATGACGGCGGTCTCACCGATCACCACGCCCATGCCGTGGTCAATGAACACGCCCGCAGCGATCTGGGCACCGGGGTGAATTTCGATGCCGGTGAACCAACGCGCCAGGTGCGAGATGAAACGCCCCAACCAGCGCCAGCCCATGGCCCAACAGGCGTGCGCCCAGCGGTGCATCTCCAGGGCATGCAAGCCGGGGTAACAAGTCAACACCTCCCAAGTGCTGCGGGCGGCGGGGTCGCGCTCAAGGATGATGCGAACGTCTTGCTTTAATCGGTCAAACATGGGGGAAACAGGGGTTCAAAAGGGCTCTCAGTCTAGCGCTTGGCGCGTTCGGCGGTTTGCAACACAGCCTTGGCCACCCCGCGCAAGATGTGGACTTCTTCGGGCACAAGTTGCGCGCGGTTGAGCAGTTGGTTCAAACGCGGCAAGAGCTTTTTGGGGGCTTGTGGGTCCAGAAAGTCGATCGCCACCAAGGCCTGCGCCCAGTGCGTCAGCAAGCCGCCCACCATGGCGGCATCGGCGGCGGGTGGTGCGCTGGCGGGGGCGGCGGGCGGTGCATCAAAACCACCCAAGGCCATGCGCCAGTCGTAGGCCACGAGCTGCACGGCGGCGGCCAAGTTCAGCGAGCCGAATTGGGCGTGCGTGGGGATGCGCAAACACACGTGGCAGCGGTACACATCGTCGTTGGCCATGCCAAAACGCTCGGAGCCAAACAAAAACGCCACGCCCGCTTCGGGCTGTGTGGCCAAGCGTTCGGGCGCGGTCAGGGCGGCGAAATGCTCGCGCGGGCTGGTGGTGGGCGGGCCGAAGTCGCGCGGGGTCATGGCGGTGGCGCACAGGTGACTCACGCCGTCGAGCGCATCGTCAAGCGTCTCGACGATGCGGGCCTGGGCCAACACGTCGTTGGCACCACTGGCGCGTTGGATGGTTTCTTCGCGGCGCAGCACATTGGCCCAGCGTGGCCGCACCAGCACCAGGTCGTCAAAGCCCATGACCTTCATGGCGCGGGCCACACCGCCCACATTGCCAGCGTGGCTGGTTTCAATCAACACAAAGCGGGTCTTCATGGGGGCTTTCGAACTGGTTGTTTTTGTCATGGCCAGCGATGTTAAGCCCTGCGGCAACAGGCCTTGTCGAGCCTGTGTGTGTGCTACCAAAAATTGGTACACTCAAAAGCATCAACAGGAGAGCGCTTATGAGCCGGAACACATCAGTATCGCTAGGGGCGCATTTCGCTAGCTTCATTGATACCCAAGTACAAGGCGGGCGCTACAGCACAGCCAGCGACGTGGTTCGTGCAGGGTTGCGCCTGCTGGAGGAGCATGAGGCCAAGGTCAAGGCGCTGCAAGAAGCCCTGCGCACAGGCCTTGAATCCGGCGAACCACGCCCGTTTGACTTTGAGGCCTTTAAGGCGCGTAAACGTGCAGCGATTCAACCGCAATGAAAGCCGTTGCGTTCACGCCTACCGCAGAGGCCGACATGGGTGCAATTTGGGATTACACCGCCCACAGGTGGGGGCCGGACCAAGCCGATATCTACACCGATGCTATTCGAGATGTATGCCACGAACTGGCGAGCGGAACAAAGCAAGGCCGCCCTGTAGAAGTTTGGCCAGACTTCAAAAAATACTTGTGCGGCTCGCACGTGGTTTATTTTTTTGAAGACGCCAGCCGCCTGAACGTGATTCGCATCCTCCATCAACGGCAGGATGTTGAGCGGCACCTCTAGCAACCCTGCTGCAATGGCAGTAGCACCGCGTTTATTTTGACCGCCGCACCACCAACAAAGCGGCCACCCACACCAGGGCGACCAACACCACGGCTGGCATCACGTAAAATTGCGCCTATTGTCGCCGCCCCGCATCGCCGGGCCACGGTGCAAACCTTTCCCCCCTTGGCTCATCCCCTGTTGGGTCGACCGCTGGGTCGTGCCCGAGGAACACAATTTATGTCGTCCAATCTGCACCCCATGCTCAACGTGGCCATCAAGGCCGCACGGACCGCTGGCACCATCATCAACCGCGCCGCCCTCGACATCGAGTCGGTGCGTGTGTCGGCCAAACAAACGAATGACTTCGTGACCGAAGTCGATGTGGCCGCCGAGAACGCCATCATCGACACCCTGCTCAGCGCTTACCCCGACCACGGCATTTGGGCCGAAGAGTCCGGCCAACGCGAAGGCAAGTTCGGCGGGGCAGACCACATTTGGATCATCGATCCGCTGGACGGCACCACCAACTTCATCCACGGCCTGCCGGTGTATTGCGTGAGCATTGCGCTCATGGTCAAGGGCAAGCTCGACCAAGCCGTCATTTACGACCCCAGCCGCAACGACCTGTTCTACGCGAGCAAAGGCCGTGGCGCTTACCTCAACGAGCGCCGCATCCGCGTGGCCAAACGCACCCAGCTCAGTGAGTGTTTGGTCTCCACGGGCTTTCCCTTCCGCGCCAACGACGCTTTCAACAACTACCTGCAAATTTTGGGCGAGGTCATGCCGCGCTGCGCGGGCGTGCGCCGCCCCGGCTCGGCCGCGCTCGACTTGGCCTACGTGGCCGCAGGCTACACCGATGCGTTTTTTGAATTGGGCCTCTCGCCTTGGGACTGCGCGGCGGGCGCTTTGCTCGTGACCGAGGCCGGTGGCTTGGTGGGCAACTTTTCGGGCGACGCCAATTTCTTGGAACAGAAGGAATGCCTGGCCGGCAACCCCCGCATTTACGGGCAAATGGTCAGCCTGATTGGCAAACACAGCAAGTTCGCCAGCGCGGGCGACAAGGCTGCGGTCGGAACCGCAACCCACCAGCCAGCAGACTCAGACGTCTGAAGCGTCGACCTCAAGCGCCTCTGGCGTTGGGGTCAAGCGGGTGGCCAAAACCTTGTCGATGGCGCGCCCGTCCATGTCGACGATCTCCAAGCGCCAGCCTTCCCACTCCACCACATCCGAAACCTTGGGCAGCGCTCCGCTGAGCAGCATGATCATGCCGCTGAGCGTGTGGTAGCGGCCCCGTTCTTCCTCGGGCACTTCGTCCAAATTTAAGCGGTCTTTGAGCTCGGGCACCGGAATGTGGCCATCGAGCAACCAGCTACCGTCTTCGCGCTGCACGGCCCACGAGGTTTCGGGGTCGCGCGGTTGGAATTCGCCGGTGATGGCCTCAATCAAATCTTGCAAGGTGATGATGCCCTGCACCTCGCCGTACTCGTCGATCACAAACGCCATGTGCACATCGGACAAACGGAAGTTGTCCAACAACTCCATGCCGGTGATGGTCTCGGGCACGTACAGCGGGCTTTGTAAAGGCTGATCGCGCAGTTGCTGTGCGGGATCTTTCAGGGCACGGGCCAACCACTGGCGGGCGTTGATCACGCCCACGATGTTCTCAATGCCGCCTTGCACCACGGGAAAGCGGGCGTGGTCGGACATTTCGATGCGGTTCAAATTGTCTTCAAACGTGGCGTCCAAGTCCAAACACACAATGTCGGCACGCGGCACCATCAAGGAACCAATTTGGCGGTCGTCCAAACGGAACACGTTGCGCACCATGGTGTGCTCGTGCGACTCGATCACCCCCGCAGAGGTGCCCTCGACCAACATGGCGTGAATTTCTTCTTCGGTGACTGGCGTGCCCTTGGTTTCTTTCACGCCCATGGCGCGCAGCAAGCCCCGCGTGGAGGCCGACAGCAACCACACAAACGGTTTGGTCGCCACGGCCAACACGTGGATGGGACGGGCCACCAAACGCGCAAAGGTTTCGGGGTATGACTGGCCAATGCGTTTGGGCACCAATTCACCCACCACGATGGAGAAATAGGTGATGACCAACACCACAAAACCCGTGGCGGTGTAGCCCGCCACCGGCTGCCCCACACCCAAAGCCTCCAACCACACCGACAAAGGCGCGGCCAAAGCGGCCTCACCAACGATACCGTTGAGCACACCAATGGAGGTGATGCCGATCTGAATGGTGGACAAAAAACGGGTGGGGTCTTCGCCCAACTTGACAGCGGCGGCTGCGCCGCTGTCGCCCTCATCGATGAGTTTTTGCAGCCGGGCCTTGCGGGCGGTGACCAGGGCAATCTCGGACATGGCAAACACGCCATTGAGGCAGATGAGGGCAAACAGTATCGCTATTTCCATACGCTGGGCCTGGCGAGGCCCTGAGAGTCAAGGGATGACCATTGTACGGAATGGCCCTGACCCACTAAGCTGCGGTCTTGCGCCGGTGCATCACCGACGACCACACCGACGCGGCAATAAAGCCAATGCCAATGAGGCCCGTGATGGCTTCGGGCACATGGGCCACCGTGCCCATGAGCATGATGATGGCCAGTGCGCCAATGGCGTAATGGGCGCCGTGCTCCAAATAGACATAGGCGCTCAGGGTACCTTTTTCCACCAAGTAAATGGTCATGGAGCGCACAAAAATTGCGCCAATGGCCAAGCCCAACATGATGATCACCACGTCGCGGGTGATGGCAAACGCACCAATCACCCCGTCAAACGAGAACGACGCGTCGAGCACCTCCAAATACATAAAGGCCCCAAAACCGGTGCGCTTGGCGCTCGCCACCGCCGCTTCGCCCTCCACATCGTCGGAGAACAATGCGCCCAAGGCATCCACCGCCAAATACAGCAGCACCCCAGAAACCCCCGCCACAAAAACGCGGGCCTGATCGGCCACCGGCACCCACCACTGGGTGGAGAACACCACCGCCAAAGCCAACATCACGCTGATGGCATCGAATTTGGCCAATCGGGTGAGACGCGACTCCAGCGGGCCGAGCCAATGGATGTCTTTGTTTTGGTCGAACATGAAGTTCAAAAACACCATCAGCAAAAACACACCGCCAAAGGCCGCGATCACGGGGTAAACGCTGTTGAGCACTTCGGCGTAACGCTGCGGGTCTTTGAGGGCCATGTTGACGGTGTCGGCCGTGCTCATGTCGGCGGTGACCGCCACAATCGCAATCGGGAACACCAAGCGCATGCCAAAGACGGCAATCAAAATGCCCACCGTCAAAAACAGCTTGCGCCAAAACGCGCTCATGTCCTTGAGCACGCCGGCGTTGACCACCGCGTTGTCAAACGACAGGCTGATCTCCAAGATCGCCAAAACACAGGTGATCCACAGCGCCGCCCACAAACCCATGGCGGTGTTCGACCCCCACCAAGCGGCCAAAGCCAAGCACACCGCGCTGAACGCATACGAGAAGCCAAAATATTTCATACGACCTTAATGGAATAATCCAGTTGCCCCATTATCGCCACTCCCACCCCACCGTGACCGAAGCCCCCCACACCCCCATGATGCAGCAGTACCTGGCCATCAAGGCCGCGTACCCGAACACGCTGGTGTTCTACCGCATGGGCGACTTCTATGAGCTGTTCTTTGAAGACGCCGAAAAAGCCGTGCGCCTGCTCGACATCACGCTGACCCAGCGCGGGCAAAGCGCGGGCCAACCGGTGGTGATGGCCGGTGTGCCCTTTCATTCGGTCGAAACCTATTTGGCGCGGCTCATCAAACTGGGGGAGTCGGTGGCGATTTGTGAACAGGTGGGCGATGTGGCCACCAGCAAAGGCCCGGTGGAGCGCAAGGTGGTTCGGGTGGTCACACCCGGCACCCTGACCGATGCGGCGTTGCTGAGCGACACCGCAGAAGCCTTGCTGCTGGTCGTGCACCCCGGCGCGCGCACCGGTTGCGGTTTGGCTTGGATGAGCCTGACCCAAGGCACGGTGTTCTTGGCCCAGTGCGCCAGCGACGAGCTGGCCGATTGGGTCTCTCGCATCGGACCGAGTGAGGTGCTCTACAGCGCCGAAACCACGCCCAACTTTGAAAAATCCGTGCTCGCCGCCTGCCAAGCCGCCAGCAACGGCCAGCGCAGCATCGCCGTGGTGCGCCCCGCGTGGGCGTTTGACGCGGCCTTGGGCGAGCGCAAGCTCTGCGAACAACTCAACACCACCAGCCTGGCCGCGTGGGACGCGCAAGGCTTGGCCGACGCGCACGCCGCAGCCAGTGCCCTGCTGGACTACGCCGAACACACCCAAGGCCAAGCGCTCAGCCACGTGCGCAGCCTACAAGTGGCGCGTGCACAAGCCCTGATCGACCTGCCTGCGGCCACGCGGCGCAACCTGGAACTCACGCACACTCTGCGCGGCGAGACCAGCCCCACGCTGCTCTCGGTGCTCGACACCTGCTGCACCGGCATGGGCAGCCGCCGCTTGCGCAGCTGGTTGCTGCAACCCGAGCGCGAACGCAGCGCGGCCCGCGAACGCCTGCAGGCCATCCGCGCTTTGCGCGGCGGTTTGTGGAACGGCCTGCGCCAGCAACTGCAAGGCGCGAGCGATGTGGAGCGCATCACCGCACGCCTGGCGTTGCGCCAAGTGCGCCCACGCGAACTGGTGGGTTTGGCCCACACCTTAAAGCGCTGCGAAGGCTTGGCCGGGCAACTGGCCCAGTCGCCCGACACCGCCGCGAGCAGCCAACTGCAAACCTGGGCACATGACCTCTTGCCGCCCACCGACTGTGCGGCTTTGTTGCACGCGGCTTTGCTGCCCGAACCGGCGGCCTTGGTTCGCGACGGCGGCGTGATCAACCACGGCTTTGACGCCGAACTCGACGAGCTGCGCGCCATCCAAACCAATTGCGACGGTTTTTTGCTCGACTTGGAGACCCGCGAACGCGAGCGCACCGGCATCAACAACCTGCGTGTGCAATTCAACAAGGTGCACGGCTTTTTTATTGAAGTGACGCAGGGCCAAGTGGACAAAGTGCCCGACGACTACCGCCGCCGCCAAACGCTGAAAAACGCCGAGCGCTTCATCACGCCCGAGCTCAAAGCCTTTGAAGACAAAGCGCTGAGCGCCCAAGAACGCGCCTTGGCCCGCGAGAAGTTTTTGTTTGATCAATTGCTCGACCAGCTGCAAACCCACATCGACGCCCTCACCCGCGTGGCCCGCGCCCTCTCGGCGCTCGACGCGACGTGTTGCTTGACCGAACGCGCCCTGAACCTGAACTGGTGTGAGCCGCAGTTTGTGAACGAGCCTTGTATTGACATTCGCGGCGGCCGCCACCCCGTGGTGCAGGCGCGGCTCAACGAGCAATCGGCGCAAGGCTTGGGCAGCAGCGCCTTTATTGCCAACGACACCGTGCTCGGTCCCAAGCAGCGCATGCAAATCATCACCGGCCCCAACATGGGCGGCAAGTCCACCTACATGCGCCAAGTGGCGGTGATCGTGCTCTTGGCCAGCATGGGCAGCTGGGTGCCCGCCGAATCGTGCCGCTTAGGCCCCATCGACGCCATCCACACCCGCATCGGTGCCACCGACGACCTGGCCAACGCCCAGTCCACCTTCATGGTCGAGATGACCGAGGCCGCGCAAATCCTGCACAGCGCCACGTCCAACAGCCTGGTGCTGATGGACGAGATCGGGCGCGGCACCTCCACCCTCGACGGCTTGGCCTTGGCCAGCGGCATCGCCACCCACCTGCACGACAAGCTGCGCGCCTTCACCCTGTTTGCCACGCACTACTTTGAGCTCACCGAATTCCCCGCGCAGCACCACGAAGCCGTCAACGTGCACGTGAGCGCGGTTGAAGGCGCGGGCAAAACCGGCATCGTGTTTTTGCACCACATCGAGCCCGGCCCCGCCAGCCGCAGCTACGGCATTCAGGTCGCGCGTTTGGCTGGTGTGCCCAGCGCGGTGGTGCAACACGCCCGCCACACCCTAGCCGCGTTAGAGGCACAGCAGCTCGGCCAACAAAGCCAGGTTGACTTGTTTGCGCCGCCACCGCCCAGCCAAGCCCCCGAACTGCCCGCCGCTTTGGCCGCGTTGCAAGCCATCGACCCCGATGCGCTCAGCCCCCGCGAAGCGCTCGACCAGCTCTACGCCCTCAAAAAATTGGCCGCGTCGTGATCATCTTTTCCCACGGCAACAGCTTTCCCGCCAGCACCTACTCGGTCTTGTTTCGCGCTTTGCGTTCGCGCGGCTTTGCCGTGCGTGCCGTTGAACAGTTCGGCCACGACCCGCGCTACCCCGTCACCAGCAACTGGCCGCATTTGGTGCAACAGCTGGCCGACTTTGCCGCGCCGCACATCGCGGAACACGGCCAAGCGGCTTGGCTGGTCGGCCATTCGCTGGGCGGTTTTTTGAGCCTGATGTGCGCCGCGCGCCACCCTCAGCTCGGCGGGCACGGCGTGGCCGGTGTGGTGCTGCTCGATGCGCCCGTGCTGGGCGGCTGGCGCGCCCAAGCCGTGGCCTTGGCCAAACACACCCAACTGGTGGGTTCGGTCTCACCGGGCAAGGTCAGCCGTGCGCGGCGCAACCATTGGCCCAGCACTGCGGCCGCCTTGGCGCACTTCGCACACAAAAAAGCCTTTGCGCGTTGGGACCCGCAGGTGCTGCACGACTACATCGAACACGGCACCCACGACACCGACACACCACAAGGCCCGATGCGCGTACTCAGCTTCAACCGCGACGTAGAAACCGCCATCTACAACACCCTGCCGCACAACCTGGACCGGCTCTTACGCCGCCACCCGCTGCAGTGCCCGGTGGGTTTTGTGGGCGGCACCGAGTCCGAGGAAATTCGCCAAGTGGGGCTGAACATGACGCGCCACGTGGTGGGGCCGCGCCCCGAGCGCTTGCGTATGGTCGAGGGCAGCCACCTGTTCCCAATGGAGGAGCCGCTGTTGACGGCGCAGCTCGTGGCCGAGGTGATCGAGGACTTGTGCGGCTGAGCCTTCAGCGCTGGGGTCTCAAGCCCAATCGACCCAACCGGCTTGGGCCGTGAGCACAATCAACAGGCCAAAGGCAATGCGGTACCACGCAAAGGGCACAAAGCTGTGTTGGCCCACAAAACGCAACAACCACTTCACGCAAACCCAAGCTGATAGGTAAGACACCACCAAACCCACCACGAACAACGGCAGATCGGCGGTGGTCAAGAGCGTGTGGTTTTTGTAAAGGTCGTAAGCCGCCGCGCCGAACAGCATGGGGATGGCCAAGAAGAAACTGAACTCGGTGGCCGCCTTGCGGTTAAAGCCCAGCCACATGGCACCGATGATGGTCGCGCCTGAGCGGCTCACGCCCGGCACCAAGGCCGTGCACTGGATTAAGCCCACCTTCAAAGCATCGCGCCAGCTCACCGCGTCCACATCCTCAATGGGGCTGCTCGCGCCCAAACGCTGCAAACGCTCGACCCACAAAATCACCAAGCCGCCCGAAATAAAGCCAAAGGCCACGACCATGGGCGAAAACAAAACGCCCTTGATCACGTCGATGAACAAAAACCCGGCCAGCGCCGCCGGAAAAAACCCGATCAACACATTGGCTGTAAAACGCCTCGCCTGCGGCTGCGTGGGCAGCCCCACCACCGTTTGCCACAAACGCTGCGCATACAGCGAGACGATGGCCATGATGGCCCCGGTTTGAATCACCACCTCGAACAACTTGACCTTCTCACCCTCCCAGCCGAGCAAGGACGCCGTCAAGATCAAATGCCCCGTGGAGGACACCGGCAAAAATTCGGTCAACCCTTCGACCACGCCCATCACGGCGGCTTTGAGCAACAACATCAGGTCCACAAGCATTCCCTCCAAAGTGGGGTTGATTATCGCCGTGAGCGAACTGTTGAATAATGGATCGCATGCAACACGACCCACTCTCTTTTGCCCTCTCCCGCCAACGCCTCAGCCGCCGCCACGCCCTGTGGTTGCTGGGGGCCAGCGTGTCGGCCACCAGCCTCGGGGCCTTGCAAGGCTGTGCGCAGTCACCGGTCACGGGCGAGCGCATTTTGGTGGGCATGTCCGAAGCCCAAGAACGCGCCGTGGATGCGCAGCAAGCGCCGCACCAATTTTCTGAAGATCTGGGGGCCATACAAGACCCGGCGGTGAACCGCTACGTGAGCGAACTCGGGCGCGAACTGCACACCCGCTCGCACCGGCCCAACATGCCCTACAACTACCGGGTGCTCAACGCCAACTACGTCAACGCCTACACCTTCCCCGCCGGTGCCATGGGCGTGACGCGCGGCATTTTGGTCAACCTCCAAGACGAAGCCGAACTCGCCGCGCTGCTCGGTCACGAAATTGGTCACGTCACCGCCCGCCACTCCGCGCAGCGCAGCGGCCAAGGTTTGCTGGCCAACGTGGCCTTGATCGGCGTGGCCTTAACCGCCAACGAACGGTGGGGCGACTTGGCCATGGTGGGCGGGCAAATCGGTGCCAGCGCCTTGTTGGCCTCGTATTCGCGCGACAACGAGCGCGAAGCCGATGCCTTGGGCCAAACCTATATGGTGCGCAGCGGCTACCCCGCCAGTGGCATGGTGCGCTTGCACCAACGGCTGCTGGACGAAGAAAAACAAGCACCCAGCCTCTTACAAACCATGTTCAGTTCACACCCCATGAGCACCGAGCGCGTGGCCACCGCCGAGCGTTTGGCCAGCACCCAATACGCCAACACCCGCGGCCTGCCCACCCAGCGCGAACGCTTCATGGACAGCACCGCCAGCGTGCGCCGCATCAAACCCACGATTGAAGCCTGCCAACGCGGCGAAACCGCCATGAGCCGCAAACAACTGCCGCAAGCCCAATCGGCCTTTGCCCAAGCCATCAAAGCCACGCCCAAAGACTACGCCGCCCACGTGCGCATGGCGCAGTGTTTGCAAGCCATGGGCAAACCGCAAGAGGCGCGCGCTTACGCACAAACCGGTCAAAGCCTGTACCCACAAGAGGCACAAGCGCAAAAAATATCGGGCGTGCTGGCCCTGCAACTCAAGCAACCCCAACAGGCCTACGAAGACCTGACCCGCTTTGACCAAACACTCCCGGGCGACCCAGGCATCACCTTCTTGCGCGGCGTGGCCCTGGAAGGCAGCGGCAACCGGCAAGACGCCGCGCTGTTGTACCGCCGCTTTTTGCAAACCAGCAACCAAGGCCAAGCCGCGCAATACGCCGCCAGCCGTTTGCAGGCTTGGGGCGCGAAATAAAACGCGACGAGATGGTGCTGCGCCCTCGGTCTTGACGCCAAGGAAACAGGCGCAGAACCCCTAGAATCAAAGGCTATGACCTCCCCCACCCCAGACAACAGCGCCGACCCCAAAGTCAGCAACTTCCTGCGCCAAATCATCGAAAAAGACATCGAGCAGGGCACCTACGCCAGCCGCCGCTGGGCTGGCAGCCCCGGCGATGCCGCCCACCACGCCCAAGGCGAGCCCGACCCCGCCAAAATCCGCACCCGCTTTCCGCCCGAACCCAACGGCTACCTGCACGTGGGCCACGCCAAAAGCATCTGCATCAACTTTGGCCTGGCGCAAGAGTACGGCGGCGTGTGCCACCTGCGTTTTGACGACACCAACCCGGAAAAAGAAGACCAAGAGTACGTCAACAGCATCATCGACGCCGTGCGCTGGCTCGGTTTTGACTGGGCACAAATGGGCCAAGCCCCTGGGAGCGCCGCGCCCTATCAGGCCAGCGACTACTTCGACTTCATGTACCGCGCAGCAGAAAGCCTGATTGAGGCCGGACACGCCTATGTGGACGAACAAAGTGCCGAAGACATGCGCGCCAACCGGGGCGACTTTGGCAAACCCGGCGTGGACAGCCCTTTCCGCAGCCGCACCGTGGCAGAAAACCTGGCGCGGTTCCGCGAGATGCGCGACGGCAAGCTCGATGACGGCGCCGCCGTGTTGCGCGCCAAGATCGACATGGCTTCGCCCAACATCAACCTGCGCGACCCGGCCATTTACCGCATCCGCCGCGCCACCCACCACCACACGGGCGACACCTGGTGCATCTACCCGATGTACACCTTTGCCCACCCCATCGAAGACGCGCTGGAGCAAATCACCCACAGCATCTGCACGCTGGAGTTTGAAGACCAGCGCCCGTTTTACGACTGGCTGATGGAGCGCCTGTGCGAATGCAAACTCTTGGCCGCGCCCAGCCCCAAACAATACGAATTTGCCCGCCTGAACCTGACCTATGTGATCACCAGCAAACGCAAGCTGGCGCAACTGGTCGTTGAGGGCAAAGTGAGCGGCTGGGACGACCCGCGCATGCCAACAATAGTCGGCCTGCGCCGCCGCGGCTACACGCCTGAGAGCCTGCGCCTGTTTGCCGACCGCATTGGCGTGACCAAAAGCGATTCCTGGATCGACTACAGCACCCTTGAGGGCTGCCTGCGCGAAGACCTGGAAAACAAAGCCCACCGCGGCATGGCCGTGCTCGACCCCGTCAAGCTCGTGCTGACCAACTGGGCCGAGGCCTTTGGCAGCGACGGCCACACCGAAGCCTGCACCCAACCCGCCCTGCCCCACAGCGCGATTGCTGAGGGCCAAACGCCCCCAGCTGAGCGCGTCTTCAAGATCGGCAAAGAAGTGTGGATCGAGCGCGAAGACTTTGAAGAAGTGCCGCCCAAGGGCTACAAACGCCTGTTCCCGGGCAATGTCGTGCGCCTCAAAGGCGGTTACGTCATCGAATGCACCGGCTGCGCCAAAGACGACAGCGGCCACATCACCGAAGTGCACGCCAAAGTCATCCCCGGCACCAAAAGCGGCACCCCCGGCGCCGACAGCGTCAAAGCCAAAGCCGCCATCACCTGGGTGAGCGTGGCAGACGGCGTGCCAGCCGAAGTGCGCCTGTACGACCGCCTGTTCTCAGAAGCCCACCCCGACGCAGGCGGCAAAGACTTTTTGCAGAGCTTGAACCCCAACAGCCTCACCGTCGTCACCGCCTACGTCGAACCCTCGCTGGCGGCGGCGCAGCCGGATCAGAAGGTTCAGTTCGAGCGGTTTGGGTATTTTGTGGCGGACCGGGTGGATCATGTTGCCGGAAGTAAACCTGTGTTTAACCGGGCGGTGGGGTTGAAGGACTCTTGGGGGAAGTGAGCCATGCCAACCATCGCCATCTTCTTTGGGATCATCGTGCGGATGTGGCACGACGACCACCCTCCACCCCATATTCATGTGGAGTACCAGGGGTTTGAAGCCTTGGTGGCGATTGAAACAGGGCTGGTGACACAAGGCGCCTTGCCTCGCAAAGTGGCCAACATTGTGCGAGACTGGTGCTTGTTGCACCAAACAGAATTGTTGAACAATTGGCAAAAAGCCCAGCACTTTGAACCCCTCGACCGCATTCAAGGAGCAGACCGTGATTAAGTTACTGGATGTCAAAAGCGTTGCACCGCATCACCTGGATTTGTCGTTCAGCGACCACACACGTGGCGTGTTTGACGGTGCGGATTACCTTGCAAGCCGTCAAGGCCCTTTGCTGGAAGCACTGCGGGACCCCGCCTACTTTGCACGCTGCTTTGTCGATGCGGGCGCTTTGTGCTGGCCCAACGGTCTTGAATTGTCAGCAGCGCGGCTTCACGAGTTAGTGGATGCTGCGGCCACGACGGCTTAAAACCACGCAGGCCTGTGCCATGAAAAGCACCTGCTTCGAAAACGACGACATACAAGGAATGCCTCACATGCCGCTCACTGAAAAAGAACTCAAAGAGCGCGACGCCAAACGTGACGTTGGCGCAGAACTGCTGCAAGCCGTGCGCGACATGAAGGCAGGCAAAGGCAAAGTCGTCGCCAAGATCGACGTGCCGCCCGTCGTCAAGGCACGGCTGAAATCCGGCCTCCCACAAAGCCAATTCGCCAGCCTGCTAGGCGTTTCCGTGCGCACCTTGCAAGACTGGGAACAAGGCCGCAGACAACCCAGCGGTGCAGCGCAGACTTTGATCACAATTGCGGAGCAACAGCCTAAAGTGCTCAGGCAAGTGCTCAAGGCGCAAACATTGTCGGCCTGAGCCACCATGACACCGCGCTAGTCCATGCGAGAAAAATCTTCCCCCACCTACCTCAGCGTGGTCACCGCCTACGTTGAACCCTCGCTGGCGGCGGCACAGCCGGACCAGAAGGTTCAGTTTGAGCGGTTTGGGTATTTTGTGGCGGATCGGGTTGATCAGGTTGCTGGAGCGAAGCCGGTGTTTAACTAATTGCCGATGGTGAAGGACAGGTGGAGGAAATAATGCATGAAAACCATGCTCTATTCTCGTGACGTTGTGAGTGGCACTAGTGAAGCGCAGAAATTCCAAATCTATTGCCGCACATTTACTTGAAAGGATATTGAGCAATGTGCGGACAGGCATTTTTGATGTCCCGCAATACCCTGCCATATGTCAATCCACCAAACTCGCGGCTATTGCACTTCAGGTTTTGAA
>JAABPX010000045.1 GCA_011391745.1 Comamonadaceae bacterium
TTTAGGGACTCACAAATGTTTGGCTTTTCTATGAAATGGTTGCTCTGCTTAATGGTGTCTTTGCTGGTCGCTTGTGGGGGCGGTGGCGGGTCAGCAGCCCCAGCCGCATCGAAACCCACGTCTCCTGAAATCTCCCTACAGCCACTCAATGCGTCCGTTATGGCTGGGGAAACCGCCACATTCTCGGTATCGGCCAGTGGTAGCTCACCACTGTCCTACCAATGGATGAAAAATGACACGAACATAGTCAGCGCGACAGAAGCCAGCTACATAACACCAATGACCGCCGCGCCAGATAACGGCAGTCGTTTTTCAGTGATTGTTTCAAACATGGTGGGCAGTGTGGTGAGCACCTCAGCCGTGCTGACTGTGTCGCCCAACCCCTCCATCGAGGCCCATCCACAGAACGCCTCAGTGGTGGCAGGGAACGTAGCCACATTTTCGGTTGTTGCAAAAGGCTCCCATCCCTTTACATACCAGTGGAAGAAAAACAGCACCCCCATCAGCGGAGCCACCAGCCCCAGTTACACCACGCCCGCCACAACAGTGGCCGATAACGCCAGCAGCTTCACCGTCACAGTGTCCAATGCGGTAGGCAACGTGACCAGCAACAGCGCAACCTTGAGCGTCAGCGCCGCGCCTGTTGCGCCCAGCATCACCACACAACCGAGCAACGCTTCCGTCACAGCAGGCAGCACAGCCACGTTCTCAGTGGTTGCCAGTGGCTCAGCGCCTCTGACCTACCAGTGGAAGAAAAACAGCACCCCCATCAGCGGAGCCACCAGCCCCAGTTACACCACGCCCGCCACCACAGTGGCCGATAACGCCAGCAGCTTCACCGTCACAGTGTCCAATGCGGTAGGCAACGTGACCAGCAATGCTGCTGTTTTAACGGTTAATGCGCTTAGCGTCGCATGCTCTGGAATCGGCTGCGGCGCTACAAGCCCGAGCAGCTACAGCGGCAGTGGCATTGGTGTATGGCGTTACCACAACAACACGTCTTCTGCGACGACGGTCAACCTGGCCATCTCGGGTGTGTCTGCAGGCAAACAAGTGACATTGGCGTTCACCAATGGTTCGGAAGATACAGCAGCATCACTTCCGTCCAGCGGAACCGATGCCTCGACTAGCCCAAAAATCAACTTGGCAGCGTTGCCAAGGAATACAGTCGTTCCACCACTTCCGAATTATGTTCAAAACCATGAAGATGCCCACCGCCGCATTCTTGAACTGAACCAAGAGGCCGTGCGCCTTCTCAAGACAGCCCGCGTAACCATTAATGACACCTTTCCCTCGCCATCAATGAAGGATCCCGCTGCGACACCTGCCGTGGGTGCCACACGCTCGTGGCTCGAAAGTGGTTTTGCGAACCAGTCGTATATCACTACCAACCAGGCCGTCTGTGCGCTACCCAGTGGCCGTAATGTGGTGTTTTGGAAATCCAACAGCGACACTCAATTAACCCAAGGTATTTTGAACACCTTGACCAGCGCAGTGTGCGGTGCTGGAAAGGGCTTCGATAAATTGGTGGGTCTGATTGGCGATGTTTGGGGAAATCACGGCAATTCTCTTCTCATCACCGATGGAACTGCTAAACAAGACATCAATATCGTGTTTTTGGAAACCCCAGTCAATACGACATGGGGTGGATATTTTTGGGGACTCAACAATTACCTGTCGTCTGTGTCTTCCAAATCCAATCAGGCCCTGGTATTTTTTGTCAACACAAACAATATATCGAAGGATGTCAATTGGTATGTTTCAACACTGATCCATGAAGCCAAACACATGATCGGTTTCTACCAAGACAGCGTCGTTAGAAACAAAGTCGTTGATACTTGGTATGAAGAAACCAGTGCCATGATGTCAGAAGATATTCTGGCTCATTCCCTTACGGGCAGCAACAAAATCGCCCAGAATCGAATTCCAACTTATTTGTACAGCGGCGGAAATATCAGTCTAAACAACTGGCCTCAGTTGTCAGGCAACCACTATGCCATGGGCGGGGCCTTGGGGGCATTTTTGAACCGCCGTTACGGTACCAGTCTGTTCTCCAACTCTGTGCTGGGCTGCGTATCAGGCCTTGCTCGCACAAGTTCTTACGCCTGTTTAAATGAATTGATTGTGGCAGCCGGTGGTATGGGCATTGCAGATGAATTGGCTCGCTTGGGCGGTACCCTCTTCTCTTTAGCGCCGGGATTGTCCTTACCCGCCGGGTACGGTTACCCCAGCGTGACCAGCAATGGCTACACACTCACCGCCATTGATTTGTCTGGATTGCAGATAGGAACAACCCCCAGCTTGAGCAGCTTTACCTCTATGACGCAAGTCTTTGCAAGAGAGACCATAGGTCAAGGCGTAACCCAATTGAAGCGCAACAACGTTGTGGTGCCAGCCAATACCGCGTTGAGATTTTTGGGCTTCTGCTGTGTGGTTCACTCAGCCTCCAGTTGGCAGCATGCAGCACTCCGACTCCTCCGACATCAGTATCTGGACAAGTTCAAAAAGATGTTATTGACCCTGTGGATCAAGGCCGGGCCCAAACACCTAAAACCGTATCATTTAAAGGACGATTGGTCTTGTTTGGGCCTGAGTTAGATGCCTGGCTTGGCCTAAGAGATGACCAAGGGCAAGTCATTCGATTGGTTTTTGACAACCAAACAGACTTTGAAACCTACCGTGCACAACAAAACCAAAATGTTCAGATCCGAGGGATTTTATTGTCAAACTTCTTAGGACTTAAACAATTACGCGTATCACACAATCGCCCCTAATCAACCCTTAGATTTCAGCCCATACACAAAGGCCCAGCAATGACCCATGTTATGACCCCTGCACCAGAAGCAGCCCATGCCCAGCACAACAAGGCGGTGGCATCACCGCTGCACGACGATGCGCTTGCGCCCAGACCTTTGGTTGTGACTGCCGCTCCATTGGTCGGCGGTCTCGGTCTGGTCGCGTGTGGTGGTGGTAGCGATATCAGTTCAACAGTTGTTGATGAACCCGAGGCCTTCAACGCCCAAACCGCTTCTCGTTTTTTGAGCCAAGCGGCGTTTGGCGGCAACGCCACCGAAATTGAGCGCGTCTTGGCCATGGGCTACAGCGCCTGGCTGGATGAGCAAATGGCGATGCCGTTGACACAGTCGCACAAAGACTGGTTGATTGAAAAAGGCCACAACCTGCGCGGCGACAACAACGCCAACCTGAATGGCAATGGGGGATGGGATCGCTCAGCATGGCGCAAGTTCTTGAGCTCACCCGACGCTTTGCGCCAGCGCATGGTGCTGGCTTGGAGCGAGTTGTTTGTGGTGTCCGCGCTGGGCTTGCCCATCGGCTGGAAAAACTTTGCCATTGCGAACTACCTCGACATGCTGGAAGCGCGTGCATTTGGCAATTTTCGAGAGATCCTGGAAGCCGTGACCTTGTCGTCGGCCATGGGCACTTACCTGAACATGAAGAACAACAAAAAGGCCGACAGCAACGGCCGTGTACCGGACGAGAACTATGCCCGCGAGGTGATGCAGCTGTTCACCATCGGTTTGTACCAACTCAACGAAGACGGCACACCGAAACTGGACGCCAAGGGTAACCCCATCGAGACCTACGACAACAACGACACGCAGGGCTTGGCCGCGGTATTCACCGGTTGGCGATCCGCCACGGGCACGGACCCACAAACCGATGCCACCAAAAAGCTGGAAAACGCCGCGTATCAACATGGTCTACCGATGGCACTCACGGCGGGTGACCACAGCAGCACAGAAAAGAAGTTTCTTGGGACAACCATAGCCGCAGGAACCAACGGCACACAAAGCTTAAAGCGGGCGCTGGACACGCTGGTCAACCACCCCAACACCGCCCCATTTGTGGCCAAACACTTCATCGCGCGTTTTGTCACCAGCAACCCTTCACCGGCTTATGTGCAGCGTGTGGTGAATGTTTTTAAAAATGTGCGCGGTGACATGGCGGCGGTGATCAAGGCCGTTTTGTTGGACAAAGAGGCGCGCCAAGCGCCCAACAGCACGCAGCAAGGCAAGCTGCGCGAACCCATGATCCGACTGATGCAATGGGCGCGCACCTTTGGTGCCCGTTCGGACGACGGTCTGTGGAATCTTGGGCTGACCAATGCCGACACCGGTTTGGGCCAAATGCCGATGTATTCGCCCAGCGTGTTTAATTTTTTCAGGCCGGGTTACGTGCCGCCCAACACCGCACTGGCCAGCGCCGGACTGGTGGCTCCCGAGTTTCAAATCACCAGCGAGCCGACGGTGGTGGGTTACATCAGCTACATGGCGTCGACCGTCAACAACGGGCGCGCTGCCGTCAAAGTGGACTACACCAACGAAATGCCTTTGGCTGAAAACAGCCAAGCCTTGGTGGATCGCTACAACCTGTGGTTTGCTGCGGGGCAGCTGAGCCAAGACACCGTGCAGACCATCAAGACCGCCATTGACAGCATCAGTGCCAACAACGACGCAGGCAAGCGCAACCGCATTTACACCGCGATTTTGTTGGTCATGAGCAGCCCCGAATACCTGGTTCAGAAGTAATAGGCCCACCCCCATGTCCAACTTAACCCCAACCACCCGCCGCGCTTTGTTGAAAAAGATGGCGGCCATTCCCGTGGCCTCTGTGGCTTCGCCTTTGGCCTTACAAATGCTGGGCATGGCCAACGCATCCGCCGCACAGCCCGATGGCTACAAGGCCTTGGTCTGTGTGTTTTTGCTGGGCGCCAACGACCACTACAACACCGTGGTGCCCTACGACACGACCAATTACAACGCCTATTACAACGTCCGCAAAGGTGCGGCCATCGCGGGCACCCCTTATGAAGGCATCGCCTTGACACGCAGCAGTCTGGCCAACACGGTGCTGGGCACCACGGGACTGCCCAGTGGCATACAAATGGCTCTGGGGCCGACCATGACGGGCATGAAAACCCTGTTTGACAGCAACAGGGCGGGGATCATCCTCAACGTGGGCCCGTTGGTGGCACCGACGACCATCACCCAGTACAACAACAAATCGGTTCCGCTGCCACCCAAACTCTTTTCGCACAACGACCAGCAAGCCTATTGGCAAACGGGCGGAAAAACCGAAGGCGGCACCTCGGGTTGGGGCGGTCGGTCGGCCGACTTGATACTGACCCAAAACGACCAAGTGGCACTGACCTGTGTGTCGGTCAACGGCAATGCTGTGTTTTTATCGGGTGGCCAAGCACAGAGCTATCAGATCAGCACCAGCGGTGCCCGTACCTTGGCCAACAGGTACTTCGGCTCAACCGCAGCGGCCAACGCGCTGAGGACCTTAACGACCAAGGCGGGTCACACGCATCTGCTTGAAAATGCCCACACGCAGGTCATGAGCCGCGCGCTCAACACCTACAACGATGTGTTTGGCGCCATTGGGGATGCGCCGAGTGATGGCTTGAAGAATCAGTTTCCATCCGCGAATCCGACCGATGGAAGCACGGCCAATTCCTTGTCGCTGCAGCTGCAAATGGTGGCGCGTCTGATCGAGAAAAATGCCACGTTGGGCCTCAAGCGCCAGGTGTTCTTTGTGGGCTTGGGTGGTTTTGACAACCACGACTTCTTGGCCCTTCAGCACCCGGGTTTGCTGGATCGGGTCAGCAAAGCGTTTGTCGAGTTCAACGGTGCCATGAACACCCTGGGTATGAGCGACCAAGTCACGACTTTCAGCGCTTCGGACTTTGGCCGCACGCTGACCTCCAACGGCGACGGGTCTGACCACGGCTGGGGCAGCCACCACTTCATCATGGGGGGTGCCGTCAATGGTGGCCAATTCTTTGGCTCACCGCCCTCCATTGGTTTAAATCACCCCCAACAAGTGGGCAGCGGCCGTTTGTTGCCCAGCACCGCAACCGACCAGATGTCTGCCGAATTGGCGCGCTGGTTTGGCGTCAGCGACAACGACATGGGCACCGTGCTGCCGCACTCCGGCAACTTCGACCTTTATAAGTTGGGACTGTTTCGCAACTGAGCCCCAAATGGCATCGGTTCACTGAGGTTGTGGCTTATTTAATTTCCCATACGGCCATGGAGCCACTGACCTCGTGACCCACCAATAGCAGTGGCTGGCCTGTGGGGCTTTGCGCAGCGGGCACAAAGGCCAAACCTTCGGGAGAGATGTCACCGTTGTCCATGTCGGTGGTGTTTTGTAGCCACTGCACAAACACCGGGGCGGCTGGGTTGCTCACGTCGTACATCAAGATGGCGCTGGTGCGCTCCAAAGCCACAAAAGCATAGGTCTTGCTGCCGATCTGGCCCACCACCACACTCTCAGGCTCTGGCCCTTTGTTGTCCAAGCGGCCAAGCACTTGGCTCTTGCCCAGCAAGGCCGTGGGCAATGTGGCATAGGCACGCTGCTCCAGCTCAGACCCAGAGTCAAACACCTGCGCACCCGTGGCGGCGTTGTAAATCGAAAACGAGCGTCCGCCCAGCGCGTAAAGCTTTTCGTGCTGGTTGCTGCTGTTTAAGCCCAACGTTTTGATCACCGTCAAGCGGCCCAACTCGGCATCGCCCTTGAGGGTCGCTGCGTTGGGGAATGCGGTGGCGTCCAGCGTCAGGTCTTTGACACGGGAGGTTTCACCCGTGGCCAAAAAGTCGTCGCGGTCATCGCCTTCGTTGGCGGTGATGAAGTAGGGCGTGTTGCCAATGCTGAAGCTGGCAATCGCGTCGGGCATGTAGATGCCGAACAGATTGGCATAAGACTTGAGCGAAAACGGCGCTGTCGCGCTGACCCGGTCCGACGGTGCCAAAGCGTTGCTCGCCAAGCCGTGGTCTTTGTAACCCAAGGCCACGATGCGCTCGATGCGTGCGCTGGCCAGGTCCACGATGGCCACGGCGTTGTTCTCTTGCAGCGTCACATAAGCTTGGCTGCCGTCGGCGGTGATGCTGACGTATTCGGGCTCTGCGTCGCGAGAAAAGTCATTGCCCGCGATGCCAATGCGCACACCGCTCGGGCGCTCGCTGACACGTGCGCCAGCGTCGTCAAAAGCGGTGAAGTCCAAGGTTTGCGCTGTGTCGGCGGGCGTGCCGTTGGCAATGGTGATGATGGAAATGGTGCCCAGCGGGTCGTTGGATTTGTCTGCGGCCAAAACAAAGTTTTTGTCACCATCGATCTCAGCTTCGTTGGCCACCACCAAACGGCTGCCATCCGGACTGAAGGCCATGCCGTCGGGCAAGCTGCCAACCGTGACTTTTTTCAAATACGTGGCATTGCCTTGGTTGTCCAGCCTGTAGAAAGCCACAACACCGTTGTTGGTTTTGGGCGTGGCTTTGACGGCAATCGCAAGCAAGTTGCCGCTGATGGCCAGGGTCTGCACGCCACCGGCGGTGAAATTGGTGTCGTTGACATGGGCGGCCACCGAGGTGGTGGCGCCGCTTTCCAAGTTGCTGGCGGTGGTCGGGTTGGCCAGTGCGGTGCTGCTCACGTTGCGTAAGCTGATGCGCTGAAACGACGAGGGCACATTGACGGTGTCGACCGTGATGAAAGCGGACTTGCTGGCGGCATGCAGGGCCACAATTTCGGACATACCCTCTGACACGTTGTGGGCGTAGCGCCCAATCAAAGTGGCTTGGACTTGGGCTTTGACTTCGGGCAGTGGGTCGTTACCACCGCAGGCCGTCAAAGCGATCAGCACGGCAGTGGCAAGGAGGCTTTGGCGCAAGAACAGGGGTTTCATGGCGGGTCATCGGTTGGTTAATAACCCCACCAGCATAAAAATACCTTGTGACACCTTGATGAACCCAGTCGCAATGGATTCAGATGGTGGTCACGCCCTTGGCGTTTTCCACTTGCCCATCGATTCGGTTGAACTGACGGCCATTGAAGGCCAAGAGCGCTTTTGATGCGCCCAGTTGAAACTCAAATGACGGGTTTCATGATGCCCAGTTTGTGCAGATTGAAGTTTTTTGCGTGCGGGAACACGCTGGACATGTCGCTGTCTGAAACGCCAAACCAGCGTGCCAATTCCACGCCCAGTTGCTCAATCGAGGTGCTGGGTAACAATCGACCGCTGCCGACCTGATCGTTGTGTGTGGTGCCAATCAAAGGCGCTTTGCCAAAGAAGCGCCCACCATTGACTGCGCCACCCACTAAAAAGTGATGACTGCCCCAGCCATGGTCAGAGCCATCCCCATTGGAGCTCAGCGTGCGGCCAAAATCGGACGCTGTTAAGGTGGTGACTTGATTGGCCATACCCAAAGCGTTCATGGCGGCGTCAAAGTCTGCCAGTCCGTCGCTGACGGATGCGAGCAGGCCGGGGTGCCTGACGGCTAGTTGGTCATGGTTGTCAAAACCGCCAATGCCGACCATAAACACTTGGCGCTTGAGGCCCAAACGGTTGCGTTGATGGATGATGCGCGCCACCATGCGCAATTGCTGCGATAGGCTGTTGCTGGAGAATGCGTTAAAGGGCGCACCACTGGGTGGGCTGGCACCAAGCGCACCGTCAACAGCGCCGAACAAGTCGAGTCCGCGGCGCATGACGTTGACGTGTTCGGTTTCTAGCAGATGTCCGGTGGGGCTGCTTTGTAAGATTAAAGATCGCAGCACCGCCGCTGAAGTGGATGAACCGTAAAGGTTATTGTTTCTAAGGACATTTAACGGAATGGCGCCGCTGGTGCTGAGTTGATAGCTGCGGGTATTTTTCCCAGACAAAAACAGCGAGCCCGAGCCCAGGGAGATGCAGGTCAGCGCAGCTTGGCTGTTGTTTGACACCAGCAAATCGGCTGTGCGCCCACCCCAGCCATAAGCGCCCCCCTCGGCCTCAGATGCGGTTTGCCAATAGGCTTGTTGGTCGTTGTGGGAGAACAATTGCGGTGGCAAGGGCACCGATCGGTTTTGGAATTGCGCGCGGCTGGTGGGGACGATCAAAGGGCCTACGTTGAGCAAGATGCCCGCGCGGCCAGAATCAAACAGCGTTTTGAGTCTCGGCATCGTGGGCCCAAGCGCCATTTGTAGCCCAGACGGTAAGCCAGTCGTACCAGTCAAGGCCGTGGCTTGCAGCGCGCTGCGAACCAAGGCGATGCCCTCGTAAGGCGTGCCAGATACGGCAGCGCCTTTGCGCTGCGCGTAGTAGGCGTTATAAGAATTTGAGTCGTAAGGCACCACGGTGTTGTAGTGATCATTGGCTCCATGCAAAAACACGCAAACGATGGCTTTGTAGTCGTTGACCGTTCGGGCTACCGCATTGGCCATGCCCAGCAGATTTAAAGCCATGGGGGTGGCGACAGGGGCGAGTGAAAGTGCTGATATTTTTTGCAGCAAAGCGCGTCGCGTGGTTTTGGCGGTGGGCATGGGTGATCCTTATTTTTGAATCAAATATTCAGGGCAGCTCATGATTAAAACGATGGCGGTTTTTATGCGGTTATTGAGTGCGGTGTCTTGGCTCCCGCTGCTGGGCAGTGCGATGGATTGAACGGCTTGTTTAATGTTGACCAGAGTAGCCTCACTGAGCTGACCGGCGGCCAACCAAAGATTGAAGCGGTCAACCATGCCGGATACGTCGTGAGCACTCGCTCGATGTGCACTGTAATTTACCCTGACGTTTTGAGTGTTATTGACGATTTCAACCAAGTAATTGATGTAACTCACGATGGTGGGCTCTGTCAGAATTTGGAACTCTGGGGCCACCAAGCGTTCATCGGCCAAACTGGTGTTCGGAGGCACATATCCCGGCCTGAAAAAATTAAATACGCTGGGTGCATTGAGCGGCATCTGCCCCAATGACGTGTCGCCATGGGTATAACCAAGGTCATAGTTCCAGTAGCTGTAGGAGCCAAAGGTTCGGGCCCATTGAATGATGCGAATCATGGGCTCACGCAGTTTGCCAGAGGTGGTGGAGGTGGGGGTTTGGCGGGCCTCGGGATCCAGCAAGACGGCTTTGATGACGGTGGACATATCCCCGCGCACACCTTGCCCATTGTCGGCAAACCGCGCCCCAACACGCCTCACATACTCACCACTGGGGTTGCTGGTGACCAAGCGTTGGATAAAAAACTTGGCAACAAAAGGGCCGGTGTTTGGGTGCTGGAACAGCGTGTCAAGCGCAATTTTTAGGCTTTCTTTTCCTTTGGTGCCAGCAGGAATGGTGACCCCCAAAAACCGCTTCTCGACTGTGCTGTGTTTGTTTTCATCCAACACCATGGGCCTTTGAAAGTTGTATGCCTCTCTTGCATGACCATATTGATAAGTCTCTGCCGGAACGCCAACATCTTGAGCGGCATCCCAACCAGTGAGGGCGGCGGCCAAGCCAGAGGTGTCGTCGTTGGTGTAAGTTTCCAGCGGATTGCCGTTGCCGTCAATTTTGAGGCTTCCATCGGCATTGAGTTCATGCAAGCCAATGGTGAACAGTTGCATGACTTCGCGAGCATAGTTCTCGTCAGGAACTCGGTTTCGTGAAGGGTCGGCTTTTTGGTTACCCTTCATATTGAGGAAGGCCCCCATGCCCACGTTCAACGTGATCGCCTCCAACAATTCCCTGAAGTTGCCAAAGGCCAAGCGCTCCAGCGTGTCCAGATAACCGGCCGACAGAAAGTTGATGTAGCCAATGTTGGTTTGTGGAAAGGAGACCACGAACAACTCACTCCAAGCCAACACCATTCTCTGGCGCATCACATCGGGGGATGCGAAGAGCCGACTCCACATCATTCCTGTCCACCCCCCATCACCAAAACGGTTCACGTTGGGGATGGTGGTGTCTCGTCGTTGTAAGTTTCTTTCCAGCAGCCAGTCGTTGCACGACTGGGACAAGGGCATGGCCATCTGCTCCGACATCCAAGCGTCGTAGCCCAGTGCCATGACGCTTTCAATGGACTGTGTGTTGGCCTCTAGGCTGGCTTGCCCCAAAAACCGGGCTGCTTCGGCTTGCGTACTTGGGAAATTGCTTGTACCAACTTCCAATCGCTCAGCGGGAGAACCGCCTCCGCAGCCGGCCAAAGCCAAGGCGGCCATGCCGCCAAAAGCCAAAAGCTCTGCGTTGGGCAATGAAGGTCCGGCCTGCGCTTCGGGGACTGCTGGCACTGGAGATGATGTATCGCAAGTGGTCATGGCGATTTCCAATTAAGGCGGGTTCAAGAATGAGGGTGGAATGTTGAGGGCGTAGTCTTCTTTATAGGCCCGGATTTGTTCATCAATGCTGGGGTTTTTGGCGATGGCCTTGTGCAGCATGTGTGCATAGCGCTGTATTTTTTCGCAACTTGGATCATCTGTATCGGCGAAGCGAGCGGTTGTCACAGCCTCATCCATGTCACAGCTTACAAGGTGAATGCCCAAGGCCACCCAATCGTCCGTGTTGGCGTGGGGTATCTGCATCAAACGTTGACCCAATTCAGCATCAGAGGGGTATTCAGCGAGCAGATCCAAAATGAAATGACTGCTTTCGGCTTGCATCCTTAAGAACATTTCTTCGGAGGCACCCGTCACCACATGCAAGGGCCGCTTGAGCGCGTCGCCGCAATGGCTTAGAACAGCAGCCGACGCAAATGGGCTGGCCACTGGGCAGTCCGACACCTTTGTAGCGGTCACCTTTGGGTCAATTTCCTGCCCAGGCGACACCACCACCGCTTTTGAGGTGGCGGTTGTGATTTCAGACTTCAGGCCAAACAAGACGAAGCAAGTACCTAGAAGCACCAAACCCAACAGTCCCAATTTTGTGCGTTGGTGCAAAGCTTTAGTCATTCTTCATCAACCATTTCTGGCGCGGCACATCTTTGCAGGTCTGTATGGACAGCTGATCACCTTTGGCGTTTTCGGCCCAGGCGACGCACAGGCCAGGCCTGTCTTTCAGTTCGACTTGGTGGCGGTTGTTTAGAAAATAGCGTCCGCCAACCGATGCGCTGGATAAATGACACGGCCAAGTGTGCAGGGGCGTACCGGTTTTCGTCTGGTGGTGGCTCGTCTGCAAACACATGGTCCCGGCCTTACCAACCCGAATCACATTCGAATCAAGCCGCCATTGCTGCTTATCTTCGAATCGCCCACATTGCGCAAATATCACGGCAACGACTTGATCGGTCACCATGCCGTCACGAATACCAGCCGTCATGCAGTAGTTGTTGTCAACGCCACTGCGAAGCTCGAAATGGTTGAACCATGTCTGGGTTGGGTTGGAGTTACAGCGTTGCAACTCCAAATCCACCCCCTGTCCAACTTGATCACCCCTCAGCCCCACACAGATACCGGGGGCATCAACGACTTCCAGTTGGTTGCGATCGTTTTGGAAATAGCGCCCACCCGACAAACTTTGCGACTGAGCGCAAGGCCAAGTATGAAGCCCCGTTCCCACGGCTGTAAACGTATCAGCCGATTGCAAACACAAATCACCTTTGCCAAATTTGATCAGGTTTCCATCCAGTCGCCAACCCTGACGAGAAACGCTGTTGATGCAAGGGCGCGCCTTGACAACTGAAAA
>JAABPX010000046.1 GCA_011391745.1 Comamonadaceae bacterium
ATCGCGTCTGGTCATCGGGCGTGGTGGTGTCTGCCGTCATGCAGTGGGTTTTGTTGGCGGCACCATTGCGGAACTGATGCTCCTCGGTCGTTCTGGGCCCCAAGCAATGCCCCAAACCCATTTCCTTTGCAGCCGTGGTGATCAGACACAGGTTCGGCTGCGCGACGCTGCGTATTTCTGCTCTTCCGTCAACTTCCCACATACCGTCCTGGGACTCCTCGACGGCACAAGCCGCAACGGCCAAGACCGACGAGCCGCCATTCGGCTTGATGACCAGGCAACCTTGGGTCAGGACATCCTTAATTCGGCTGCTGCTCGTGCCCGACACGGTGGAGATGTCCCAAGCATGCGCAGCACTGTTTCTGCATTTTCCGGAAACGACATTCAAACTCACAGCATCCACATGCAGGCAGCGACCATGCGCTGTCTTGATCTGGCGGGACGTCCACATATCGGCATTTTGAATGTCAAACCAGACTTTATCCATCATCTTGACCGCTATGATTCTGCGCTCCAAGGTGCTCGCCTCATTGGGTCGATTAACAGCGTAAGGCCAATAGGCATGGTGGTCCGAGGTCAGGCGTTTTTGAGGATCGCCCGATAATTCGCGTGCAAACTGGGTGGACGTCCGGCCGTAAAGTTTGCGATTTATGGTCATCGCTCTGTAAACCCAAGAAGCCCCCATGCCCAGTGCATGATTGACCTCGTGCATGTACACCCACAGTTCGCTGTCACCAAACACGGTGATGGTGTTGCTGTTAGCGTAGGCCCTGCCTTTTGAACCTCCATCTTTGACTACTATTTTTACCCCTTCAATATGTTGTGCGTGTTCGTTGTAGAGAAGAACAATTTCGCGCATGAATTTGTCGTACTTTGCATAACGTGCAAGTTGCGTAGGCGTCGGGTTTTTGGCCTTCACAATGGTGTACTGAATTCGGTCTTTTTGCGTTTGCTGGGCGAAACCGTGGCCGGACAAGGCTATGGCCAACAAAAAAATGATGCCTTGCAGGGTGTTTTTTAGTGCCATGGCTAGTATTTGATAACAGGTTGAAACCGCTGAACTTGGAGTTGCCCCAATTCATCGGACAGTTTGACCTTCTTGAACAAGGTCGTGACGTCTGCGCCGAATTCCGGGCTTTTAATCGCTTGGTAGACCAAAGCCGAACCCAATAAAACAAGCAAGATTATGGAACAAGAGAGCATTCGAACAAATACAGATACGAAATTAAATCGCATGCGACGAAATGTGTGAACATTTGAAGAGCGCTCAAACCCCTGAGCTAGGGCGGTCAACAAAAACGGCCCCGAAGGGCCGTTTTTTTATTCACTCAGCAAGCCTTTAGGCCACCACGCCCTTGGCGTTTTCGACGTACTCGTCAATCTGGTCGAAGTTCATGTACTTGTAGATCGCCGCGCCGTCTTTGTTCACGATGCCCATGGCATCAAAGTACTCGGCGACCGTCGGGATATGCCCCAGCTTGGACGCAATCGCCGCCAATTCCGCGCTGGCCAAGAACACGTTGGTGTTTTTGCCCAAGCGGTTGGGGAAGTTGCGAGTGGAGGTGGACACCACGGTGGCGCCTTCACGCACCTGCGCCTGGTTACCCATGCACAGTTTGACGGGGATGTCGCGTTGGCCGCCCTGCAGCTTGGCGGCGGCGCGGAAGTGGCCAATGAAAGCTTCGTCGATTTTGGAGCCCGCCACGTCGCTCAAAAGCTTGGCATCGTCCGGGTCATTGGGGCAGCACAGAATGGGCTCTAATGTTTCAATGCAAGACTTGAGCCCAGCTTCCCTGCGGCCTATACCTATAGGATGAGGATTCCCCTCATCAGAGCACTCTGGGCAGGCGCTGCTAGCGATCAGGCCGCCAAGCGCTCAATCTTGGGGCGTTTGACCTTGCCGGCTTGGTAAAGGTCGTATTGCATCTGCATGCCGGCCCACATTTCGGCACTGGTGCCGAAGGCTTGTGCAAGGCGGTAGGCCATGTCGGCAGAAACGCCTGCTGCGCCAGACGCCACACGCGAGAGCGTGACACGGTTGACTACTAGCTTGACAACGGCCTCGGTGATCGTGATGTCGCCCAGATACTCCCGAAGGACTTCCCCTGGGTGCGGGGGGTTGTGCATGCGAGTCATGACGGCCTTAGTAGAGGGTGCAGTCCCCATGATGGCGCTGAGAGGTCTTGGTCATTTTGGGCGCACTGTAGTAGCGCCTTAAGCTACAAGCCAAACAAAACTCCAGCGTCTTGGTTCAACTCACATCAGTAGCAACGCATGCTTACACTCCTGAATTAACCACAGGAGAGCTGATGCGCCATTTGACCGATACCCACGCCCACACGGTCGCCAGCACACATGCGTTTTCGACGGTCGATGAGTATTTCAAAGAGGCCGCAGCCAAAGGGCTTCAGCTGTTCAGCATCACCGACCATGGCCCCGAGATGCCCGACTCGCCCCACCCGTGGCACTTCGGCAATATGCGGGTGCTGCCCAGGGTCAAGTACGGTGTGGCGATGTTGCGGGGCATCGAAGCGAACATCTTGCCGAGCGCCCGCGTTCTCGATGTGAACGCGACCCTGATGGGCTTTATGGATTTTGGGATCGCGAGTTTCCATGAGCCGGTGTATCCCCCCAGCGACCGAAACACCCACACCGCCGCCATGATCGCCGCCATGGAATCCGGTTTGATTCAGATCTTGGGGCACACGGGCAACCCGAACTACCCGATCAACATCGAAGAGGTGGTGCGCGCTGCACGGGACAACAACGTGCTCATCGAGATCAACAATTCATCGTTCGTCAGTTCGCGTCTGGGCAGTGAGCCGCATTGCGTTGAAATTCTTGAAACGGTGATGCGCCTTGACTGGAAAGTGGTGCTGTCGAGCGATTCACACGTGCACTACACCGTCGGTGATGTGGATGTGGCGCTCAGCAAAATCGATGCCCTGGGATTTCCTGAGGAGCGGGTGGTGTCGATGACCCCTGCGCGACTCCTCGCGTTTCTGTCCGAGCATGGCAAGCCGGTCGCGACCGAGCTGGCCGACTGGCTCAAGGCGGTGTGATCTCTGCGTTTTCAACCCAGCAGCGGCCTGGCTTGGCCTGTCGCACCGCTTGCAGCAAGGCGTGCGCCACGGCCTCGGTGCGCACAGCGCGGTAACGCGCCGGAATGAGGGGGCGAGCCAGCCGAAACAACCAGAGGCCCACCGCCTCGCCGAGCCTGGAGTCGGGCCGAGGACCGCCGTCCAACAAAGACGGCCGCACCAGCGTCAACGAGGCAAAACCCAGCGCCGCCAGGCCCACTTCCGTCTCGCCCTTGGTGCGCAAGTACAGATTGCCACTGCCAGCCGATGCGCCCAGCGACGAGTTCAAGGCAAAGGTCGGCGTGCCCGCCGCTTGGGCCATGCGCGCAGCGGCCAGCACATGGTCGTGGTCCACTTCGCGAAACGCGGCGGGTGAGCCCGCCAGCTTGAGCGTGGTGCCCAGGCAGCACACCACCGCGTCCGCCGCCCACCAATCGGCCTGCGGCAAAGCTTTGAAATCCACGGTGGGGTTCAGCAGTTTGGGATGGGGCGTCAGCGTGCGCCGTGTGGGGGCCACGACCTGCGCCACGCTGGGGTCGGCCAGGGCTTGCGCCAACACCTGTTGGCCGACGAGGCCGGTGGCACCCAAAATGAGAAGTCGTTTCATGTTCAAACCTGACAGTGCCACAGTAGGCCCATCTTATGCCCGTCTGGCCAACCCTTCGCAGGCGATGCCACTGGCCGGGGGTGAAAAGGCTCTGCTACCGCACACCGTGGGTGAGCGAACAGACAGCGCCCGCGCCGCCACGTAAATTGGGTGTGTTCGCAACTGGCGAACGTTGGTCGATACATTCCAGAGGCACACCATGCATACCTTTTTCAAAACCTTCGCCGTGCTGTGCGGCACCCTGTCGTTCGTGCTTTTGAACGGCTGCGCGGGCATGTCAGAACAAGAGAAATCCACGGCCATTGGTGCTGGTGTGGGGGCCGTGGGCGGCTCGATCCTGTCGGGCGGCAGTGCCGCCGGCACATTGGGCGGCGCCGCCGTGGGTGGCTATTTGGGCCATGAAATAAAAGATCCCAAGTAAGGACGCAGCTCCTTGTGACCCTTCACATGGGGCGCCACGAACGTGTTTCAAACAAAACGGCCCAGGGATCGCTCCCTGGGCCGTTTTTTATTCACTCAGCAAGCCTTTAGGCCACCACGCCCTTGGCATTCTCCACGTACTCGTCAATCTGGTCGAAGTTCATGTACTTGTAGATCGCCGCGCCGTCTTTGTTCACGATGCCCATGGCTTCGTGGTATTCGGCCACGGTGGGGATGTGCCCCAGCTTGGAGGCGATCGCCGCCAATTCCGCGCTGGCCAAGAACACGTTGGTGTTTTTGCCCAAGCGGTTGGGGAAGTTGCGCGTCGAGGTGGAGACCACGGTCGCGCCTTCGCGCACCTGGGCTTGGTTGCCCATGCACAGCGAGCAGCCGGGCATTTCGGTGCGGGCACCGGCGGCGCCGAAGTTGGCGTAGTGGCCTTCTTTGATCAGCTCGCTCTCATCCATCTTGGTCGGTGGGGCCACCCACAGCTTGACGGGGATGTCGCGGCTGCCGCCGAGCAGCTTGGCCGCAGCGCGGAAGTGGCCAATGTTGGTCATGCACGAGCCGATGAACGCTTCGTCGATCTTGGTGCCCGCCACGTCGCTCAGGAACTTGGCGTCGTCCGGGTCGTTGGGGCAGCACAGGATCGGCTCTTTGATCTCGTTCATGTCGATCTCGATGACGTGCGCGTATTCGGCGTCCTTGTCGGCCTCCAACAGGTTGGGCGCGTCAAGCCAGGCCTGGACCTTCTCGATGCGGCGCTGCAGCGTGCGCTTGTCTTCGTAGCCGTTGGCGATCATGTTCTTCATCAGCACGATGTTGCTGGTGAGGTATTCCTTGATCGGCTCGGGGTTGAGCTTGATGGTGCAACCGGCGGCCGAACGCTCGGCGGACGCGTCGGACAATTCAAACGCCTGCTCCACCTTGAGGTTGGGCAAGCCTTCGATTTCCAAGATGCGGCCCGAGAACTCGTTGATCTTGCCGGACTTGGCCACGGTGAGCAGGCCTTTTTTGATGGCGTACAACGGAATCGCGTGCACCAAGTCGCGCAGGGTCACGCCGGGCTGCATTTCGCCTTTGAAGCGAACCAGCACCGACTCGGGCATGTCCAGAGGCATCACGCCGGTGGCGGCACCAAAGGCCACCAAGCCAGAACCGGCGGGGAAGGAAATGCCGATGGGGAAACGGGTGTGCGAGTCACCGCCCGTGCCCACGGTGTCGGGCAAGAGCAAGCGGTTGAGCCAAGAATGGATCACGCCGTCGCCGGGGCGCAGCGACACGCCGCCGCGGTTGCTGATGAAGGCGGGCAGTTCGCGGTGGGTCTTGACGTCCACCGACTTGGGGTAAGCGGCGGTGTGGCAGAAGGACTGCATGACCATGTCGGCGCTGAAACCCAAGCAGGCCAAGTCTTTCAACTCGTCGCGGGTCATGGGGCCGGTGGTGTCTTGTGAACCCACGGTGGTCATCTTGGGTTCGCAGTAAGTGCCGGGGCGCACGCCTTGGCCTTCTGGCAAACCAACCGCGCGACCGACCATCTTCTGGGCCAGCGTGAAACCGGCTTGGGTGGCGGCGGGCGGCGCGGGCAAGCGGAACACGGTGGACGCGGGCAGGCCCAAGAACTCGCGGGCCTTGGCGGTCAGGCTGCGGCCAATGATCAGGTTGATGCGGCCGCCGGCGCGCACTTCGTCAAACAGCACATCGCTTTTGAGTTTGAACTCGGTGACGGTGGTGCCGTTTTTCACGATCTTGCCGTCGTAGGGCAGGATGTCGATGACGTCGCCCATCTCCAACTTCGACACGTCGACTTCAATCGGTAAAGCGCCGGAGTCTTCCTGGGTGTTGAAGAAGATGGGGGCGATTTTGCCGCCCAAGGTGACGCCACCAAAACGCTTGTTGGGCACAAAGGGGATGTCTTGGCCGGTGGCCCAGATCACCGAGTTGGTGGCCGATTTTCGGCTGGAACCGGTGCCCACCACGTCGCCCACGTAGGCGACCAAGTGACCGTTTTTCTTGAGGTCTTCAACGAACTGCATGGGGCCGCGCTTGCCGTCTTCTTCGGGCTTGAACGCCGCACCCGCACGGGTGTTCTTGAGCATGGCCAGGTAGTGCAGCGGGATGTCGGGGCGGCTCCACGCGTCGGGCGCTGGCGAGAGGTCGTCGGTGTTGGTCTCGCCGGGCACTTTGAACACGGTGACGGTGATTTTCTTCTCGACTTCGGGGCGGGTGGTGAACCACTCGGCCTCGGCCCAGCTTTGCATGACTTCTTTGGCGCGGGCGTTGCCGGCCTTGGCTTTGTCGGCCACGTCGTTGAAGAAGTCGAACATCAACAAGGTTTTCTTCAGGGCTTCAGCGGCCACGGCGGCCACCTCAGCGTCGTCCAGCAACTCAATGAGTGGGTGCACGTTGTAGCCGCCGACCATGGTGCCCAGCAGCTCGGTGGCCTTGGCTTTGGAGATCAGGCCCACGCTGAGATCGCCGTGCGCCACTGCGGCCAAGAAAGAGGCTTTGACCTTGGCGGCGTCGTCCACGCCCGGTGGCACACGGTGCGTGAGCAAATCCATCAAAAAGGCGTCTTCGCCAGCGGGTGGGTTCTTGATCAGCTCGATCAGGGCCGCGACCTGTTTGGCGTCGAGCGGCAGCGGCGGGATGCCCAAGGCGGCGCGTTCGGCGACGTGGGCGCGGTAATCGGTGAGGAATTGGGACATAAAAGACTCCTTGGATGGACCGAAAAAACTCAATGAAACCAGCGCAAAGCGCTGTCGGGCAAAGGCTGGCCGGTTTGGTGCGCACGCACCAAACACTGCCAATACAAACGAAAACTGGCGCGATCGTGCAAACGGCCTTCGTGCTGCAGCGGCGCCCAGTCGCACGCGGCGGCCTGGTCGATGATCTCGGCGGCGGTGTGCACCTCGTCCGAACTGGGCGCGAACGCACGCAAGATGGGCCGAATTTGGTCCGGGTGGATGCTCCACATGCGGGTGTAGCCCAACTGCTGGGCGGCCTGACGTGCGGCCTGCTCCAAGGCCACCGCGTCTTTGAACTCGGTGACCACGTTGTGCGACGGCACCTTGCCGTGGGCATGGCAGGCCGCGGCGATGTCGAGCTTGGCGCGCAGCACGTGGGGGTGGCTGAACTGGCCATTGAGCGTCATGGCCGAAGCGGGCAAAGCCCCCGCGTGGGCGGAGACAAAGTCCATCAAACCAAAGCTCAGCGACTGCACGCGCGGGTGCGCGGCGATGTCAAAGGCGCGGTGGACGGCAGCGGGCGACTCGATGAGCACGTGCAGCGGTAAGACCGTTGCACCCGCAGCGTCCAGCGCAGACACGGCGCGCTGCACATCGGCCAAAGACTCGACCTTGGGCACCATGAGGTGGCACAAACGGTGAGCGGCACGGCCTGCGATGTGGGCCACATCGGCTTCAAATGCGGGGTGGTCGGTGGCGTGCACCCGAACGGCCACACGGGCACCGGCCGGGGCTTGCAGCGCCAGTTCGGTGACCAAGGCGGCGTGATCGGCTTCGCCACCCACCGGCGCACCGTCTTCGCAGTCCAGCGTCACGTCCATCACGGCCGCGCCGAACTCTTCGCAGAGTTCGACTTGCAGGCGCAGGCTTTTTTCCATGCGCGCCGCCACACCGCTGTAGTGATCGCAGACCGGCAAAGCCCCAGCCGAAGCTTGGGCGCCGAGCAACACATCGCGGGGGTGGGCAGCGCTCATGGGCCGGTTCACAGCAGGTGCTTCACGCCTTCTTGCTCACCTTGCAATTCGGCCAAGGTTTTGTCGATGCAAGACTGGCTGAACGCGTCGATTTCCAAGCCTTCAACGACCGTGTATTCGCCGTTGGCGCAGGTGACGGGGAAGCCGAACATGACGTCCTTCGGAATGCCGTACCAGCCTTGCGAAGGAATGCCCATGGTGACCCACTCGCCGTTGGTGCCCAAGGCCCAGTCGCGCATGTGATCAATGGCGGCGTTGGCGGCCGAGGCGGCGCTGGACAGGCCACGCGCTTCGATGATGGCGGCACCGCGCTTGCCCACGGTGGGCAAAAACACGTTGGCGTTCCAGTCGTGGTCGTTGATCATGTCTTTGACCGACGCGCCGTCGATGGTGGCGAAGCGGTAGTCGGCGTACATGGTGGGCGAGTGGTTGCCCCAGACGGCCAGTTTCTTGATGCTCGAGACGGCCTTGCCAGTTTTGGCGGCCAGCTGGCTGGCGGCGCGGTTGTGGTCCAAGCGCAGCATGGCAGTGAAGTTGCCGGGCTTAAGGTCGGGTGCGGCCTTCATAGCGATGTAAGCGTTGGTGTTGGCGGGGTTACCGACCACGAGCACCTTGACATTGCGCGAAGCCACGGCATTCAAGGCCTTGCCCTGGGCGGTGAAGATGGCGCCGTTGATGGCGAGCAACTCAGCGCGCTCCATGCCGGGGCCGCGGGGGCGCGAGCCCACCAACAGGGCGTAGTCGGTGTCTTTGAAGGCGGTCATGGGGTCGCTGTGAGCTTCCATGCCAGCGAGCAGCGGGAAGGCGCAGTCGTCGAGTTCCATCATCACGCCCTTGAGCGCTTTTTGGGCTTTTTCGTCGGGGATTTCGAGCAATTGCAAGATGACAGGCTGGTCTTTGCCCAACATTTCGCCGGAAGCGATGCGGAACAACAGGGCGTAACCGATTTGACCTGCAGCGCCAGTAACGGCCACGCGGACGGGCTTTTTGCTCATGGTGAAACTCCAAAAATAAGCGGTGAAGAGGGAAAAAAAATGAAACCCAAGTGTAACCCCTTGACCCCCATTCGTCAATTTGTCTTATGTCTTATATAAGATATGATTGGCAGGCTTTTGGTGTTACTCTTTCTTGCAAATGCCCGCCCAAACCCCTCCCCTTTCGGACCCGCCCCAGACGGCTGTGGGCGACGCGTCCGCCGCATGGAACGGCTCGAGCCCGTCCTTCAGTCCGCTGTACCAACAGATCAAAGGCCTGATTCTGCGCAGCTTGCAAGCCGGGGAATGGAAACCCGGCGACATGATTCCCAGCGAATTCGATTTGGCCGCCCGCTTTCGCGTCAGCCAAGGCACGGTGCGCAAAGCGATCGATGAGCTGGCCACCGACAACCTGCTGGTGCGCCGCCAAGGCAAGGGCACGTTTGTGGCCACGCACGCCGAGCAACACACCCAATACCGCTTTTTGCGCTTGATGCCCGACAGCGGCAACCTGGACAGCCAAGGCCCCGCGGCGCGACACATCGTTGAGTGCAAACGCCTGCGGGCACCGGCGGACGTGGCGCGTCAGTTGCAATTGCGCACGGGCGACCCGGTGCTTGAAGTCAAGCGCGTGCTGGCCTTTGCCGACACGCCCACGATTCTGGAAGAACTCTGGCTGCCCGGTGGCCCGTTCAAAGGCCTGACCCAAGACACCCTGGCCCAAGACCAAGGCCCCATGTACGCCTTATTCGAGGCCCAATTTGGTGTGCGCATGGTGCGGGCCGAAGAAAAAATCAAGGCCGTCGCCGCCAACGCCGAAGTGGCCGAACGCTTGGCCGTGACCATGGGCGCGCCGGTGCTCATGGTGGAGCGCTTGGCCTACACCTACAACGACGTGCCCATGGAGTTGCGCCGCGCCCATTACCGCACCGAGGCCCACCACTACCGCAACGACCTGAGCTGACCATGCCCCACAAAGTCCCTGCACCAACACCCCACTGTCAGGCTGCGGTATCTTGCATTGCCCTAGAATTTGCCACCCCATGAAACGGTTACCAACCGGTTACATGCCCGCCCACCCAGTCTCCAACCCCGTAAGAAAGCCAAACACATGACCGAGCTGAAACCCCAGCGGCGTGAATTTCGCAACATCAACGCCTTCAAAGACCTCACCACCTACCGTTTGCCGCCCGCCGGTTGGGTGTCCATCTTGCACCGCGCCAGCGGTGGCCTGATGTTTGTTTTGTTGCCGCTGATGGTTTGGATGTTCGACACCTCGCTGTCCTCCGAAATTTCCTTCGACGTCTTCACCTCGGCCTTCAGCGCGGGTTTGGGCTTTGTGCCCGGCTGGTTCTTCAAGCTGCTGGTCTTGGCCATCATTTGGGCCTACCTGCACCACCTCATTGCCGGTGTGCGCCACCTCTACATGGATGTGCGCCACGCCGTGTCCAAGCAATTCGGCAAGTCATCGGCCATCGTCACCCTGGTGCTCAGCCTGGGCCTGACCGTGGTCTTGGGTGCCAAGCTGTTTGGTTTGTACTGAACCCACGAAAGGAACACAGAAAATGTCTGTCAATTACGGTTCTCAACGCGTCGTCACCGGCGCCCACTACGGCCTTCGCGACTGGCTGGCTCAGCGCGTCACCGCCGCCCTCATGGTGCTGTTCACCGCGGTGGTGTTGGCGCAGGTGATGTTCAGCAGCGGCCCCGTTGGCTACGAAACTTGGGCCGGTATTTTTGCCCCCCAATGGATGAAGGGCCTGACCTTCGTCGTTTTCTTGGCCCTGACCTACCACGTGTGGGTGGGCATGCGCGACATCTGGATGGATTACGTCAAGCCCGCTGGCATTCGCCTGGTGTTGCACGTGTTCACCCTCGTTTGGCTCTTGTCCTGCTTGGGCTGGGCTGTTCAAGTTCTCTGGAGAATCTAAGGCCATGACCGCAACCGCTCACCTCCCCAAACGCCAATTTGACGTTGTCATCGTCGGAGCCGGTGGCTCTGGCATGCGTGCGTCGCTGCAACTCGCGCGCGCTGGCCTCAAGGTCGCCGTGCTCTCCAAAGTGTTCCCCACGCGCTCGCACACCGTGGCCGCCCAAGGCGGTATCGGTGCCTCGCTGGGCAACATGAGCGACGACAACTGGCACTACCACTTCTACGACACCATCAAAGGCTCCGACTGGCTCGGCGACCAAGACGCCATTGAATTCATGTGCCGCGAAGCCCCCAAGGTGGTGTACGAACTCGAACACTTCGGCATGCCGTTTGACCGCAACCCCGACGGCACGATTTACCAGCGCCCCTTTGGCGGCCACACCGCCAACTACGGTGAAAAGCCCGTGCAACGCGCTTGCGCCGCGGCCGACCGCACCGGCCACGCCATGCTGCACACGCTCTACCAACAAAACGTGCAGGCCCGCACCACCTTCTTTGTGGAGTGGATGGCACTGGACCTGATCCGCGACGCCGAAGGCGACGTGGTCGGCGTGACCGCGTTGGAAATGGAAACCGGCGAGACCTACATCCTCGAAGCCAAGACCACCCTGTTGGCCACGGGCGGCGCGGGCCGGATTTTTGCCGCCTCCACCAACGCCTTTATCAACACCGGTGACGGCCTGGGCATGGCCGCGCGCGCAGGCATTCCGCTGCAAGACATGGAGTTCTGGCAATTCCACCCCACCGGCGTGGCCGGCGCAGGCGTGCTCTTGACCGAAGGCTGCCGTGGCGAAGGCGCGATTTTGCTCAACAGCAACGGCGAACGCTTCATGGAGCGCTACGCCCCCACCCTCAAAGACTTGGCCCCACGCGACTTCGTCTCGCGCTGCATGGACCAAGAAATCAAAGAAGGCCGTGGTTGTGGCCCCAACAAAGACCACGTGCTCTTGAAACTCGACCACTTGGGCGCCGAAACCATTCACAAGCGCTTGCCGTCGGTGTATGAAATTGGCGTGAACTTTGCCAACGTGGACATCACCCGCGAACCGATTCCCGTGGTGCCCACCATCCATTACCAAATGGGCGGCATCCCAACCAA
This sequence comes from Comamonadaceae bacterium, assembly GCA_011391745.1. Taxonomy (GTDB): domain Bacteria; phylum Pseudomonadota; class Gammaproteobacteria; order Burkholderiales; family Burkholderiaceae_C; genus Hydrogenophaga. The sequence goes on from JAABPX010000046.1 coordinate 11,835, forward strand.
CATCAACGGCCAAGTCGTCACCCCCGACGGTCAAGGCGCGCAGAAGGTGGTCAATGGCTTGTACGCCGTGGGCGAATGCTCTTGTGTGTCGGTACACGGTGCCAACCGCTTGGGCACCAACTCGCTGTTGGACTTGTTGGTGTTTGGGCGCGCTGCGGGCAACCACATCGTTCAGTACAACGACAAAAACAAAACCCACAAACCCCTGCCCGCCGACGCCGCCGACAAAACCTTGGCCCGCTTGGCCCGCTTGGACAACGCCACCTCGGGCGAATACGCCCAAGACGTGGCCAGCGACCTGCGCGCTGCCATGCAGCAGCACGCGGGCGTGTTCCGCACCCAAGCCAGCATGGACGAAGGCGTGGCCAAGATCAACGCCATGCGCGCCCGCGTCGAGTCGATCGGTTTGCAGGACAAATCCAAGGTCTTCAACACCGCCCGCATCGAAGCGCTGGAAGTGGAAAACCTGATCGAATGCGCTCAGGCCACCATGACCTCGGCCGCGGCCCGCCGCGAATGCCGTGGCGCTCACACCGTCAACGACTACGAGCGCCCCGCCGACGACGCCCAGTGCCCACTGGGCCGCAACGATGCCGAGTGGATGAAGCACACCCTGTGGCACAGCGCCGACAACAGCCTCACCTACAAGCCCGTCAACCTGCAGCCGCTGACCGTTGCGTCCGTGCCGCCCAAGGTTCGCACCTTCTAATTCAGGAGTCACCCATGGCCAAAAGAACCTTCAAAATCTACCGCTACGACCCCGAAAAAGACGCCAAGCCTTACATGCAAACCATTGAGGTGGAACTCGATGGTCACGAGCGCATGTTGTTGGATGCGCTCATGAAGCTCAAGGCGGTGGACCCCTCCATCTCCTTCCGCCGTTCGTGCCGCGAAGGCGTTTGCGGCTCCGACGCCATGAACATCAACGGCAAAAACGGCTTGGCCTGCTTGACCAACATGAACACCCTGCCCGGTGTCATCACGCTCAAGCCCTTGCCGGGCCTGCCGGTGGTGCGCGACCTGATCGTGGACATGACGCTGTTCTTTAAGCAATACAACAGCATCAAACCCTACCTGATCAACGACACCGTGGCGCCCGAAAAAGAGCGCCTGCAGAGCCCCGAAGAGCGCGAAGAGCTCAACGGCCTGTACGAGTGCATTTTGTGCGCCAGCTGCTCCACCAGCTGCCCGAGCTTTTGGTGGAACCCCGACAAATTTGTCGGCCCCGCCGGCTTGTTGCAAGCCTACCGCTTCATTGCCGACAGCCGCGACCACGCCACCGCCGAACGCTTGGACAACCTGGAAGACCCCTACCGACTCTTCCGCTGCCACACCATCATGAACTGCGTGGACGTTTGCCCGAAGAACCTCAACCCCACCAAGGCCATCGGCAAAATCAAAGAAATGATGGTGATGCGCGCCATTTGAGTGCATCCACCACCCAAGCATGAACGCCTGCACCAAAGATGCGCTGATCGACGAGCGCGCCCTCAGCAAACTGCGCTGGCGCTGCCGCCGTGGCTTGCTGGAGAACGACCTCTTCATCGAGCGCTTCTTTGACAGGCACGCTTCTGGCTTGACTGTCAGTCAGGCTCAAGCTCTCGGGGTTTTAATGGAGCTCTCCGACAACGATCTGCTGGATTTGTTGTTGGCCCGCAAGTTGCCCGAAGGTGACTTGTTGCGTGATGACATCACAGAAGTCTTGGGCATGCTGCGCACCGCCCGTTCAACCGTTTAAGACGTGCAATAACAAAGGAAACCGCATGAAACTCGCCGACAACAAAGCCACCCTGTCGTTCAGCAACGGCAGCCCTTCCGTTGAGCTTCCCGTGTACAACGGCAACATTGGCCCCGACGTGATCGACATCCGCAAGCTCTACGGCCAAACGGGCATGTTTACCTACGATCCCGGTTTCCTGTCCACCGCGTCTTGCCAGTCGGCCATCACCTACATCGATGGCGACAAAGGCGAATTGCTGTACCGCGGCTACCCCATCGAACAACTGGCCAACCAGGTGGATTACCTCGACACCTGCTATTTGCTGCTCAACGGCGAATTGCCCACCCCACAAGAAAGCAAAACCTTCCACGCCACGGTGAACCAACACACCATGGTCAACGAGCAAATGCAGTTTTTCTTGCGCGGCTTTCGCCGTGATGCCCACCCCATGGCCGTCTTGACGGGCTTGGTGGGCGCTTTGTCGGCCTTCTATCACGACAGCACCGACATCAACAACCCCGAGCACCGCCGCATTGCCGCCATCCGTTTGATCGCCAAAATGCCCACCTTGGTGGCCATGGCCTACAAATACGGCGTCGGTCAGCCATACATGTACCCACGCAATGAGTTGTCTTACGCGGGCAACTTCCTGCGCATGATGTTCGGCACACCTTGCGAGGACTACGTGGTCAACCCCGTGCTTGAACGCGCCATGGACCGCATCTTCACGCTGCACGCCGATCACGAGCAAAACGCCTCCACCTCCACCGTGCGCCTGTGTGGCTCGTCGGGCACCAACCCGTTTGCGGCCATCGCCGCGGGCGTGGCGTGTTTGTGGGGTCCTGCCCACGGCGGTGCCAACGAAGCCTGCTTGAACATGCTCGAAGAC